>NZ_WKDV01000031.1:0-83161 GCF_021605825.1 Pseudomonas sp. PA-6-3C
GGAAGCAGGCTAACGGGTTTTGCTGAAGAGGCCCGTCATCATAAGCCGCTCTATTGTGGTGAACAGGCTCGATGTGGCGAGCAGGCTTGTTGTGGCGAGCAGGCTTGCCCTGCGCTGGGCTGCGCAGCGGCCCTAAAACCAAACACCGCGTTTTGCCTGGCAGAACGCGGTGTTTTTTATTGGGGCTGCTTCGCAGCCCAGCGCAGGGCAAGCCTGCTCGCCACAACAAGCCGGCTAGCCGCGGGGGCTTAGAACACCACGCCTTGGCTGCGCAGGTAGTCGTCATAGGTGCCGCTGAAGTCGATCACGCCGGTGGCGCTCAACTCGATGATGCGGGTGGCCAGGGACGATACGAACTCACGGTCGTGGCTGACGAAGATCAGCGTGCCCGGGTAGTTTTCCAGCGCCAGGTTCAGCGCTTCGATGGATTCCATGTCCAAGTGGTTGGTGGGTTCGTCCATGATCAGCACGTTCGGCTTTTGCAGGATCAGCTTGCCGAACAGCATGCGGCCTTGCTCACCACCGGAAATCACCTTCACCGACTTCTGGATCTCGTCGTTGGAGAACAGCATGCGGCCCAGGGTGCCACGGATCATCTGCTCGCCTTGGGTCCACTGGCCCATCCAGTCGAACAGGGTCACGTCGTCTTCGAAGTCATGGGCGTGGTCCTGGGCGTAGTAGCCCAGCTCCGCGGCGTCGGTCCACTTGATGCTGCCGGCGTCCGGGGTCAGTTCGTTGACCAGGGTGCGCAGCAGGGTGGTCTTGCCGATACCGTTCGGGCCGATGATCGCCACGCGCTCGCCGGCTTCAACCTGGAAGCTGAAGTCCTTGAACAGAGGCTTGCCGTCGAAGCCCTTGGCCATTTTTTCGACCATCACAGCCTGGCGGTGCAGCTTCTTGTTCTGCTCGAAACGGATGAACGGGCTCACACGGCTCGACGGCTTGACCTCGGCCAGCTGGATCTTGTCGATCGCCTTGGCGCGGGACGTGGCTTGCTTGGCTTTCGAGGCGTTGGCCGAGAAGCGGCTGACGAAGGATTGCAGTTCGGAGATCTGCGCCTTCTTCTTGGCGTTGTCCGACAGCAGCTGCTCGCGGGACTGGGTCGCCACGGTCATGTACTCGTCGTAGTTGCCCGGGAACAGGCGCAGCTCGCCGTAGTCCAGGTCAGCCATGTGGGTGCACACGCTGTTCAGGAAGTGACGGTCGTGAGAGATGATGATCATCAGGCTGGAACGCTGGGTCAGGATGTTTTCCAGCCAGCGGATGGTGTTGATGTCCAAGTGGTTGGTCGGTTCGTCGAGCAACAGCACTTCAGGGTCGGAGAACAGCGCCTGGGCCAGCAATACGCGCAGTTTCCAGCCTGGCGAGACTTCGCTCATCGGGCCAAAGTGCTGCTCCAGCGGAATACCCAGGCCCAGCAGCAGTTCACCGGCGCGGGATTCGGCGGTGTAGCCGTCCATTTCGGCGAATTCGGTTTCGAGCTCGGCAACGGCCATGCCGTCTTCTTCGCTCATTTCCGGCAGCGAGTAGATGCGGTCACGCTCAGCCTTGACCCGCCACAGCTCTTCGTGGCCCATGATCACGGTGTCGAGTACGGTGAATTCTTCGTAGGCGAACTGGTCCTGGCGCAGTTTACCCAGGCGCACGTTTGGCTCCAGCATGACCTGGCCGCCGGACGGCTCGAGGTCGCCGCCGAGGATTTTCATGAAGGTCGACTTGCCGCAACCGTTGGCACCGATCAAACCATAACGGTTGCCGGCGCCGAATTTGACCGAGACGTTCTCGAAGAGTGGCTTGGCGCCGAACTGCATGGTGATGTTAGCTGTGGAGATCAATTACTTTACCTATCAATGAGTTGCGAGCGTGGCGGCAGGAGCCTTCAGGCATGCGTCAACAGCGACATCAAGGCGCGAAACCCGGTCGCTGAGCAGAAAATTTTGGCTGTGTGTTGGAATTTGGCGCGCATTGTCGCATATGTCAGGCGACAGTTGTATGGCAGGCGAACGATGGTTTCTCCAAGGTCTCCGGCATCGCCAGCCATAACAGCGCCAAGGCCACGGCCGCCACGCCTGCCAGGGTCAGGAATGCCGCGTTGTAGCCGGCCTGTTGCACCACGAAACCGGCCAGGCTGCTACTCAACGCCGCACCCAGGCCAAACACCGTGGACAGCGCGCCAAGGCTCACATTAAAACGCCCGGTGCCCTGGGTCAGGTCCTTGACGATCACCGGGAACAGCGCGCCAAAGATCCCCGCGCCGATGCCGTCGAGCATCTGTACCGCCACCAGCCAGTAAGGATCACTGGACAAGGTGTAGAGCACGCCGCGCAGTGGCAGGATCAGGAAACCTGCGAGCAGCAGCGGTTTGCGACCCCACACATCGGCCTTGAACCCCACCAGCCAGGCCATCGGCACCATCACCAACTGCGCGGCGACGATGCACGCCGAGGTCAGCGGCGTAGCCATTTGCAGGTTGATCTGCGCAAGCTTCTGGCTGACCAACGGCAGCATCGCCGCATTGGCCAGGTGGAAGAGGGCGCAGCAGATGGCGAATACCAGCAGCGGCCGGTTGGCCAGCAGGACTTTCACACCGGACGGTTGTTCGTGATCGCTTTGGTGGGCCGGGTCAAAGCCCCTGGCGACTTCATGGTCAATCGCCTTGGCCGACACACAGCTCACGGCCACGATACTGGCCAGCGCCATAAAGGCCATCAAGTAAAACACCACCACCGGGCCGTACAGGTACGCCAGGCCGCCGGCCAGCAGCGCTGCCACAGCATTGCCGGCGTGGTTGAAGGTTTCGTTGCGCCCCGTTCGGCGGGTGAAGGCGCGTGGCCCGGTAATTCCGAGGGAAATGGCCGATATGGCCGGTGCAAACACCGAGGCGGCCACGGCACTGGCGGCCTGGGTCAAGGCCACCCAACTGAAGGCGCTGACAAATGGCAGCATCAGGCAACTGATGGTCACCAGGATGGCAGCCGCCGCAATCACCGCGCGCTTGCTGCGTGTGCGGTCGATCAGCGCGCCCGCCGGGCCTTGGGTGACCAGTGCGGCGATGCCCGCCAGGGTCATGACCACGCCGATGCTGGCCGGGTCCCATTTGTGCACGGCCAGCAGGTAAATCGCCAGGTAAGGCCCGAGGCCGTCGCGCACATCGGCCAGGAAAAAATTGAGGCTGTCCAGGGACAAGGTATTACGCAAGTCAGAGTGATTGGCCACGGCGTTGTCTTCGCAAAGGGTGTTCAGGGGCTGGACACTCATTGGGCTAGTGACCCGTGGGCCTGAACAGAAGTTTCGCTGCCGCTGAGGGTTTCATCTGACGGGCGTTTGGATTATTTTCCGTAGCCCGCTGAAATGACTCCCTGGAGACGCAATGGACATGCCCTCAGCCCAACAGGCAATCGCCGATAATAAGGCCGCCTGGGACGCCTCTGCCGCGCTGCACAAAGATACTGCGACCTGGAATACCTTGCTGCAATCAGTCGTTGAGCCGGCTTTTTCCTGCCTCGACCCCACCATCACCGCGTTGTTGCAAACCGTTGGCGTTGCCGGCAAGTCGGTGGTGCAAGTCGGCTGTAACAACGGGCGTGAAAGCCTGTCGCTGTTTGGCCTGGGCGCGCGTGAGGTGGTGGGTGTCGATCAATCGACAGCCTTTCTGGCGCAAGCTCGGGAGTTGGCTGATATTTCCCCGCATAACCCGCAATTCATCGAAGCCGATATCCATCACCTGCCTGAGCGTTTGCTTGGCCGGTTCGATATTGCCTTGGTGACGATTGGCGTACTCGGCTGGATGCCGGATGTGGCGCTGTTCATGCAGCACGTGGCCAGTACCCTCAAGCCCGGCGGCACCCTGGTGATCTACGAGACTCACCCTTTCCTGGAAGTCTTCGACCCTCAGGCCAGCAACCCGTTTTTGCCCGACAGCTCGTATTTTCAACGCGATCCGTTCGTGTTGCAGGCGTCAATTGTGTATGAAGGGCTGACAGAGGTGCCTGGGCCGACGTCCTACTGGTATGTGCATACCCTGGGCAGCGTCGTCACCGCGGCGATTGCGGCGCACTTGCAGATCGAGCATCTGCAGGAGTATCCGCACTCCAACCGCGAGGAGCTGTATGACCAGTACGAGCACCAGTCGGCCCAATTGCCGTTGTGTTTCACCCTGACGGCCATCAAGCGCGCTGTTTGAGCGGGTTTTTCGCGCACAAAAAAAGGCCCGCGAGAGAAGAGGCGGGCCAAGTGATTCACTGGAGTAGGTGGCCTTACGCTAAAGGCCAGGAAGTAAACACCGTGTGAAAAGCATGTCGGCGTTTCGGATGGCATGCGGTTTTCAGGTGCGGCGCACGAAGGCGCGCATGGTTTGCCCTGGCCCGGTGCTGAAGACCGTTGGGCGGGGCATGCCTTCATCCGCTGCGATAAACACAAAATTATCGCCTTCGAGGCGATAACTGGCGGGTAACGCTTTGCCGGCGTCATCGCCCATGGAATCTACCCAGGTAATACGTTTGGGCGTGGTGCTGCTGTCCAGGGAAAACCGGCCAGCCAGCAATACGTTGCCAGCGACGGTTCGGACTTCGAACTGATCACCCTCAATCGTGGTAATGGCGCCTGGCGCGCTGTGTGCGTCCGCAGGGTTGAGTACGCCGCTGTCTTCCAGGGAAGTCTGCTCCCAGGCGCCCTGAAGCGCGGTGAAGTCCGGGTCTGGTTGAAGTTTCATGCAAGTTCCTTTTGCTGGAGATTGATTGGCGCGATGATAACTGAAAGGGGATTGAACCTGGTTGGGTGCCGAGTTTTTTGTGGGTTGCCAGCGCAACCGCCTGCGCTGTAAATAGCCTCACTCTGGGCTTGCATCCAGGCAGGCGCACGTGAGTCCTACGCGTTGCGTAGACAGCTTTTCACAATTCTTAGTTAACCTTTGGTTACAAACTGTGGCTAAATAAAGGTCTAAGGCGTGGTTTAGGAAGTGACTCGTCCGGCCAGCCGCCACTATGTAATCGTGATTTCAGGTGCTGCTTATTTATCCTCGGCCGTTGTGGGCATGCAGGAGCAGCCTGTTCTCTTCTAACTTGTGACGAATCCCTTGAAACTCATCATTGTTGTTCTCTACGTTGCCTCCATTGCGTATGTTCACCTGCGTGGCAGAGTGCGACACAAGCTGGGTCGCCAGCTTAGCGATCACTCGACGTTCCTTGCGCCGATCAACTGTTTCCTCTACTTGTTTTCCAGGCAGCCAAGCCGTCCGTTTCTGTCGCCCAGCGACTTTCCGGACCTGAGCCCGCTGCAGGAGCACTGGGAGGAAATCCGCCAGGAAGGTCAGAACCTGATGCGCGCGGGCGAGATCAAGCGCTCGGACCAATACAATGACGTGGGTTTCAACTCGTTTTTCAAGTCGGGCTGGAAGCGCTTTTACCTTAAGTGGTACGGCGACAGTCACCCTTCGGCGATGAAGCTGTGCCCGCGTACCACTGAGCTGGTGCAAGGCATTGGCTCGATCAAGGCGGCGATGTTTGCCGAGCTGCCGCCGGGCTCCAAGCTGGTGCGCCACCGTGACCCGTATGCAGGCTCTTATCGTTACCACCTGGGCTTGGACACGCCGAACGATCCGGGTTGCTACATCAATGTGGATGGCGAGAGTTACTACTGGCGGGACGGTGAGCCGGTGATGTTTGACGAGACTTACATTCACTACGCGGAAAACACTACGCAGCAGAACCGCATCATTCTGTTCTGTGACATTGAGCGCCCGATGAAGTACCGCTGGGCGGCGGCGTTTAACCGTTGGTTCAGTCGTAATGTAATGGCGGCTGCGGGTTCGCCTAATGATGAGGGTGACAAGACCGGTGGTTTGAACCGCGCGTTTACGCGGTTGTACAAGATTCGTTTGCGTGGCAAGGAACTGAAAAAGCGTAATCGTGCGCGGTATTACCTGGAAAAATGGGCGATTTTCGCTGGGTTGGCGCTGATTTTTATCCTGATCTGATCTGATCTGCCTGCTGCTCCAAGTGTGGGAGCTGGCTCGACAAGCCAGCCCCCACATTTGATCGCGTGCAGCTCTGCTGTTGCCAAGGTGAACCGCCGTCAGGGCGCAACCCTTAGCCGCCGTTACCCCAATAACGGGTATGCACTCATCCGCCACACTCAAACTCCCCCCGCAAATGTTATTCACGACCTGTTCACTCGATAAACGACACCCCCTCAAACATACCCATTGAACGACTGTTCAGTTTGCACTATGTTGACCGCATCCACCCGTTTTCACACAACCGGGTTCGCGCTTTTTCTTCTTGAACGAGAGGCTCTGGCATGCGGTTTTCCCCCTTCGTCGAACGAATTGCAGGGCAGGGCGTCGCCGCCTGGGACATCCACCACGCCGCGTTCCAGGCTGCCAGCCAGGGCGAAGACATCATCATCCTCAGCGTCGGCGACCCCGATTTCGCCACGCCGGCCTTCATCACCGAAGCCGCAGTCAGCGCATTGCACAGCGGTGACACGCACTACACCGAAATCCCCGGCCGCGCCGCCCTGCGCGAGGCTGTGGCGGCGCGCTACAGCAAGACCCTGGCACGCTCACTAAACGCCGACAACGTGATCATCGTGCCCGGCGCACAGAATGCGTTGTTCATCAGTTCCCTGTGCCTGCTGCAAGCCGGTGATGAAGTGCTGGTGCTCGACCCGATGTACGTAACCTACGAAGCCACGCTCAAAGCCAGCGGCGCCACCCTGGTGCGCGTACCGTGCTCGCCGGAGTCCGGGTTTCGCCTGGATGCACAACGCCTGGCTGCCGCCATCACCCCGCGCAGCCGTGCCATCTTCTTCTCCAACCCCAATAACCCCACCGGCGTGGTGCTCAACCCGCAGGAACTGCAAGCGATAGCCGACCTGGCCACCGCCCACGACCTGTGGGTGGTGGTGGATGAGGTCTACGAAAGCCTGGTGTTTGACGGCCAATACCACAGCCTCGCCGCGTTACCCGGCATGGCCGAGCGCTGCATCGTGATTGGCAGCCTGTCCAAATCCCACGCCATGACCGGCTGGCGAACCGGCTGGTTGATCGCCTCGCCGGAAATGATCGCCCACGCCGAAACCCTGGTGCTGAGCATGCTCTACGGCCTGCCGGGTTTTGTGATGGAAGCCGCCACAGCAGCCGTGCTGGCCCATGACGAAGTGACGGTGGGCATGCGCGACATCTACCGGCGCCGCCGTGACCTGGTCGTGGCCGGCCTGAGTGCGTGCCCCGGCATCAAGGTACAAGCGCCGCAAGCCGGGATGTTTGTGCTGGTGGACGTGCGCGGCACGGGTTTGGGCTCATTGGATTTTGCCTGGCGCCTGTTCCGCGAGGCGGGTGTTTCGGTGCTGGATGCCGCGGCGTTTGGCGAGCCGGCGCAAGGGTTTGTGCGGCTGTCGTTCACCTTGGGCGAAGCACGCCTGGCCGAAGCCTGCCAGCGTATCGCCAGGTTCGTCGCCAAGCTTGCGGGCGAGCCGCGTGTGGCGCCGACGCCTGAGATCGACGTGCTGCCGCCTGTCGAAGCGCGCAAGATGATTGAGGTGATCGACCTGCACAAGCGCTTCGGCAATATCGAAGTGCTCAAAGGCATCTCGCTCACGGCCAACGAAGGTGAGGTGATTTCGCTGATCGGCGCCAGCGGCTCAGGCAAAAGCACCTTGCTGCGCTGCATCAACATGCTTGAAGTGCCCGACCAGGGCAGCATCCATGTCGACGGTGAAAGCATCAAGCTCAACTACGGCATGCCCGGCGCGCCGCTGGTGGCCGATGCCAAGCAATTGGTACGCATCCGCTCGACCCTGGGCATGGTGTTCCAGAACTTCAACCTGTGGCCGCACCGCACCGTCCTCGAAAACCTTATCGAAGCGCCCACCCAGGTGCTGCGCGAAAGCCGTGCCGAGGCCATCGAGCGCGCCGAAGCCTTGCTCGACCGCGTTGGCCTGGCCGCCAAACGCAATGAATTCCCGGCGTTCCTGTCCGGCGGCCAACAGCAGCGTGTGGCGATTGCCCGCGCGTTGGCCATGCGCCCCAAAGTCATGCTGTTCGACGAACCCACCTCAGCCCTCGACCCCGAACTGGTGGGCGAAGTGCTGCGTGTGATCCGCTCCCTGGCCGAAGAAGGCCGCACCATGATCCTGGTCACCCATGAAATGGCCTTCGCCCGGGATGTGTCCTCCAAAGTGGCTTTTCTGCACCAAGGCTTGATCGAAGAAACCGGCACGCCGGACGCGGTGTTCCTCGACCCACGCAGTGAGCGTTGCCGACAGTTCGTCAACGCGCATCAAACTCGCTAACTCCAGAAAAAGACGGGGCAAATCATGAAATGCAAACGCATGGCAACGTGGTTGGGCAGTGCAGTGTTGATGTTGACCGCAGGTTTTACCCTGGCGGCAGAAAAACCCATCGTGTTCGCGGTGGCGGCCGAACCCTATCCGCCGTTCACCGTAAAAGGCGGTAACGGCCAGTGGTCGGGCTTTGAAGTGGACCTGATCCACAAGCTGTGTGAAGGCATGAAAGCCGAATGTCAGATCAAGGAAGTGGCGTGGGACGGCATCATTCCGTCGTTGCTGGCGAAGAAAATCGACGTGATTTTTTCCTCGATGTCGGTCACCGATGAACGTGAAAAACAAATCGCCTTCAGCCGCGCCTATTACGATTCACTGCTGGGCGTGGCAGGCCCCAAAGGCGCTACGGTGGACATCACCCCCGAAGGCCTCAAGGGCAAGTTGATCGGCGTGCAGATCTCCACGGTCAGCGCCAACTACCTGAAGAAGTACTACGAGAACATTGCTGACCTCAAGTACTACGACACCCAGGAATCGGCGAATGCCGACCTGATCGCCGGGCGTATCGACTACATGATGGCCGACGACACCGCCATCGCCATGATGGTCAAGACCCCGGAAGCCAGCGGCCTGGCGCATATCGCCAGCGTGCCCTACGACCCGATCATCGGGCGTGGCGTCGGCGCTGGTTTGCGCAAGGAAGACACCGCGCTCAAGGCACGCCTGGACAAAGCCATCGGCGAACTGCTGGTGAGCAAGGACTATGACGACTTGTCCCAGCACTATTTCGGCCTGTCGGTCAGCCCGTGCAAGCGCGGTGACACGCCGGCCTTTGTGAGCAAGACCTGTGACAGCCCCTATCAGCAAATCGCCCAGAAGACCGAATAATGCTCGATCTCCTCAGCTTTGGTGACCAAGGATGGGGCAACGCACTGCTCAAAGGGTTATGGATGACCCTGCAAATCTCCGTTGGCGCGTTTGCCGTGGGTTTGCTGATCGGCCTGGTGGTGGCCTGCGCCAAGCTCAGCGCGCCGCGCCCGATTGCGCTGCTGATGCGCGGTTACACCACGGTGTTTCGCGCGGTGCCGGAACTGCTGCTGATCCTGCTGCTGTATTACGCAGGCGCCATGGGCCTCAACGCGTTGATGCTGTGGCTGGGTTTTGCCCAGGTCAACATCAGCGGGCCGTTGGTGGCGATCCTGGTATTAGGGCTGGTACAGGGCGCCTATGCGTCAGAGATTTTCCGCGCGGCGATCCTGGCGATTCCCCACGGCCAGATCGAAGCGGCGCGGGCCTTTGGCTTGAGCGGCTTTGGCCTGTTTCGCCGGGTGACCTTGCCGATCATGGCGCCGTATGCGCTGGCGGGGATGTCCAACCTGTGGATCAACTTGATCAAGGACAGTGCCTTGATCAGCGTGGTCGGTACCAATGAGCTGCTGTACACCGCCAAGCAGGCGGCGGGTTCCACCCGTCATTACTTACTGTTCTACCTCACGGCCGCCGCCTTGTATTACCTGGTGACGCTGGCTTCCAACTACCTGTCCGGACGCCTGGAACGACGTATTCGTCGCTGGATGCCGGTTGTCGAGTGAGGCGCGCATGCCTGAGTGGATAAGTTACTACGCCGGGCTGATCGCCAAGGGCTTGCAGACCACCTTGTCATTGCTGTTGATCAGCGCCGTGCTCGGTTTTGCCCTCGCGGTGCTGGTGGCTCTGGCGCGGTTATCACGGCGCAAATGGCTGGCGCGCGGTGCGCTGGCCTACACCAGTGTGCTGCGCGGTACGCCGCTGCTGATCCAGATCTACATTTTCTACTACGGCCTGGGCAGCCTGTTTGCCCAGTTCCCGATGATCCGCGGCAGTTTTTTGTGGCCGTTCCTGCGTGACGGCTACTGGTACATCGTGTTCGCCCTGGTGTTGTCGGTGGGCGCCTACGTCGGTGAAGTGATTCGCGGTGGCTTGCTGGCGGTGCCCAAGGGCGAGATGGAAGCCGCTTCGGCGTTTGGTATGACCCCGCGCCAGGCCCTGCTGCGGGTGCGCTTGCCACGGGCGATGCGTCTGCTGTTGCCGACCTTGGCCGGTGAGACGGTGATGCTGCTCAAATCCACCGCGCTGGCATCGACCATTGCCGTGGTCGATCTGCTGGGCGCGGCTAACGTCGTACGTGCGCAGACCTTGCAGATCTATCAACCCTTATTGTTGGTGGCCGGTGTTTACCTGTGCCTGACCTTCCTCATCGAGGGCGTCTACGCCATCGCCGAACGGCGCGGCACGCCGCTGCGCAGGTCGGCGGGATGAAACAGGACCGCGCGCTGCAAGGGATTGCCCTGTGCTCATTGGCCTACGCGTTTCTGGCGTTGCAGGACGCGGTGATCAAATGGCTGGTGGCCGATTATTCGGTGTTCAGCATTCTGTTCTGGCGCAGCCTGGTGGTGGTCGGTGCGTGCGTGATCGCCGGGCGCATGGGCTTGTTGCGTCGGGCGTGGAGCTCGGTGAGCCGCAAGCTGCTGATCATTCGTGGGCTGCTCTCGCTGCTGGCGTGGTTGCTGTATTACACCGCCGCCAAGGACCTGACCCTGGCGGAAATGACCACCTTGTATTTCTCCGCGCCGGTCATGGTCACGCTGCTGGCTGCGCTGATCCTCAAGGAACGTGCGAGCCGTGGGCAATGGGTGGCGCTGATCATCGGGTTTGTGGGTGTGGTGATCGCTTGTCGCCCCAGCAACATGCTCGATCCAGTGCCTATCGCGCTGACCCTGGCGGCCGCGTTGTGCTGGGCGTTCACCTATATCCAGCTGCGCCAGGTCGACCCGGCAACCTCGGTGCTGGAGCAGATGCTGATCACCAATGTGGTGTTCGTGGGTTGTATGGCGCTGACCTTGCCCTGGACCCACACGCCAGCGCCGACCCCCGCCTGGTTGGGGATGCTGGCCGCAGGTCTGGTCGGCGGCATAGGTCAGTTCCTGTTGTTTGCGAGTTTCCGCCGGGCCACGGCGACCTTGCTGGCGCCGTTCGAATACACCGGGTTGATCTGGGCGTTTTTGCTTTCGAGCCTGATCTGGGGCACGTCAATGGATGTGTCGCTGATCATCGGCGCCGTGTTGATCGCGGTCAGCGGCACCCTGGCCATGCTCAGCGCCCGCCACTCGGAATCACAAGATGTGGTCGGCGCCGAATGCTCCGTAACGCAACCCCTGTACCCAGCAACGACAGATGTGCAGCCCGTTGGCGGGGCTGAAAGTACCGGGGTTCAGACACCCCTCGAGCCAGAGCCCGTCGAGCATCGCCGATAGGCCAATGGCGGCCAGGTGGCTGTCGTGGATCAGCAGGTTTTCGCTGCGGGCCAGGTCGTCCAGGAGCTGTTGGATCAGCGCCAGGTAGGCGCGGTAGCTGTTTTCGTGGGACTGGTTTACGTGGGGCGAGTGGCGGATCAGGCTCCAGAACACCACCCACACGCCGAGCAGGTCGGGGTCCATCACCCGTGGCGAAAACGACGCGCTAAGAAACGCGTCCAGGCGCGCAGCGGCGCCTTCGGCCAGCTCGACTTGCGCCCATAACGCGCTGGTCAGCTCATTGGCGAGCTTGTGGTAAGTCTCGGCGATCAACGCGTCGATGCTGCCGAAATGGTGGTTGAGCAAACCCACCGAAACGCCGGCTTCGGCGGCAATGCGGCGCACGGAAATCCCGGCGTGGCCGTCACGGGCCAGGCAGGTAAGGGTCGCGGCAACCAATAAGTCGCGGCGTTCATCGGGGTCGGCGCGGCGCAGTTTGGGAGGGTCGATGGTCACGGGCATGCCTTTGATAAAAGACCAGGGTGCTCAGGTTAATTGAACGTGTGTTCAATCTCTAGCGATTAAATGATCAGAGGAGGGCAAGGCATGGCAAAAGACCTTTCGTGGCAGGTGCCAGGCGATGCCGGCAACACACTGCACATCGGCGCCTGGCGCTTTGAAGGCGACGGCAGTGGCCCCAAGGTGCACCTGCAAGCGGGTGTACACGCCGATGAAATCGCCGGAATGCTGGTGCTGCACCAACTGCTGCCGCGCTTGCAGGCATGCCAGGCCCAGGGCCGCCTGCGCGGCAGTGTGACCGTGGTGCCCCAGGCCAACCCCTTTGGCATTGGCCAGTTTCGCCAGGGCAAATTGCTCGGGCGTTTCCATGAGGCCACCGGGCAAAACTTCAACCGTGCGTTCGATCATTCCCTGGCCATGGAACGCCCCGCGAGCAACCTGGCGCACTGGCAAAAAAGTTTAGTGCAGTTGGCGTCCGACGCCGACCTGGTGCTGGACCTGCATACCGACGATGAGGCCTTGCCGTACCTTTACATTCATCGCAGTTTCTGGCCTGAACAAGGCCTGGCACTGGCGGCCGCGTTGCAGGTCGAGGTGGTGATTGTCTGGGATGAAGGCGGTGACGGCTCTTTTGAAGAAACCATCATCAACCATGGCACGCCGCGCTTGGCCGCGACTGTCGAATTGCGCGGGCAGGCCGATGTCAGCGATGCGCTCGCGCAACAAGACGCCGACGGGCTGTGGGCGTGGCTGTGCATCAATGGCGTGATTGATGAAGTCGCCACGATCAGCGAATGGCAGGGCGAAGTGGTGGACATGGGCTGCATGGAAACCGTCCTCGCGCCCTGTGCCGGCGTGCTGGTGTTTGAAAAAAGCCTGGGTGACCTGGTTGAAGAGGGCGAGCGTTTCGCGCGCATTATAGGCTGCCCTGGCGACCCGTCTTCGGAAGTGTTTTTGCAGGCAGCGCAAACCGGCCGCATGGTGACACGCCACCGTGAGCGCCGGGTGGCCCAGGGGGCGGTGGTGGCCAAATTCACTGGCACACGGTTGTCGGACAGCTACAGCGGCGGTGTGCTGGACCCTTAGATCCCCAGACCTACACATAACCCTTGTGGGCGCGGGCTTGCTCGCGAAAGCGGAGTATCTAGAGAAGGACGTGTAGACTGACCCACCGCATTCGCGAGCAAACCCGCTCCCACAATTTACCCTCGTAATCGGCAACCAGGTCGCCTTCGATCAATGGATAAGTGGGCTATACCTACAGTTCAGGACCATCGACGATGACTGCCAGGGAGTTCAATGATGAAATCAAGGCTAATGATCAGCACGCTGTGCGTTGCAATCGCAATGCTCGGCTGTGCCAGCAAGGTAACGCAACCGGACGAATATTCAGGTTTTCTCGCGGACTACAGCCACCTCAAAGAGGCGAAGTCGCCTTCAGGGGCCGAGGTGATGCGTTGGGTTGATCCCGAGCTGAGTCTGAATAACTTCACGGCGGTGTTCATCGAACCGACGCAGTTTTACCCCAAGCCCCAAGCTACCGCGAAAATTCCCGACAGCACCCTCAACGGCATCAACACCTATTACAACCAGGCGCTCAAGCGTGAGCTGGCCAAATCGCTGCCGCTGGCCAACGCGCCAGGCCCAGGTGTGATCGTGGTGCGCGCGGCCATTACCGCCGTCAGCAGCAAGACCGAAAGTCTCAAGCCCTACGAGTATGTCCCTGTGGCGCTGGTGGCTGCTGCAGTGAGCACCGGCACCGGCATTCGTGACCAGGAAACCACCCTGGGCACTGAGGCGCAGTTCCTCGACGGTGGCAGCGGCAAAGTAATTGCCCAGGTGGTGCGCAAAGGCACCGGCAAGCCGTTGTCCAACGACTCGCAGGTGATGAAGGCCGATGATGTAAAAAGCGTGATTGACGGCTGGGCGTCGGACTTGCATCAGTCCTTTGTGAAGCTCAAAAAGCCCTGACTACTAACTGTGGCAAGGGCGCAAGCACCCTTGTCGGCCTGATGTCTTCAGGCGCGTGCCCGCCCTTGCGTACGGGCACGCTGCTTTCACCCGAGCGTTATTTAAGCGGGGTCAGTGGCGGCAGCTTCCATTGGCCATTCCCCACCTCAGGCTTGGGCAGGTAAATCCGCAGTACGGCGTAAAACGGACCGGGCGGGGCCGGCAACCAGTTGCTCTGTTCGGCCTTTGGCGGCTCGTGATGCTGCAAGGCCAAGGTCAGGCCACCGTCGGCGTCCAGTTTGAGGTTGGGCAGCATCGCTGAGTTGATCAGGTAGCGCTTTTTGAGGTTGGGCGCCAGCAGCTTAGTTTTTGCGTCGTACATGGTCAGCGACCAGAACGCTTCGGCCGGTGGCAGTTGGTCCTTGGCAAAGTGCACGGTGTAGCTGTGGCGTGCGCCGTTGGCCGGTTTGCCTTCGCTGTCGACGAAGTAGCTCATGTAGATGGCTTCGTCGGTGGAGTTGCCGAAAATCCCCATGTTTGCGCCGGCATAGCGGTACAGGTAGTTGTTTTTCAGGCGGTCACGGCTGCCGAACAGGTCGCTGCTGGTGACTTGGTGAGTGTCGATTTTGTCTTTCTTGAACGCGGCGAACTCAGCGCGGCCATCGGCAATCCCGTCTTCCAGGGCTTTGCGCTGTTCAGCGGTCAGGTCCTTGACCTTGAAGGGCGCGCCGGGGGCGATACCGATCCTGGCAAAGCGCGTCATCAGGTCTTTCTCGCTGTCCTGAGGCGCGGCAAAGGCCAGCATGAAGTTGAGGTAGCGAAACAGCTGCGGGCCTTCGGTCATGGTTGCCATGGGTTTGGGCCATTCGATCTTCGCTACTTTGGCCGGCGCAGGCTGTTTCACGTAGGCACTCAGCGGCTGCACTTTGTAGCCATTCTGGATCTGCTTGACCTTGTTCAAGTCCTTTTCATCAAACAGCTGCGTGCGGTACAGCGCATAGGCAATGTTGCTTTCGCTGTAGATCACGCGATCGACGTCGACAGGTTGCTGACCTTTCCAGTCCGGCCCGGCGATCATGTAGTGGCCACCATTGTTGCCGGTGCTGCGGGTGCCCAGGTAGGCGATGTTCTGGGTGTATAGATCGATCAACTGCACCGAGTAGTAACGGTTGTCTTCAATCTTGGGCAGCGTCAGCACCAACGGCTCTTTGCGCAGGTCCATCCACACGAAAGAGTAGGGTGTGTCCGAGTTCGGAGTGACGAATGCGGTGTCCCTGGGTGTGAACACCTGGGCGGTGTTGCCGATATGATTGAACGGCGCCTTGTAGTTGGCACCGCCTTTATCAACGGCCTGGGTGTAGAGCGTCTTGTACATCTCCACTACCGGGTAGCCATACAGGTAGGCTTCCTTGGCAATGGCCCGGGCTTCAGTCGGGGTCGCCGTGAAATCGGCCCAGGCGCCGGTGCTCATGAGTATCGAGAGGCTCGCCAACAGCAGGCGCGTCGGTTTTCCAATCATGTTGTTGCGTCCTTCCTGAGTGCTTTTTAGAGGGCGTGGGATCAAAGCCCAGAGTTTCCTGTTTTATTGGCCGAACGTCACGTTAATCCCTGCAAACAACGTGAACTGAGTGACTCCGTCGGCCTTGCGTGCCACTGTCCATGGCGGTTCGACAAAAGCGCCAAGGATATGACTGCCGGCTTTCCAGGCCCTGCTCGTGCCCAGTCGATGGGAATGCAGTGGATGTGGGGGTGTTCACGGTTTTGAGTGCCGCAGTTGTGGGCATTGCCTGTGAGGCAGTGCCCTCAAGCGGCAGGCAACATCGATTTGACCTTGTCACGCAGTTGATCAATGGAGAACGGCTTGGCAATTACCTGCATACCTGCGGGTACGTCGATGCTTTCGGCATAGCCGCTGGCGAACAGGATCGGCAGGCTAGGGCGAAGCACGCGTACTTGGGTGGCCAGATCCTTGCCGCTCATGCCTGGCAGGCCCATATCGGTCATCATCAGGTCGATATGCTTGTCGGCATCTTCAGCCAACTTGAGGGCCTCTTCGGCGTCTGCAGCCTCAAACACCGAGAACTCCAACTCTTCGAGTACATCGACGATCAGCATGCGCACGATGGCGTCGTCTTCGACTACAAGGATGGTGGAGGGGGCAGCGCACATAGGGGGAATTCCTGAAAAATGGAAGGGCAGGTGTCTGTCGGTTGTAAGACCGTTCTCTACTGAGTCACGGCCATCTCGGCAAGTTCCATTGGTGGGGCATTGTGAAGGGAAAGGGGGCAAATGTCGCGTGGCATGGAGGCGGTGTGCTGAGCGGGCAATGCGTCAATGACACGCTACAAGCGGGCCATTGACACCAGGGGGTCAAGCGAAAGTCAAAGTGTGGTGTTAAACAGGGCATACGGTTTGTTGTAGGGCACCGTCATAACAAAGTCTCCATCACTGAATTCGCTGATGTGGTACTCCGGCACACCTTTGGTCACCGCCACGGGATCAAGGGTGCCCGCCGTCTTCCCGCTGTTCAAGGAGACTTCCAAGCCTTTTCGCATTGAGGCTTCATTTGGAAAAGTTGCAAGACCGAAGTTTGGATTAAAGAAAAACCATTCCTTCTGGTTGTTTTTATCGAGCGTGACGCCCGCCAGAAGCCCATGGTTCTGGGTGCTGATCTTCAGGAGCGTGGGAGGGCTTGCGGTACTTAAACGCGCAGCAACGTCGGTATACGGCACTTGGCTGACGCGTTGAATACCGTGAAACTGTTCGCGGAGCACCTGATGCATTTCGTTCAGCTCTTTGCGAAAGGCCCGAACCTTGGTGTCGTTAGCATTCCTGGCGGCTTTGAAAAAGTTATTGATGAAGGCGTCCCTGCGGTTGTTAAGAATGGCCAGCGCCATCGTATTCACTAGGGCTGCACACTCACCATTGGACGCCAGGTCAGTTTGGCTGAGATAGAAGTTCTGCGGCATGATGTAGGCCTTGCCACCTTCGGCCAGTACTTCCGCTTCAAACGTCTTGAAGCTCTCAAGACTCTGGATCGCCATGCGCTTTTCTATCTCTTTGGCCAATGTGCCGATGGCTTCGGGATTCCCGGCCTTGCTGACGGCCAAGCTTTTTATCTGCGAGACCCTCATGCTCGAGTGATAGCCCGGGATATCGTCGACAACCCCGGAAAGACCTCGAGCGTAAGCAACTGGGTTGCTTTGTTGCGCTGCCTGTAAGGCTTGCCTGAACTGATCTCCGGTTGCATTTGGTACGGGAGCGACATAAGTGGCCAGCCAATCTATGAAGTTGTTGTTTATTTCACCATTGGCCGCGACGGTTACAGGTTTGAAATCGGTGAGCCCGGTACCATACGGTTGTTGCGTGCCAGGGTTATAGCTATACCACTTGCCCTTTTGAAACACCGCGGCCTCTTCAACAGCCCGCCCTGCACGTTTGAAGGTCCCCGTCGCCACTATGCCGTGGGTATTACTGGCTGCCTTGAGCGCGCTGATAGCATCGGCACCTTTGGACAACAGGTAATTGCCGCCTTTACCCAATAGCTTGAGGCCTCCAACCGCCAAATCACCCAAACCACTCACGGGGTTGAGCAGGCCGAGCGTGGAGGCGCCGATAATCTGGACGGCCTTTAACCCCTTGGCGCCCGTGGAAAGAGCCGAGCCGCCTATCTTGATCAATTTTCCTGCGGTGGCGGCACCGGCACTCAGGAACCCGAAGATATCCAGTGTCAGGTCGAATATTCCATCGCCATAGTTGCCGTTCTGAAAGTTGATGACGGCTGATCTGAAAGGAATCAGATTTAACAGGAAATTACTCAGTGGTTTTGGCCCGCCCTGCAATGTATCCAGGGTAGTCTGGCCGCGCGCCAGTTCTTTTATCGCGGGGTCGTCGAGTTCAAGGTGTTCGGCATATACTGTGCCTATGCGATGGGAGCGCTCGCTATTGAAGCTATCCAAGGGGCCGTCCTTTACCGGTTGCTCCGTGCTCAGACGACTGTCTGCCCCCTCGAGCTTGACCTGATTGACGGTAAATACCCTGTTGGCAATCATTGGCTTGGGTTGCGTGATCCTGGACAGCGGCACCCCTTCAATCGTGCCGCGGTTCAGGTCGATTTCGTAGGTGGTTATCTGACCTTCCAGCTCAACCTTGACCAACAGTTCCGGTTGATTTTTATCTGGCGTGCTGCCCCAGAAGCCGGTCGACAGCCTGGATGTGCGCTCATAAAAAAACTCGAGCTTCCCGAAATCGAATTTTTCTCGGTCCTCTAAGAGAAGTTGGGAGATCATGTGCTGAACGGTCGTAGCGACCGCGTCCTTTTTATCAGCGATTGCGCGTGCAAATTGCTGATCGAACGCCTCCTGGACGCCAAACCTTGGGTTACTGTTCAAGGCTTCCAATGGGATACGCGGGTCAGTTGACATAAAGGGGCGCGGATTCGGCATGTCCATCATGGCGATGTCCAATAGCGAATGCATGCCGCCCAGCCCGACTTGACCAGGCTCCCCGCGATACGGGTCTGTACCGAGCACCTTCAAGTCGAAAAGCGCTCCGAGGTCGCCAAATCGCTCGATGAGCTTGGTCCGCGCAATACCTTCTCGCGTGGGTAGTGCTTTGTCCAATGTCTGGCTGGCAACCAACCGCTTGCTGACTTGTCTGTTGAATTCATCCTTGAGGGTATTGAGTCGTTCGGGGCTATAGCTGTCCTCTGCATTTGCAACGAATACACCGTTGGCGACTCCCCAATCCACCAGTGCGCGGGTCTGAGCGTGCGCATTCGCAGCCGATGGTGCACATTTTTGTGCATCGCACATGACCTCGGCAAAGGTCATATTGGCGACGGTACCTGGCCGCTCGGCTTCGATAGCCGCGGCCGCAACCGTCAGGTTGAACCACGCCACGCTGCCGATTTTTACACTGTCGGGAATATCTTTAATCAGAAACTGCGGCGCTACCCTGGACAGCAACAGATGGGTAGCGAGTTTGACCGTGCTGGAATTGGCGCGGCCATTTTTCTCAAGATGACGGCTCAAACACGCGGTAACCTCTGAGGGTCGCTGCCCCCAGTGATCAGGGGCATGCAAAGGCCATTCGGCGATTTTGTTGCGCTCAGGTGCCCTGAGTGACTCCGGGTCGAGCCCCAGGTGAATCGCCGCTAATACGTAGTCGTAGAGGCTGTTGTCCGTGGCCGCGCCCTGCAGGTGGGCCTGCAAAGCCAGGCCGAGTGCTCGGGCCTTAGGCGAGTCGAGCAGCTTTTGCATCGTCACGGTCGGGTCTTGCAAGTCGCTTTGGCTGACCGAACTGCCGCTCAGCAGATAGGTCAGTACGCCATTGCCATGGGGTGGCAACGGCAAACCTGGCAAACCTGTTGTGTCGGATTTGAGGAAGGCGCGAATGCTGTGCTGGTCCGCCTTCGCCATGGGAATTGGCCAGGTGAGAGCGCCACCGAAATCACCCAGGGGGTGCTGTAAGGCCTTTTGCTCCAGTTTCTGCGCGAGTGCCGCCATCTCATCGACCGTGCGCGGCAGTTCAAAACCCAAGTGCGTGATCACTGTCGCCAGGGTTTGCGCTGCCGGCTGCACGTGGGCGTACGCCGAGTCTTTATGGGGCGTCAGACGACTATTGCTCAACCCGAATGAGACATTGTCCGGGGTAACGGGCTTGCCATACGTCCGGGTATCAATGCCGCGCAGTTGCTCGGCCAGGTTGCGCAGGTTCTGCTGGTCTGCCAGTTGTGTGCGCAAGGTGGCGGGGGCAGGTGTTTGAACCGCGCGTGGGGAATCTGAGGCGGTCGTAGTGAACGTGTGTGAAGCGTCTTGCGCAACCGGCGCGGGAGCTTCGACGACAAAGGCGCTGGGGTTGTCTGCCAGTGTGCGGGTAGGGGCGGTTATGCTCATTGGGGGTACCTTGGGGGGCAAAAAAGACGCCTTCCAAAAGATCTTCCGTGTTCGTGAGGCGCTGTCCTGAGTGCCGCAACCCTTCACCTACGTTCCGCCGCATCTGTATGCACGTATGTAAGGGGTCTGATGAAACCGGCCCGAATTGGCGTGTAACTCACTCGCAGCCTGTAGGCCAGCGCTTCAAAACAACGCACAAACATAGCCTTGCCCCCTGATATTCGGGCAAACTCCCCCTTTTTCCGCACTTGGCCAAGGCATGCCCATGACTCCCGCGTCGTCCGTCGATGAAAAGAGCTTCCGTACCCTGTTGAGCCGAAACGTCGCGTTACCCTTGGGCGTCGGCGTGCTCAGCGCGGTGTTTTTCGTCTGCCTGATCACTTATTTGCTGTCGGTTATCCAGTGGGTGGAGCACACCGACCGGGTTATCAATAACCTCAATGAGTCATCCAAGCTGACGGTGGACCTGGAAACCGGCCTGCGTGGCTTTCTGATCACTGGCGACGAGCATTTCCTCGACCCTTACGAAGTGGCCAAGCCCCGCATCATTGGTGACCTGCGCAACCTGCAGGAGCTGGTGGCGGACAACCCACAGCAGGTCGACCGCCTCAAGCGTCTGGAGTCGATGCAATACGAGTGGAACAAGTACGCCCAATCGATGATCGACTTGCAGCGCAGCAGTGGCGATTACCGCGGGGCGGTGCAGGCCGGCCGCGGCAAGAGCCTGACCGACGCGATTCGCAACGAATACACGGATGCGGTGGCGATGGAGCAAGCGTTCCGTGTCACGCGCAATGCCGATGTCACCCGCACCACGATCATCAGCGTGACCTTGTACCTGGCCTTCGTGCTTGGACTGAGCGGTTTTCTGGCCTACATCGGTAGAAAGAATTTAATTGCATTATCAGAGAGTTACAGCGCAAACCTCGCGTCACAACAGAAGATCGCCCGGCGCCTGGAGCAACAAGCCTGGCTGCGTAACGGCCAGACCGAACTGGCCGAACAGGTGCTCGGCCAACTGACGCTGAACATGCTTGGGCGCAATATCCTGCAGTTTTTCGCCCAATACATGGGCTCGGCGGTAGCGGCGCTGTATGTGCGCGAAGAGCACGGCGGCCTCAAGCGCGTGGCCACCTACGGCTTCTCCCGTGAGCAGGAGCAAAAAGAGCAGGCGATCTACAGCGACGAGGGCATCGTCGGGCAGGCCGCCCAGCTTGATCGCCTGATTCGCCTGGATGATGTGCCGGTGGATTACTTCAAGGTCAGTTCCGGCCTGGGCGAAGGTTCGACCCGCAGCGTACTGGTGGTACCGACCAGCGACGATGATCGCGTCAACGGCGTGATCGAACTCGGTTTCCTGCGCCCGTTGGATGATCGTGACGTCGAGCTGCTGGAGCTGATTGCCGGCAATATCGGCACCTCCATCGAAGCGGCGCGCTATCGCCAACGCCTGCAGGAAGTGCTCGCCGAAACCCAGCAGCTCAACGAAGAGCTGCAAGTGCAGCAGGAAGAACTCAAAACCGCCAACGAAGAGCTCGAAGAACAGTCACGTATCCTCAAGGAGTCCCAGGCCCATCTGGAAACCCAGCAGGCTGAGCTTGAGCAGACCAACGAGCAACTGGCCGAACAGACCCAGACTCTGGCCGAACAGCGCGACGCCATGGATCGCAAGAACGTCGAGTTGAACAAGGCTCAACTGGAACTGGAAGACCGTGCCGACGAGCTGCAGCGCTCCAGCAAGTACAAGTCCGAATTCCTCGCCAACATGTCCCACGAGCTGCGCACGCCGCTCAACAGCTCGTTGATTCTGGCCAAATTGCTGGCCGAGAACCCGCAGGAAAACCTCAGCACCGAGCAGGTCAAGTTTGCCGAGTCGATCTATTCGGCGGGCAACGACCTGTTGAACCTGATCAACGATATTCTGGACATTTCCAAGGTCGAAGCCGGCAAGCTGGAAATGCGCCCGGAAAACTCCAGCGTGGCGCGCCTGGTCGATGGCCTGCGCGGGATGTTCGAGCCGCTGGCGGCTGACCGCAAGCTGGGCTTCCAGGTGGACATTCAAGCGGATGCGCCGCCGATGCTGTTCACCGACCGCCAGCGCCTGGAGCAGATCCTCAAGAACCTGCTGTCCAACGCGGTCAAGTTTACCGAGCAGGGTGATGTCAGCCTGTCGGTATCCCGTGCACCAGGGGAGGGCGTAGCCTTTACCGTGCGCGACTCGGGCATTGGCATCGCGCCAGACCAGCAGGAAAGTATCTTCGAAGCCTTCCGCCAGGCCGATGGCACCACCAACCGCCGTTACGGCGGCACCGGGCTGGGCCTGTCGATCTCCCGTGATCTGGCGACCTTGCTCGGCGGCTATATCAGCGTGACCAGCGAACCGGGCAAGGGCAGCGTATTCACCCTGGTACTGCCGGAGCAATATGTAGAGCGCGAGGAAGGTGCCGCGCCGATCGAGCCGCCGCGCCAAGTGGTGGCGGCACCTGCACCCAAGCCCATCGCGATCTCACCGCTGCCGGTGGCCGATGCCAAGCAGATTCCGCGCTTTGCCGACGACCGCGACAAGGCACCGTTCACTACCCGCTGCATCCTGGTGGTGGAAGATGAACCCAATTTCGCCCGCATCCTTTACGACCTGGCCCACGAACTGGGCTACAACTGCCTGGTCGCCCACGGCGCAGACGAAGGCTACAGTCTGGCCGAGGAGTACATCCCGGACGCGATTCTGCTGGACATGCGCCTGCCCGACCATTCCGGGCTGACCGTGTTGCAACGCCTCAAGGAGCACGCCAATACCCGCCACATTCCCGTGCATGTGATCTCCGTTGAAGACCGCGTCGAAGCCGCCATGCACATGGGCGCCATCGGTTATGCGGTGAAGCCGACCACCCGCGAAGAGCTCAAGGACGTGTTTGCGCGCCTGGAAGCCAAGCTGACCCAGAAGGTCAAGCGCGTGTTGCTGGTGGAGGACGATGACCTGCAGCGCGACAGCATTGCCCGCCTGATCGGCGACGATGACATCGAAATCACCGACGTCGGCTACGCGCAGGCCGCCTTGGACCTGCTGCGCACTAACGTCTACGACTGTATGATCATCGACCTCAAGCTGCCGGACATGCTCGGCAATGAGCTGCTCAAGCGCATGGCCACCGAGGATATCTGCTCGTTCCCGCCGGTGATCGTGTACACCGGGCGTAACCTGACCCGCGACGAAGAAGCCGAGCTGCGCAAGTATTCGCGCTCGATCATCATCAAAGGCGCGCGCTCACCTGAACGCTTGCTGGACGAAGTGACACTGTTTCTGCACAAAGTCGAATCCCAGCTGTCCCATGACCGCCAGAAGATGCTCAAGACCGCCCGCAGCCGCGACAAGGTCTTCGAGGGGCGCAAGATCCTGCTGGTCGACGACGATGTGCGCAACATCTTCGCCCTGACCAGTGCCCTGGAGCACAAAGGCGCGGTGGTGGTGATCGGGCGTAACGGTCATGAAGCCATCGACAAACTCAATGAAGTCGAGGATATCGACCTGGTGCTGATGGACGTAATGATGCCGGAGATGGACGGTTACGAGGCGACTGCCTTGATCCGCCAGGACCCACGCTGGAAGAAACTGCCGATTATTGCAGTGACGGCCAAAGCCATGAAGGACGATCAGGAACGCTGCCTCGCGGCGGGCTCCAACGATTACCTGGCCAAGCCGATCGACCTGGACCGGCTGTTCTCGCTGATTCGCGTATGGCTGCCAAAGATGGAACGCATTTAAGTGGAGCAAGTTTTCTTGGAAAAAAGCAGCGACATTGAGCTGCGCCTGCTGATTGAGGCGATTTACCTCAAGTACAGCTACGACTTTCGCGACTATTCCGGCGCGTCCGTCAAGCGCCGCGTGGCCCACGCACTGCGCCAGTTCGATTGCGCGACCATTTCTGCGCTGCAGGAGCGGGTGCTGCATGATCCGACGGCGTTCATGCAGTTGCTGCAGTTTCTGACGATCCCGGTGAGCGAGATGTTTCGCGACCCGTCGCACTTTCTGGCGATTCGCCGGGAAGTGGTGCCGCTGCTCAAGACCTACCCGTCGATCAAAATCTGGATCGCCGGGTGCAGCACGGGCGAGGAGGTGTACTCCATGGCGATCCTGCTGCGCGAAGAGGGTTTGCTGGAGCGCACCATCATTTACGCCACGGACATCAACCCGGCGTCCCTGGACAAAGCCAAGCAAGGGATTTTCTCCCTGGAGAACGTGCGTGCGTACACTGCCAATTATCAGCAGGCGGGCGGCCAACGTTCATTTGCCGACTACTACACAGCGGCTTACGATTACGCGATCTTCGACAAGACGCTGCGCGAGAACGTGACCTTTGCCGATCACAGCCTGGCAACCGATAGCGTCTTCTCAGAAACTCAGTTAATTTCATGCCGTAACGTATTGATTTATTTCAATAAAAAGTTACAGGATCGAGCGTTTGGGTTGTTTCATGAATCGCTGTGCCATCGCGGCTTCCTGGTGCTGGGCAGTAAGGAAACCCTGGATTTCTCCGCCTACAGCAAGCAATTCGAACCCTTGGTCAAACAGGAACGGATCTACCGAAAATCATGAGCGAGGCCGCAACTAACCCGCCACGCGGGATTGAAGCCATCGTCGTCGGCGCCTCCGCCGGCGGTGTTGAGGCGTTGCTGACGATTTTTGGTACGTTGCCTGACACCTTCAGTTTGCCGATTATTGCCGTGTTGCACCTGCCGGATGAGCGCCGCAGCCAGCTGGCCGAAGTCTTTGCGCGGCGCCTGAGCATTCCGGTGCAAGAAGCACGCGACAAGGAAACGATTACGCCAGGCACCCTGTATTTCGCCGGCTCCGGCTATCACCTGTCGGTAGAAAGCGACCGTAGCCTGTCGATGAGCCAGGAAGACCGCGTGCACCATTCGCGGCCGGCCATCGATTACCTGTTCGCCTCGGCTGCCGACACCTACGGCAACAGCCTGCTGGCGATTCTGCTGACCGGCGCCAACCAGGATGGCGCGCGTGGCCTTGCCCACGTCAAAGACTCGGGTGGCACCACCATCGTCCAAGAGCCCACAGAAGCACGTATCGCCGTGATGCCCTTGGCGGCACTGGCCTTGCACACACCTGATCATATTCTCACCTTGAGCCGGATTGGCTCACTGCTGGCTTCCCTGGAATCTTCCCCATGTTAAGTACTGTCCAGGCCAAACTGCTGATCGTCGACGATCTGCCGGAAAACCTGCTGGCCCTTGAGGCGCTGATCAAGCGCGAAGATCGGCAGGTTTTCAAGGCCTTGAGCGCTGACGAGGCCTTGTCACTGTTGCTGGAGCATGAGTTCGCCATGGCGATTCTCGATGTGCAGATGCCCGGCATGAACGGTTTCGAGCTGGCCGAACTGATGCGCGGCACCGAAAAGACCAAGAACATCCCGATCGTGTTCGTCAGCGCCGCCGGCCGCGAACTCAACTATGCCTTCAAAGGCTATGAAAGCGGTGCGGTGGATTTTTTGCACAAGCCGCTGGATATCCATGCGGTGAAAAGCAAGGTCAATGTGTTCGTCGACCTGTACCGCCAGAGCAAGGCCATGAAACAGCAGGTCGAAGCCCTGGAGCGCAGCCGCCGCGAGCAGGAGCTGCTGCTGACGCGCCTGCAGGCCACCCAGGCAGAGCTTGAACAGGCCGTGCGCATGCGTGACGACTTCATGTCGATCGTCGCTCACGAAGTGCGCACACCGCTTAACGGGCTGATCCTGGAAACGCAGCTGCGCAAGATGCACCTGGCTCGGGATAACGCCGCCGCGTTTACCCTGGACAAGATGCACGCCATGGTTGACCGCGACGAGCGCCAGATCCAGAGCCTTATCCGCCTGATCGAGGACATGCTCGACGTGTCGCGCATCCGCACCGGCAAACTGTCGATTCGCCCGGCGCGCTTTGACCTGGCGCAACTGGTGCGCAACCTGGTGAAAAACTTCGCCCCGCAAGTGGCATCCGCTGGTTCTTCGATGCACCTGGTTGCCGATGAACCTGTGGAGGGCAATTGGGATGAGTTCCGTATTGAGCAAGTGGTCACCAACCTGCTCACCAACGCTTTGCGTTACGGTGCCAAAAGCCCAGTGGATGTGCGTGTGTACACCGAGCACGGTGAGGCGCGCGTCGAGGTGCGTGACCGTGGCATCGGCATCAGCGCAGACAACCAGAAGCGCATTTTCCAGCAATTCGAACGCGTTTCGGCCAGCCATGTAGCGGCAGGCCTGGGCTTGGGGCTGTTTATTTCCGAGCAGATCGTGACGGCCCATGGCGGCACCATCGAGGTGGAAAGCCAGATAGGCGAGGGCGCGTTGTTCAGGGTGTGTCTGCCACTTGGCGAGCCGCAATGAAATCAATCGTCGCCTCGACGCAACCTCTGCGTGACCCCATGGTCGTACTTGCAGCAACTGACCGGACAAAGGCTTCCCATGAGTGAAGATGCACAAGATGTCGTACTGATCGTCGAAGACGACGAATCCATTATGTTTGTGCTGGGTGAATACCTGGCAGGCCTGGGCTACCGGGTGCTGAAGGCGATCGATGGGGAGCAGGCCTTCGAGATTCTGGCGACCAAGCCGCACCTGGACCTGATGGTCACGGATTACCGCCTGCCGGGCGGGATTTCCGGGGTGCAGATCGCTGAGCCTGCGATCAAGCTGCGACCTGAATTGAAAGTGATCTTTATCAGCGGTTACCCGCAAGAAATACTCGACTGCAACAGCCCGATCACGCGCAACGCGCCAATCCTGGCCAAGCCGTTTGATCTGGATACCTTGCAAGAGCATATCCAGCGCCTGCTGGCCTGAAGCAATAGGGCTGCCTCGCAGCAGCCCTATTGCTTGATCATCTCACGCACCTTGGCCGTCAGCAGGTCGAAGGTGAACGGCTTGGTGATCAGTTGCATCCCCGGGTCCAGGAACCCGCCGCGCACCGCCGCATGCTCGGCGTAGCCAGTGATAAACAATACCTTGAGTTCCGGGCGCAATTGCCGCCCGATTTCTGCCAGCTGTCGCCCGTTCATGCCGGGCAAGCCCACATCACTGATCAACAGGTCAATGCGTTGGTCGGATTCGATGATCGGCACGGCGGTATTGGCATCGCCAGCCTCGACAAAGGCATAGCCCAATTCCTTGAGCACTGCGCTGACCAGCACGCGTACGGCGGCGTCGTCTTCGACGATCAATACTGTCTCACCGGCATTGGCGAATGGCAGCAGTGCCGGGTTGGTGACGGCGTCCGCGACGCGCTCACCGATAAAACGCGGCAGGAACAGGCTGACTGTCGTGCCCTTGCCGACTTCACTATGGATGGTGACATGGCCATGTGATTGGCGGGCAAAGCCGTAGATCATCGACAAGCCGAGGCCGGTGCCCTGGCCGATCGGCTTGGTCGTGAAGAACGGGTCGAAGACGCGGCCCAACAGACTTTCGGGAATACCACAGCCGGTGTCGCTGACGCTCAGTTCCACGTAATCGCCTGGCAGCAAGGTGCCATAGGCGGCCGTGAACACATTGTCGAGGTGGCGGTTGGTGGTCTCAACGGTCAGGCTACCGCCGCTGGGCATGGCATCGCGCGCATTGATCACCAGGTTGAGCAGGGCGCTTTCCAGCTGATTGGGGTCGGCCTCGGCGGTCCAGAGTTCATCGGTCAGACGCATGTCCAAGGCGATGCTTTCATTGATACTGCGTTGCAGCAGTTCACCCATGGAACTGACCAACTGGTTGATCTCCACGGGTTTGGGGTCCAGCGACTGGCGCCGTGAAAACGCCAGCAAGCGGTGGGTCAGGCCGGCAGCGCGGTTGGCCGAGGTCACGCCCAAGTCGATCAAGCTGTCCAGGTCGTCCAACTTGCCGCGGGCCACCCGCCTGCGCAGCAGCTCCAGGCTGCCGATAATGCCGGTGAGCATGTTGTTGAAGTCATGGGCGATACCGCCGGTCAACTGGCCGACGGCCTCCATTTTCTGTGACTGGCGCAGCGCATCTTCGTTGTTGCGCAGTTGCGCCGTGCGCTCTTCAACCTGCTGCTCAAGGGTTTCCAGGGTGCGTTGCAGGCGCAACTCGCTCTCGCTCAAGTCGATCAGGCGGTCACGCGCTTCGTATTGCCGGCGCCGGCCGCGCAGGGCCGCGCTCACCAGACTGATCAGGGTTACTGGATGGAAAGGGCGCTCCAGGAAGGTCACGTTGCCCAGCAGGCCACTCAGGTGGGATGAGCCGTTCTGTTCACGGCCGCCATGGTGGGTCATCAGCACGATGGGCAAATCGGACCAGGCCGGCTGCTCATGCAGGTAATGCAGCAGGGGCTCCAGATCGACACCGCGCAGGGCTTCAGCGGCAATCACCAACATACCGACGCCTTGCCCAAGTGCTTCGCAGAGTTCAGTCAGGTTCCCGGCAACCATGCCGGTGTAGCCGGCTTCCTTGAGCATCATCAGCGCCAGGGAGCCGTCACGGCCCAGTGGCGCGAGAATAATTGCGCGCTCGGAGAGGGGAGAAAGGCCGGTCACACGCCCTCTTCCTTGAGCAGTGGGGAACCGGCGCCCATATAAGTCGGGATACCGCGCAGTACGCCCTGGAAGTTGTCGAGCGGCTCGCCCACTGTCAAACCACTGCCGCCGATACGGTATTCACGAATGGTGGACTCGTGGCTGCCGGTACGTTTCTTGATGATCGAAATGGCCCGGCGAACCTTGCCGAGTGCTTCGAAATAACGCAACAGGATCACGGTATCAGCCAGGTAAGTAATATCGACGGGGGCCTGCATGTCGCCTACCAACCCATGTTGGGCCACCGTCATGAACGTCGCCGCGCCGCGACGGTTCAGGTACAGCAGCAACTCATGCATATGCAGGATCAGAGAGTTTTCCTCAGGCATCGCCGCCTGGTAGCCGTTGATACTGTCGATTACCACGGTTTTGATCCCGCGTTCATCGACGCAACGCCTGACTCGGTGGGAGAATTCGCCAGGTGACAGCTCTGCCGCATCCACCTGCTCGATCAGCAGGTTGCCGGTGTCTTGCAGCGCAGCGAGGTCGATACCCATATTTTTCATGCGTTCGAACAACAGGCCCAGCTCTTCATCGAAAATAAACAGCGCAGCTTTTTCGCCACGCGACACTGCGGCGGCGGCAAATATCATCGAGATCAAGGATTTGCCGGTTCCGGCCGGGCCGAGGATAAGCGTGCTGGAGCCGGTTTCTACGCCGCCGCCCATCAAGGCGTCCATTTCACGGATGCCACTGCTCAAAGTCTGACGCACGTAACCACCACGATGCTCGGCGGCCACCAGGCGCGGGAACACGTGGATGCCGTCTTGCATGATGGTGAAGTCGTGAAAGCCACCACGGTATTTCTGGCCACGGTACTTCACCACGCGGATGCGGCGGCGTTCAGCGCCGTAGGTGGGCGTCAACTCTTCCAGGCGAATCACGCCGTGGGCCACGCTGTGCACGGTTTTATCCAGGGATTCGGTGGTCAGGTCGTCAAGCAGCAGTACGGTGGCGTCGTAGCGCACAAAGTAGTGTTTGATCGCCAGGATCTGGCGGCGATAGCGCAGCGAGCTTTGCGCCAGCAGGCGGATTTCCGAAAGGCTGTCGACCACCACGCGAGTGGGCTTGATCCGTTCCACCACTTCAAAAATCTGCCGGGTTGCCTCACCCAGCTCCAGGTCGGAGGAATACAGCAGGCTTTGCTGGTGCTCGGCGTTGAGCAGGCTTTCTGGCGGGGTTAGCTCGAAGATGTGAATGTTGTCGTCCAGGTCCCAGCCGTGGGACTTGGCGCCCTGACGCAACTCGCGTTCGGTTTCTGACAGGGTGATGTACAAGGATCGCTCACCGTTTTTCGCGCCGGCTTGCAGAAAGTGCAGCGCTACGGTGGTTTTCCCGGTGCCGGGTTCGCCTTCCAGCAGGAACAGGTGGCTGCGTGATAGCCCCCCGGAAAGAATGTCATCAAGACCTTCGATGCCGGTGGCCGCCTTTTCACTGAACAGCTCTTTGGATGTAGACAAGAAGTGCCCTCGGGTCACGTACAAGTAAAGGGAGGCGCGTCGGCTTGGACGCGCCATATTTACTTGACCGTAGCGGGTTGTGGCGGTTCAACCTGTCGTATAAATCGTGGTGGATTTGTGACCTGCGCCAAAGCGCTGCTTTTGTGTGGGAGCTGGCTTGCCTGCGATAGCATCACCTCGGTTTATCTGTCAGACCGAGGTGTCTGCATCGCAGGCAAGCCAGCTCCCACATAGCGCGCGAAACTAAAGCCCTTGCTGCAACGCCGGATCATCCGGATTCTGCTGCTCCAGCTGCGCCAGTAACACCTGCACATTCTGCAACTGCCCGGTTTCCTTCCAATAGCTGACCAGCAACACACGCGCCTTGCGATTGGCGGGGTGGCGCTGGACGATTTCTTCCAGCTGACGCTGGGCGGCGTCCACCTCTTCCTGGTCGTGCAGCGTGGTGGCGAGGTCGAAGCGGTAATCCTGATTGTCAGGCTCAAGCTCCACGGCTTTGGACAGGCCAAGCAACGCGTATGGCCGCTCCCCATGGTGCAACAGCCACATGCCCAGGGCGTGTTGCAGGTAGGCCGACTCCGGATGTGCCGCCAATTGCCGCGCCAGCAACTGGCGGGACTCATCGGTCTTGCCCTGCTTATCGAGCAATTCGATTTGTGCGACCACAGCTTGCAGGTTGTCCGGTTGCAGGCGCATGGCCTGCTCCAGTGCATGTTGCGCGTCCGGCAGCAGGGCGCTGTGGATGTACAAGCGCGCGAGCTGAATCCAGCCTTCGGCGGTTTCGGGCTCAGCCTTGAGCTTTTTCACAAACTCATCGAGCACTTGCTGCAAAGGCCCGAAATACAGGCCCAGGGTATCCGGCGACAGGCCGAGCAGGGCGTTGGCGGCGGCAAAACGCACGGCTTGTTCAGGATCGTCCAGTGCCGGGCCAAGCAGTAAGGTGCGTTGGCCGCTGGGCACCAGGCCAACAATACTGTGAATCGCCGCTTCACGAACCAACGGCGACTCATCAGCCAGGTCTTTATCCGCCAGCTTCAACGCCTGAGGGCTTGGGTAATTGGGCAGTTCGGCGTGCAATGCGGCGCGACGTTCAGGCGACAAGTCCGGGCGGCCCAGCTGTTGATACAGCACACGGGCGGCGCCGGGTTCGCCGTTACGTGCTTGCTTCAACGCCTTGGCGTAACCATGGGCGATCGCCGGCGGCACGGCCACCGGAGTGGAGCGGGAGAAAAACCAGGTGACCAGGACAAGCAACAACAGGGCGCACAGGCCGACGATGGAGTAACGGCGTGACTTTGACATGCAGGCGTCCAAAAGCTGGGGGCAGCTAATCGCAAAGCCTCAAGCTTCGGTCAGACCACGACGAGTGTCAAACCCGTATCAGCCGAGCACGTATTCCACTGGTTCCAGGGCAGGAGGCAGATTGATCTCGCCCAGGGCGGCGAGAATCTCGCGCTCCAGGGTGCGCACTATCGCATTGCAGGGCAGATCGTTTTCATCGAAACCGAACGGGTCTTCCAGATCATCACCGATTTCATCCAAACCGAAGAACGTGTAGCTGACGATGGCGGTGAACACCGGCGTCAACCAGCCCAGCGGTTCGGCCATGGCGAACGGCAGCAAAATGCAGAACAGGTAGATGGTGCGGTGCAATAGCAGCGTGTAAGGGAAGGGCAGTGGCGTGCTTTTGATCCGCTCGCAGGCGGCCTGCACCAGGCTGAGGCTGACCAGCCGGGTTTCCAGCTGGGTGTAGCGCCATTCACTGATCACACCCTGTTCGGCCAGCCGCGAAAAGCGCGCGCCCAGTTGTTGCAGCACGTTGTCGGGAAGATTGGGATGCGCCCGGTCAACAGTTATCCAGGGTGTGATAACGCGGGCCTCGTCTTCATGGCGCAGGTGCGCGACCAGGCCGTGGGCAAACCCGCACACCCCACGCAGCAGGCTGGCGCGCTCGGGTGAGTTGCCCAGCACTTGGGTTTCGCGGATCAGCGAGCGCACCTCAATGATCATCTGCCCCAGCTGCTTGCGGCCTTCCCACCAACGGTCGTAGCAGGCGTTGTTGCGAAAGCTCATGAAGATCGACAACGACAACCCGAGCAAGGTGAACGGCGTGGCATTGACCTTGGAGAAGTAGGCCGGGTGCAGGGTCTCCACCAGCACGATCACTGAAGCCAGCAACGTGACCATCAGGCTGCGCAAGGCAATGCGCTTGGCAATCGAACCTTTAAGGGAAAACAGGATACCCATGAGGTTGGGTTTGGGGCGGACGATCATCGGGACACGGCTTCTTTGGCGGCGCAGGCCTGGAGATTAGGAGTTTGCGCCCAGAGCGTCCAATCACTGCGGCTGACCGGCTGATAAGCCGGATCAATGATTGGCCAAACCAGTCAGCCAAGTTGAAGGCTTTGACCATTGCCGCCAAAGCGCTCTAGAGCGACTATTTCAGCGATTCTCGTCGTGAAAAATGTCCTGAAAATAAAAACACACAAGGATTTGGAACCATGCGTGAGTATTTGGCTGCCACCACTGCCTTCGACTACCAGCACACCGTCAACGCCGCCCTGTCCGGCAACCTGCAAGCCCTGAATGCCTGTGTGGAGTGTTGCGATCGCCACGCGCTGCCGGGGCGCATTGCGTTGTTTTGGGAAGGCAAGGATGGGCGCAGCGCCAGTGTGACCTTCACCCAATTGCAGGACCAGGCGGCGCGCTTTGCCAATTTCCTCCTGGCCCAAGGCGTGCAACAGGGTGACAAGGTGGCGGGGCTGCTGCCACGCACGGCAGAGTTATTGGTGGTGGTGTTCGCCACCTGGCGTATCGGCGCGGTGTATCAGCCGCTGTTTACCGCCTTCGGACCCAAGGCCATCGAGCATCGGCTGAACAGCTCCGGCGCCGTACTGGTGGTCACGGATGCGGTCAACCGCCCCAAGCTGGCTGAAGTCGAAGGCTGCCCGACCATCGTCACGGTGGCCGGGGACAAGGGCGAAGGCATCATGCGCGGCGACTACAGCTTCTGGGCTGAACTGCCGAACTATTCGAATACCTGCGAACCGGTGCTGCTGGGCGCAGAAGCCCCGTTCCTGCTGATGTTCACCTCGGGCACCACCGGCCCGTCAAAAGCCCTGTCGGTGCCGCTCAAGGCCATTGTCGCCTTCCAGAGCTACACCCGCGACGCGGTGGATTTGCGCCCCGAGGACGCGTTTTGGAATGTCGCCGACCCGGGCTGGGCCTATGGCATCTATTTTGGCGTGACCGGGCCGTTGTCCATGGGCCACCCGATTACGTTCTACGATGGGCCGTTCACCCTGGAAAGCACCTGCCGGGTGATCAATAAATATGGGATTACCAACCTCACTGGTTCGCCCACCGCTTACCGCCTGCTGATTGCTGGTGGCGAACAGTTCGCGCGCTCTATCAAGGGCAAGCTGCGTATCGTCAGCAGCGCCGGCGAGCCGCTGAACCCGGAAGTGATCCGCTGGTTTGCCGACAACCTGGGCGTGACCATTCATGACCATTACGGCCAGACCGAACTGGGCATGGTGCTGTGCAACCACCACGGCCTGGAACACCCCGTGCACGTCGGCTCGGCAGGCTTTGCCTCACCGGGCCACCGCATTGTGGTGCTCGATGATCAGAACCAGGAATTGCCGGCAGGCCAGCCCGGTATTCTCGCCATCGACCGTGAACAGTCGCCGATGTGCTGGTTCGCCGGCTACGACGGCGTAAAGACCAAGGCGTTTGTCGGCAAGTACTACCTCAGTGGCGACACCGTGGAGCTCAACCCGGACGGCAGCATCAGCTTTGTCGGGCGCAGTGACGATGTGATCACCACATCCGGCTACCGCGTAGGGCCATTCGATGTCGAAAGCGCACTGGTCGAGCACCCGGCCGTGATCGAAGCCGCTGTGGTCGGCAAACCCTGCCCGGAGCGCACCGAGCTGGTCAAAGCCTTTGTGGTGATCAACGAACAGTACCGCGCTACGCCCGAGCTGGCCGAGGAGCTGCGTCTGCACGTGCGCAAGCGTTTGGCGGCCCACGCCTACCCACGGGAAATCGAATTTGTCAGCGACTTGCCCAAGACCCCTAGCGGCAAGCTGCAACGTTTTATTTTGCGTAATCAGGAAATTGCGAAGGCACAGGCCATCGCCTGATCCACTTTTAAGGAAACAATGATGCAGATTGAAAACAAGGTATTCCTGGTCAGCGGCGGTGCTTCGGGCCTCGGCGCGGCCACCGCTGAGATGTTGATTGCCGCTGGTGCCAAGGTGATGCTGGTCGACCTGAACGCCGACGCTGTGGCGGCCAAAGCCAAGCAACTGGGCGATAACGCCCGCAGCGCTGTGGCCGATATCAGCCAGGAAGCCGCCGCCGAAGCGGCCGTACACGCCGCCGTTGCAGCCTTTGGCGGCCTGCACGGCCTGGTGAACTGCGCCGGGGTGGTACGCGGCGAAAAAATCCTCGGCAAAAATGGCCCACACGCCTTGGCCAGCTTTGCCCAGGTGATCAACGTCAACCTGATCGGCAGCTTCAACCTGTTGCGCCTGGCGGCTGCCGCCATCGCTGAAACCGCGGCGAACGCCGACGGTGAGCGCGGCGTGATCATCAACACCGCGTCGGTAGCCGCCTTTGACGGGCAGATAGGCCAGGCGGCGTATGCCGCCTCCAAAGGCGCCATCGCCAGCCTGACCTTGCCCGCTGCCCGCGAACTGGCGCGCTTTGGCATCCGCGTGATGACTATTGCCCCGGGCATTTTCGAAACGCCGATGATGGCCGGCATGACCCCCGAAGTGCGCGATTCCCTGGCCGCGGGTGTGCCATTCCCGCCACGCCTGGGCAAACCGTCCGAGTACGCCGCGCTGGTACGCCACATCATTGAAAACAGCATGCTCAATGGCGAGGTGATCCGTCTCGACGGCGCCTTGCGTATGGCAGCCAAGTAAGGAGAACACCCCATGAACGATCCGATTGTTATTGTCAGCGCCGTGCGCACACCCATGGGCGGCTTCCAGGGCGACCTCAAGGGCCTGACCGCGCCGCAACTGGGCACTGCCGCGATCCGCGCCGCCGTCGAACGCGCCGGGATTGCCCCGGATGCCGTGGACGAAGTGCTGTTCGGCTGCGTGCTGCCCGCGGGCCTGGGCCAGGCGCCTGCGCGTCAAGCGGCGCTGGGCGCCGGGCTGGACAAGGCCACGCGCTGCACCACCTTGAACAAGATGTGCGGCTCGGGCATGGAAGCGACCATCCTCGCCCACGACTCGCTGCTGGCCGGCAGTGTCGACGTGGTGGTCGCCGGCGGCATGGAAAGCATGTCCAACGCGCCGTACCTGCTCGACCGCGCGCGCAGCGGCTACCGCATGGGCCACGGCAAGGTGCTTGACCATATGTTCCTCGACGGCCTCGAAGACGCCTACGACAAGGGCCGCCTGATGGGCACCTTTGCCGAAGACTGCGCCGAGCACAATGGCTTCACCCGTGAAGCCCAGGACGCCTTCGCCATTGCCTCGCTGACCCGCGCGCAAGAGGCCATCACCCATGGCAGCTTTGCTGCTGAGATCGTCCCGGTGCAGGTCACCGTCGGCAAAGAGCAAAAGACCATCCTGCATGACGAGCAACCGCCCAAGGCCAAGCTGGACAAGATCGCCAGCCTGAAACCGGCGTTCCGCGAGGGCGGTACGGTGACGGCGGCCAACTCCAGCTCGATTTCCGATGGTGCGGCGGCGTTGCTGTTGATGCGCCAGTCCGAGGCGCAACAGCGTGGCCTCAAGCCCTTGGCGGTGATCCACGGGCATGCGGCCTTTGCCGACGAGCCGGGGCTGTTCCCGGTGGCGCCCGTGGGTGCGATTCGCAAGCTCATGAGCAAGACCGGCTGGAACCTGGGCGACGTTGACCTGTTTGAAATCAACGAAGCTTTCGCGGTGGTCAGCCTGGTGACCATGAGCAAGCTGGAAATCCCCCACAGCAAGGTCAATATTCACGGCGGCGCCTGTGCCTTGGGGCATCCAATTGGTGCTTCCGGTGCGCGCATCCTGGTGACGTTGCTCTCGGCCCTGCGCCAGAAAGGCCTCAAGCGCGGGGTTGCCGCCATTTGTATCGGCGGCGGTGAAGCCACGGCCATGGCCGTCGAATGCCTGTATTAAGGACTCAACATGCTGCCCAATGACGAACAACTGCAAATCAGCGAAGCGGCCCGGCAATTTGCCCAGGAACGCCTGAAACCCTTCGCCGCCGAGTGGGACCGCGAGCACCGTTTCCCCAAGGAAGCCATTGGCGAAATGGCCGAGCTGGGCTTTTTCGGCATGCTGGTACCGGAACAGTGGGGTGGTTGCGACACGGGCTACCTGGCCTACGCCATGGCCCTGGAAGAAATTGCCGCCGGCGATGGCGCGTGCTCGACCATCATGAGTGTGCACAACTCGGTGGGTTGCGTGCCGATCCTCAAATTCGGTAACGAGCAGCAGAAACAGCAGTTCCTCACGCCGCTGGCCAGTGGCGCCATGCTCGGTGCCTTTGCGTTGACCGAGCCGCAGGCAGGCTCCGATGCCAGCAGCCTGAAAACCCGCGCACGCCTTGAGGGCGACCATTACGTGCTCAATGGCTGCAAACAGTTCATTACCTCCGGGCAGAACGCCGGGATCGTGATTGTGTTTGCCGTCACCGACCCGGCCGCAGGCAAGCGTGGGATCAGCGCGTTTATCGTGCCGACCGACTCGCCGGGCTACACGGTGGCGCGGGTTGAAGACAAACTCGGCCAACATGCGTCCGACACCTGCCAGATCCTCTTCGAAGACGTAAAAGTGCCAGTCGCCAACCGTTTGGGCGAGGAGGGCGAAGGCTACAGGATCGCCCTGGCCAACCTCGAAGGCGGCCGCGTCGGCATCGCCTCGCAATCGGTGGGCATGGCCCGCGCCGCCTTCGAAGCCGCGCGTGACTATGCCCGTGAGCGCGAAAGCTTTGGCAAGGCGTTGATCGAACACCAGGCGGTGGCCTTCCGTCTGGCCGACATGGCCACGCAAATCGCGGTGGCCAGGCAGATGGTGCATTACGCCGCAGCCCTGCGTGACAGCGGCAAGCCGGCCTTGGTCGAGGCGTCGATGGCCAAGCTGTTTGCTTCGGAAATGGCCGAAAAAGTCTGCTCGGCCGCCTTGCAAACCCTGGGCGGTTACGGTTACCTGAGCGACTTCCCATTGGAGCGGATCTACCGCGATGTGCGGGTCTGCCAGATTTACGAAGGCACCAGCGATATTCAGCGCATGGTCATCTCACGCAACCTTTAAGGAGCCGATACATGAGTTACGAAACCCTTTTGCTCGAAGTCCAGGGCCGCGTCGGGCTGATTACCCTCAATCGCCCGCAAGCCCTGAACGCCTTGAACGCCCAGTTGGTGAGCGAGTTGAACCAGGCACTGGACGGCCTGGAAGCCGACCCGCAGATCGGCTGCATCGTGCTGACCGGCTCGAAAAAAGCCTTCGCCGCCGGCGCCGACATCAAAGAGATGGCCGAGCTGACCTACCCGCAGATCTACCTCGACGACCTGTTCAGCGACAGCGACCGCGTCGCCAACCGCCGCAAGCCGATCATTGCTGCGGTCAACGGTTTCGCCCTGGGCGGCGGCTGTGAACTGGCCTTGATGTGCGACTTTATCCTGGCCGGTGACGGCGCCAGGTTCGGCCAGCCGGAAATCAACCTCGGCGTACTGCCGGGCATGGGCGGCACCCAACGGCTGACCCGCGCCGTGGGCAAGGCCAAGGCCATGGAAATGTGCCTGACCGGGCGCTTTATTGATGCCGTTGAAGCTGAGCGCTGCGGGATTGTGGCGCGCATTGTGCCGGCCGATGACCTGCTTGAAGAAGCGCTGAAAACCGCGACCTTGATTGCCGGCAAGTCCGTGCCGATCAGCATGATGGTCAAGGAAAGCGTGAACCGTGCGTTTGAGGTGAGCCTGTCTGAAGGCGTGCGCTTTGAGCGGCGGGTGTTCCATGCCGCGTTTGCCACCCAGGACCAGAAGGAAGGCATGGCGGCGTTTGTGGCCAAGCGCGCGCCGGAGTTCAAGGACCAGTAACCCGGCTGTAAACACTGAAGATCAAAATGTGGGAGCTGGCTTGCCTGCGATGCAGACACCTCGGTTTATCGGTTAGACCGAGGTGATGCTATCGCAGCGGTGCGACGATTCGACAAGCCAGCTCCCACATTGGTCTTGTGTGGCTTTTAGAGCTGGTAGTTCTTCAGCTCCCTGGCAATCACCATCCGCTGAATCTCGCTGGTGCCTTCGTAAATCTGCGTAATCCGCGCATCCCGGTAGTAGCGCTCCACCGGGTAGTCCTCAAGATACCCATACCCGCCATGGACCTGCATCGCCGAGGAGCAGACCTTTTCGGCCATCTCCGAAGCAAACAGCTTGGCCTGGGAGGCTTCCGACAGGCACGGCTTGCCGGCGCTGCGCAGGCGTGCGGCGTGCAGGATCAGCAGGCGGGCGGCATTGAGCTGGGTCTGCATGTCGGCCAGCAGGTTGGCAATGCTTTGGTGCTCAATGAATGCTCGTTCCCACGCTCTGCGTGGGAATGCCGCCCTTGACGCTCTGCGTCAGCGCTTGAGGCGTGACGCAGAGCGTCACCGGATGCGTTCCCACGCAGAGCGTGGGAACGAGCAACTGGCAGTCAGAGCTGGTAGTTCTTCAGCTCCCTGGCAATCACCATCCGCTGAATCTCGCTGGTGCCTTCGTAAATCTGCGTAATCCGCGCATCCCGGTAGTAGCGCTCCACCGGGTAGTCCTCAAGATACCCATACCCGCCATGGACCTGCATCGCCGAGGAGCAGACCTTTTCGGCCATCTCCGAAGCAAACAGCTTGGCCTGGGAGGCTTCCGACAGGCACGGCTTGCCTGCGCTGCGCAGGCGTGCGGCATGCAGGATCAACAACCGGGCGGCATTGAGCTGGGTCTGCATGTCGGCCAGCAGGTTGGCAATGCTTTGGTGCTCGATAATCGCCTTGTTGAATTGCACCCGATCACGCGCATACGCCAGCGCCGCCTCAAAGGCTGCACGGGCGATGCCCAACGCTTGGGCGGCAATGCCGATGCGTCCACCCTCGAGGTTGGACAGGGCGATGGCCAGGCCCTTGCCGCGTTCACCCAACAGGTTGGCTTCGGGTACTGTGCACTGGTTCAGCGTGACGGCGCAGGTGTCCGAGGCACGAATGCCCATCTTGTGTTCGGTACGGTCGACCACAAAGCCTGGTGTGTCAGTGGGCACCAGGAAGGCAGAAATACCTTTCTTGCCCAGTTCCGGGTCCGTCACCGCAAACACAATGGCCAACTTGGCGCGCTTGCCATTGCTGACGAACTGCTTGGCACCGGTGATCACCCACTGGCCGTCGCGCAGCTCGGCGCGGGTGCGCAGGTTATGGGCTTCGGAACCGGCCTGAGGCTCGGTGAGGCAGAAGCAACCAATGGCCTGGCCGCTGGCCAGGTCAGCCAGCCAGGTGTGTTTCTGCGCATCGGTGCCGTAGTTGAGGATTGGCCCGCAACCGACTGAATTATGGATACTCATGAGTGCGCCGGTGGCGCCATCACCGGCGGAAATCTCCTCGACGGCCAGGGCATACGCCACGTAGTCGACATAGGTGCCGCCCCATTCTTCCGGCACCACCATGCCCAGCAAGCCGAGTTCGCCCATCTTCGCGACCAGGGCGTCATCGATCCAGCCGGCTTTTTCCCAGGCTTGCGCATGCGGGGCGATTTCGCCACGGGCAAAGTCGCGCGCCATGTCGCGAATCATCACTTGTTCTTCAGTGTATTCAATATCTTGCATGGCTTATTTCCCACTCTGCTTGAAGTCACTGAAGAAGCTCTCGACATGGCTGGCGTCCAACTCATGGATCGTCGCGGGGTTCCAGTGCGGGGTTTTATCCTTGTCGATAATCAACGCGCGAACGCCTTCGATCAGGTCGCCGCGTTCGAACCACTGGCGATCCAGGTGCAATTCCAGCGCGAAGCACTGCTCCAGCGACAAGCGCCGGCCACGGCGCAGCATCTGCAGGGTCACGGCCATTGCCAGCGGCGAGCGGGTCTGCATCAGGCTGGCGGTGCTGAGCGCCCATTCGTGGCTGTCGGCGACAGTGACTTGCTGCAGTTGCTCGACCATGCTCGGCACATCCGGCAACGCAAAGAAGTGGTCGATCGCCGGGCGCAGCGCGGCCAGCGGGGCGTCGGGCAATTGTTGTACCGCGAGCTTTGCCAATACGCCCTGCAGGTCCTTGAGCGGCGAATCCTGCCATTGCAGGTGGTCGAGCTTCTGGTCGAGTTCGGCGAGTTTCGCGCTGTCGATACACCAGTCCGCCAGCCCGCAGTACAGCGCATCGGCGGCGCGAATCTGCACGCCGGTGACACCCAGGTAAACCCCCAGCTCGCCAGGGATGCGCGAGAGGAAATAGCTGCCACCTACGTCCGGGAAATAACCAATGGCCACTTCCGGCATCGCCAGGCGGCTGCGCTCGGTCACCACACGCAAGTCGGCGCCTTGCACCAGGCCCATGCCACCGCCGAGGACAAAGCCGTCCATCAGGGCCAGCACGGGCTTGTGGTAATGGTGAATCGCCAGGTCGAGGGCGTATTCCTCGACGAAGAAGTCCTGGTGCAGGCTGTCGCCCTGCTTGAAGCTGTCGTAGAGAGAGCGAATGTCGCCACCGGCGCAGAACGCTTTTTCACCGGCACCGCGCAGGACCACGGCATACACCTGCGGATCGCTCTCCCAAGCCAGCAGTTGTGTGGTCAGGCTGCGGACCATCTCCAGAGTGATGGCATTCAAGCCAGCGGGGCGGTTGAGGGTGAGGTGGCCAATATGGTTACGGACTTCGGCCAGCACCTCGCCCTGAAGAATCCTGGTGTGGCTTGCTTCGGATGAAACCTGAGCAGTCATCACTAACTCCCTGCTTTTATTGTTCTTTATCAAGATGTTCGCGCACGAACTATCTCGCGATCGTACCAGTGCAAATTTGCCCAGTACAACCCGGAATCATGCAGGTCGTTTTTGCATTTATGCAGCGCTGCGGCCACCCAGCACTTCACCGATGCTGCGGCGCCGGGCATGCCCTTCAGCCGCGTGTATCAGTTGCTCCAACTCCGTCGGCTCCACATCAAAGAACCGCTCCATCTCGGCCAGGGCCAGTTTCAGATCGGCTGCCGTGATGGCGGCATCTGTCACCGGCGCTGTGCTGCCCAGGACCACGGCGGGCGATTCGATCGCGCCTTTGGGGTAACGCGTGCGTGTCACGTTGTTATAGGCCAGCGCACCGGCCAGCAGCGCGCCGGCCCCGAGCATCACCGGCCCCACTTCCTGCCAACCCAGGGCGATAGAGGCCGGATCGGCGAGCACCAGCGTCATGGCCAAGCCACCGGCGGGCGGGTGCAGGCAGCGCAGCCAGCAAATCAACACGACGGTCATGCCCGCAGCCAGGCATGCGCTGCCCAGCGTGCGGCCAAGCACCCGCGCCACCAGCAGAGCCACAACGGCAGCGCACAAGTAGCTGCCGATAATCGACCAGGGCTGTGCCAACGCACCGGAGGACACGGCAAACAGCAAAACCGCCGATGCCCCCAGCGGGCCGAGCAGGTGCAAGGCGACTTCCATACCGAATACCTGGGCACACACCCAGACACTCAATAGCGTGCCCAAGGCCATGCCAATGGCGGCGCGGCTCCATTCGACGGGGCGGGTATTGATTGCAGCGGGTAACCAGCGAGCGAGCATCGACACGATCCATAAAGCAGCAGCCGAAAAAAAAGGCTCGCCTGGTTGCCCGGATAAGCCCTTTGAACGTTCCAACATTTGGGGGAGGAACCTGTGCAGTGTGCCGAGCTTGATGCTATGGCGCCAATGCATATTAATGAGGGTTAAATGCAAAAATAATGCAGTTAGTGACCCTCGTCATAGGTGATGCGATGCGTCGGTTGCGGCAGCGGCGTGCTGATGCGTCCGAGCACGCGGCTATCAGCCTCTTCGTTGAACAGCTGCCTTTGCAGGTTCTCCCGCAAGGCAGGGTCGTCGGCCAAAGGCCCCTTCAATGCCACCAAGGCATCGCGCAACGCCATCAATCGATCCAGCCTCGGCGCAGGGATAAGCAACAGGTCTTCTGGCACGGCATTGCCCTTTTGATCAAGCAGGTCTGTGTGCGTGGAAGGCTGACGGCGCCCGGTAGTAGATAGTTAACGCACATGACAAAGGAGTCTACATTTGGGTTCCGGGCATCGAAAGGCAAAGTGCGCCAGCGTTTACGCATAGCCATGTAGGGGCTTTCCGGGCAGTCATAACGAAAAACGCCCACTCTTGAAGGAGTGGGCGCTGTTTCCGTCAGACCACTGTCAGCGTAATTACGGCGCGCTGACTTTCTCTAGATGGAGCAACACATACGGGTCTTTGTCGAACTCCCCGGTGAGTGTCGGGGTGATCGAACGCAAGCGCGGATCCTGCAGATTTTCGAAGTCTTTCGTGCTCATTACCAGCCATGCCGGACCTTGCAGTGGCGCCAGGTCTGCAGCCGACTGGGTAAACAGCGGCACCTTATCGCAGTTGAAGTTGACCATGAACTTGATGGCTTTTGCATCTTTGCCCAAGCCATGCAGCACCACGGGGGCCGGTTGCTGCATGATCTGTTCTTTGACGCCAAGGCTGAATGTGCGGGTGTCGTAAAGCGTACGCTCCAATGGCTCGACCACCACAATGTAGGTCGACCACAGCGCCAGCACCGCCGCGAGTGCCGACCCCAGCGGGCGTAGACGCGCCTTGAGCAGTGACAGCAGCGACACGACCTGAAGCACGCCAAGCACGCCGAAGACCACGCCCAGGTTGTCCAGCTGTGCCGGGTAACGCTTGCGCGCCACCACCAGCCCGACTATCAGCAGCGCCGGCAGCAGTGTCCAGATGCCCAGCATCAAGCCGCGCAGCCAGGCGAACAGCCGCCCTTGGCTGACCTGGAACGGGTAGGCTGCAATGATCGCCGCCATGGGCAGCATCGGCAGGATGTAACGTGCCTTCTTGGCCTGAGGGACCGACAGGCCGAGCATCACCAGCAAACCTGCCGCCGCGCAATACAGCACCAGTTTCAGTGCCGGGTCGGGTGACCGACGACCGCCGATGGCGATTGCCAGGAGCACCAGCAACGCCAGCGGATAAGCCAGCGCGTAGTTGCCCATGGAACTGGTGAAGTAATACAGCACGCCGCTGGAACCTTCGGTGCCGTCCATACGCCCCAGGAACTGCATGCGGATCACGTCCTGCATGAAGTCCTCGCCACCACTGAGCTTGGCCAGCAGCAACAACAGGCCGACACACGCCGCCAGCACTGCCAGCGCGATAAAGCCGAAGGTGAACAGTTGGCGCCATTGGCGGTTGATCAGGTAATAGCTGCACAGCACGCCAGTGGGGATCACCAGGCCGATTGGCCCACGCACCGCAAAGCCCAGGATCAGCAGCAAAAACAGCCAATGCAAGCGTTTGGCTGCCCCGAAGTGGTCATGGGCATAGCCCAGATAGAACACGGTCAAGGCGATGGCCGCGAGCATCTGGTCCAGCGACACCGCGCGGGTTTCGCTGATGAAGGTGCTGCTGAGCAGCAGCATCGCGATGCTGAGCAAACCCCAGCGCGTGGAGTAGGGCGCCGTAAGGCGATACACCAGCACCACGATCACCGCCGAGGCGATGGAGGTAGGCAACCACGCGGTGAGGCTGCTGACCTCGCCAAACGGCAGGGACAACAGCCAGGTCAGCAGGGTCGAGGTCGCCAGGTAGTCCGCGTAAGGCTGGCCATAGGTGGTGGGGAAAAAACTCGGTCCATGGCGCAGCATTTCCTGGGCAAACACCACGAAACGCGAGTCAAAGCCGATGATTGCCTGGTGCCAGTTGCCGACAATAAACAGCACCAGCGCCAGGAGCCCGAGCCCCAGCGACTGATTGCGGATCGTTGCTGTAAGCAGCGGCGATTGAGCTTTGTTCACGTCTTTAGTCTTCCTTGGCTGGCGCTACCCAGTTTTGCTGTGGAATCGGCAGCTCGCAGGAGTCGCCACGGCCCATCGGGAAATATTTGAAGCCCTTGCGCGCCAGGCGCTCGCCGTCGTACAGGTTGCGACCGTCGAAGATCACCGGGTTTTTCAGGCGGGCGTGGATCAGTTCGAAATCCGGCGCCTTGAATTGCTGCCACTCGGTGCACACGATCAACGCATCGGCGCCGCTCAAGGCTGATTCCGGCGTGCCCAGCAGGGTCAGACGCGACTCGTCACCGTAGATGCGCTGGGTTTCCTGCATGGCTTCGGGGTCGAACGCACGGACATTGGCGCCGGCCGCCCACAGGGCTTCCATCAGCACGCGGCTTGGGGCATCGCGCATGTCATCGGTGTTGGGCTTGAAGGCCAGGCCCCACAAGGCGAAGGTCTTGCCTTGCAGTTCGCCTTTGAAATACGCATTGATACGCTCGAACAGCTTGCTCTTCTGGCGCTGGTTGATCGCTTCGACCGCTTCGAGCAGGTCGCTGGAGCAGTTGGCTTCCTTGGCGCTGTGGATCAGGGCGCGCATGTCTTTGGGGAAGCACGAACCGCCGTAGCCGCAGCCCGGGTAGATGAAGTGGTAGCCGATGCGTGAGTCGGCGCCAATGCCCAAACGCACGGCTTCGATGTCGGCGCCCAAGTGTTCGGCCAACTCGGCGATCTGGTTGATGAAGCTGATCTTGGTGGCCAGCATGCAGTTGGCGGCGTACTTGGTCAGTTCGGCGCTGCGCAGGTCCATGAAGATGATGCGGTCATGGTTGCGGTTGAACGGCGCGTACAAATCACGCATCACTTCGCGCACTTCTTCGCGTTCACAGCCGATGATGATGCGGTCCGGGCGGCGGCAGTCGGCAACGGCCGAGCCTTCCTTTAGGAATTCGGGGTTGGAGACGATATCGAACTCCAGGTGGCGACCGGCAATGTGCAGGTTTTTTTCGATATGGGCACGCAGGGTGTCGCCCGTACCGACCGGCACGGTGGATTTTTCCACCAGGATCACCGGTTCCACGCGATGGCGGGATACGGCATCGCCCACCGAAAGCACGTACTTGAGGTCGGCCGAGCCGTCTTCGTCCGACGGCGTGCCCACGGCGATAAACAGCACCTCACCGTGTTCTACGGCGAGTTTTTCATCATAGGTAAAGTGCAGGCGCCCGCTTTCCAGGTTTTCCTTGACCATGGCCGCCAGGCCTGGCTCGAAGATGGTCACGTGGCCTTTTTGCAGCGACTCGACTTTGCTCTTGTCCACGTCCATGCAGATCACATCGTGACCGACTTCGGCCAATACGGTGGCCTGTACCAGACCGACGTAACCGCTACCAAATACACTGATTTTCATGGGGCATTCCTGGGGCTTGCAACGCTAGCACGACGAGAGTTAATAACCAGAACACCGAGAATGACCAAGGCCACCCCCAGGGTTTTTGAAAGCGAAAAATGTTCGTTGAACACCGGCAGGCTGGCCGCCAGCAGGTACACCAGCGCGTAGCTGATGCTTAGCAGCGAATAGGCGCGGCCCAGGGGCAAGTGCTTGAGCGCGCCGAGCCAGCACAGCATCGACAGCGCATAGGCGATGATCGCCAGGATCACCACGCCCAGGGCGCCAAGATCAATCGATTGACTGTTAAACGCATTGAGCCACTCAGTGGGCAACGGCAGGCGCGTCATGCTCCAGCGCATGCCCAATTGAGCAGCACTGACCAGGCCAACACTGCCCAAGGCCAGGGCAAACCCTTGTGTGCGGCTCATACGTGACGCCCTAGCAGCACAACGCCGCCAATCACCAGCGCGACACCCAGCCAATGACGGCCATCGATCTGCTCATGGAAGACAAACCGCGCCATCAGTGTCACCAGCACAAAATTGAGGCTGAGCATGGGGTAGGCGATGCCGACTTCCAGGCGCTGCAACACCAGCAGCCATACCAGCAGGCCAAGGCCCAGGCACACCAGCGCCGACCACAGCCACGGCGAGCGCAGTTTCGGCGCCCAACCGTCGGGCTGGTCACGCCAGCTTTCTACCGCAAACTTTTGCGAAACCTGGCCCATGCAGGTGAGCAGGCAGGCGCTCAACAGGAGAAGCAAGGTAATCATTGTGCAGCCTGTGGGAAGATCAGGATGACGATATTGCCTTGCTCATAGCGCTTGCCGTCTTGGGGCAGCAGGTTCACTTCGGCCACTTCATCGTCGCCCTTGACCCGCATGACGACGCCAACCGAGCCTTTTTTACGCGCCTCGCTCATCCATTGCTGGACGTCGGCGGTGCCGATCTTGCGATAGGCAGTGTCTGGATAGGCAATGCCGTACTTCACTTCACCGACCGTGTTGTACAGCGCAACCTCCGGGCGGCCCAGGCGCCACGACAGCGCCGAGGCAGCGCCAAGGTCATTGCTGAGCAGTGCCGCGGTGGGTTGCAGTTCGGGCAAATGGTCGATGATGAACTGGTCCGGGGTCTTGTTATAAACCACCGAATGCGGAAGGGCAGCCGGCACCAGGGCCACCAGCAACCAACTGCCGATGGCCGGCGCAGCCCATAGCTTCAATGGGCGTGCAGCTTGCAGCAGGTTGACCACGATCCAGCCGAACAGGAAAGTAAACACCAGCACCAGGCTGAAAGTCTCCTGACCCGGCTCATACACCGGTTTTTTCAATTGGAACCAACTGATGGCCAGCAACGCCACGATACCGATAGCCAGGTTCAACCAGCCGTTGATGCGCAAGGCGCGGCCATGGCCCTTGGCCAACTTGTCGCTTAGCGTCGAGCCCATCAACAGGGCCAAGGGCAGCAGGCAGGGCATGACGTAGGACGGCAGTTTGCCTTTGGCCAAACTGAAGAACGCCAGAGGCATCAACAGCCACAGCAGCAGGAACGCGGTCTTGGGCAGGCGCTTTTCCAGCCAGGCCTGTTTGACCGTGGACGGCAGCAGGGCGATCCATGGCAACGAGAACGCAACCATCAGCGGCAGGTAGAACCAGAACGGCTCGGCATGCTGGGCGTCATCGCCGGCAAAGCGTTGGATGTGCTCATGCCAGAAGAAGAAGTTCCAGTAGTCCGGCTCTTGCAGGTGCACGGCGAGTGCCCACGGCAGGCTGACGATAATTGCGACGGCCACAGCGACCACACCATAGCCAAGCAATTCACGAAAGCGTTTCTGCCAAATAGCGTAGGGCAGGGCGATCAACACTGGCAGCAGCCAGGCAAGAAACCCTTTGGTCATGAAGCCCATGCCGCAGGCAAAGCCGAGCAAGGCCCAAGACCCCAAGCGGCCGTTGCGCGTGGTGCTGTCGAAGCAGAACCACAGCGCAACGCCGGTGAGGTTGACCCAGAAGGTGAACTGCGGGTCCAAGTTAGCGTAACCACCAAGCAGCGCCACGCTGACAAAGCTCATGTACAGCACGCTGCTGACCAGGCTTTTTTGCGGGTTGTTCCACAGCCGGCGCGAGACCAGATAGACCAGCAGGATACTCAGCCCGGTGCTCAAGGCCGACGCAAAGCGCACGCCGAACAGGTTCTGCCCGAAAATCGCCTGGCCCAGCGCGATCATCCAGTAGCCGGCAGCGGGTTTTTCGAAGTAACGGATACCCATGAAGTGCGGCGAGGCCCATTTGCCGGTCAGCAGCATTTCCTGGCTGATCTGCGCGTAACGGGTTTCATCCGGGATCCACAGGCCATGGCTGGCCAGTGGCAACAGGTAGAACACAGCAAACGCCAACAGGAGCAGGGGCAATGCCCAGCGCCGGATCATGCCTGCTGTACTCCGAGCCAACCCTCGCGGCCGCTGAGCGCGCCGCGTACCAGCTGTTGCTGGGGCAGGGTGGTCACATCCGCGGGCAACAGGTCGCCCAAGGGTTTGAAGTCAATGCCGCGCTGCCCGGCCTGGGCGAGCAGTTGGCGAAAATCTTCAGCCATCAGAATCCCTTCTACTTCTGCGTGGATCGTATAGACGTTCAGCTTCGACTCGGCGAACCGGTCAAGAATGAAGCCGTTGAAATCTTTGGCAGCCACCACCGGCCCGACGACTTCGTCGAAGGTCGGCAGGTCTACCGGAATTTGTGGGGTGCCCGCACTGCCATCGGCCAGGGTTGGTCGAAACAGGCTGGTGCCCCGGCAATCACTGTTGTAGCGAAAGTTGAAACCTTGCTTGGCTTGCACCACGCGCTCATCGGCACGCCAGCCGGCGGCTGCGGAACAGTCGATGCGTTCACCCAGGATGTCGCTCAGGGTGTCCACGCCACGACGGATCTGCTCGACCAGCTGTGCGTCGCTCCAGCGCCCGGTGTTGGCTTGCCAACCGTGATGGTCCCATGCGTGCAGGCCGACTTCATGGCCGGCGGCCTTGGCCTGGCGCATCAAGTGCCCCAGGTCACGGCCGATCGGCTTGCCTGGCCAGGCGGTGCCGGCCAGTAAGATGTCCCAGCCATACAGGCCGGCAGCATTGGAACGCAGCATCTTCCACAGAAATTGCGGGCGGATAAGGCGCCACAAGTGGCGCCCCATGTTGTCCGGCCCGACGCTGAAGAAGAACGTCGCTTTTACCCCGGCTTCATCCAGGGATTCGAGCAACCGCGGCACACCTTCACGGGTGCCACGGTAGGTGTCGACGTCGATTCGCAAGCCTGCCTGCATTACTTCTTGTCCGCGATTTCGAGCATGGCTTCTTTGAGGAAGAAGTCCAACGTGTTGCCAATGGTCTCGCTCATCTCAACGGTTGGCTCCCAGTTCAATAGGCGCTTGGCGTTTTCGATGCTTGGCTTGCGGTGCGCCACGTCCTGGTAACCGGTACCGTAGAACGCCTTGCTTTCTACGTCGCGGAAACCGGCGAACGGAGGGAAGTTGCTGCGCAGCGGGTGAGCTTCGAACTGACGCAGCAGTTCTTCGCCCAGCTGACGGATGCTGGCTTCGTTTTCCGGGTTGCCGATGTTGATGATCTGACCGTTGCAGATATCGTTGTCGTTATCAATGATGCGTGCCAGGGCTTCGATGCCGTCGGCGATGTCGGTGAAGCAACGCTTCTGCTCACCACCGTCGAACAGGCGGATCGGGGTACCTTCCACCAGGTTCAGGATCAACTGGGTGATGGCACGGGAGCTGCCGATACGTGCCGAGTCCAGACGGTCAAGGCGCGGGCCCATCCAGTTGAACGGACGGAACAGGGTGAAGTTCAGGCCCTTGTCGCCGTAAGCCCAGATCACGCGGTCCAGCAGTTGCTTGGAGACCGAGTAGATCCAGCGCTGCTTGTTGACCGGGCCAACCACCAGATTGGAGGTGTCTTCGTCGAAGTACTGGTCCTGGCACATGCCATAGACTTCGGAGGTCGACGGGAAGATCACGCGCTTGTTGTACTTGACGCAGTAGCGAACCAGTTTCAGGTTCTCTTCGAAGTCGAGTTCGAATACGCGCAGCGGGTTACGGGTGTATTCGATTGGCGTAGCGATGGCCACCAGCGGCAGGACCACGTCGCACTTCTTGATGTGGTACTCGATCCACTCGGAGTGGATGCTGATGTCGCCTTCCACGTAGTGGAAGTTCGGGTGGCTGCGCAGGCGCTCAATGGCGTCGGAGCCGATGTCCAGGCCGTAGATTTCATAACGGTCGTCACGCAGCAGGCGCTCGGACAGGTGGTTACCGATAAAGCCGTTCACACCCAGGATCAGTACACGAGTGCGACGTGGCTTGCGGCCGGACTCGGCGCCGCGCAGCACGGAACCGTCGACCAGGCCCAGTTCGTCAGCCAGGGAAGGGCCGGCCAGGTACAGGCCGTTTTCGTTGCGCTGGCCGAACTTGACCACCAGGGAATCTTCACCGCAGGCGATGCGCAGCGGGTTGACGCTGATCACACGGCCTGGCGCCAGGCCTTCGTTGCCCTTGACCACTTCAGCTTGCCAAACGATGAGTTTGTGCTCGCCGACAGCGCAGAATGCGCCTGGGTACGGTTGGGTCACGGCACGAACCAGGTTGAACAGCTCTTCAGCCGGTTTTTTCCAGTCCAGCTTGCCGTCAGCGGCAGTGCGGCGACCGAAGTAGGTGGCCTGGCTTTCGTTCTGGGCCGTTTCGGCCAATTTGCCTTGGGCCAGCTGTGGCAGGGCATCACGCAGCAAGTTGGTGGCCGCATCACGCAGTTTGGCGTGCAGGGTCAGGCCGGTGTCGGTGCGGTCGATAATGACTTTTTGCTGGGCCAGGATCGCGCCGGCATCGGCACGCTTGACCATGCGGTGCAGGGTCACGCCGGTTTCGGTTTCGCCGTTGACCAGCACCCAGTTGGCCGGAGCGCGGCCACGGTATTTAGGCAGCAAGGAACCGTGCAGGTTGAACGCGCCTTTTTTGGCAGTGGCCAGCAGGGCTTCGCTCAGCAGGTTGCGGTAGTAGAACGAGAAGATGAAATCCGGGTTCAGCTTGGCAATACGCTCGATCCACAGCGGGTGGTTGGCGTCTTCCGGAGCATGTACCGGGATGCCGTTGCGTGCGCAGAGTTGGGCGACGGAGCCGTAGAAATTGTTTTCCTTGGGGTCGTCGGCATGGGTGAACACGGCAGCAATGTCGTAGCCGGCGGTCAGCAGGGCTTCAATACCTGCACAGCCAATATCGTGGTAAGCGAAGACAACAGCTTTTGAATTCATGACGAAACCTGATCGGAAGGAGAAGTAGGAGAGTGGGAAGTTGTAAGGCCGTCGACCACGACGACCGGAGCCGGCTCTGCGGGTTGGTTACGCAGCACCTTTTCAATAAAGAACCGTGGACGGGCACGCACGTCACTGTACATGCGGCCCAGGTATTCACCCAAGAGGCCCATGCCGATGAATTGGCCGCCGGTGAACACAAACAGCACCGCGAACAGCACGAACATGCCTGAACCGGCCCATTCGGCGCCGAAGACCAAGCGCAGGAACACCAGCGCAAAGGCAAACAGCATGCCCAGTGCCGCCAGGCTGAAGCCGACGATGCTCAGCAGACGCAGCGGGGTGGTGGTCATGCAGGTCAGCAGGTCGAACATCAGGCTGATCAGGCGCATGGCGCTGTATTTGGACTCGCCATGCTCACGCTCGGCGTGGTGCACCAGGATCTCGGTGGTGTGCCGGGCAAAGCCGTTGGCCAGAATCGGAATAAAGCTGCTGCGCTCACGGCAGGCGAGCATGGCGTCGACGATGGTGCGTCGGTAAGCACGCAACATGCAGCCGTAATCGGTCATGGCCACGCCGGTGGAGCGTTGCACGGCCAGGTTGATCAGGCGCGAAGGCCAGCGGCGGAAGGCCGAATCCTGACGGTTGTTACGCACAGTGGCGACGACGTCGTAGCCCAGGGCGGCTTGCTCGACCAGCCGCGGGATTTCTTCGGGCGGGTTCTGCAGGTCGGCGTCAAGAGTGATGACCACCTCGCCACGGCACTGCTCGAAGCCGGCCATGATCGCGGCATGCTGGCCATAGTTGCGGTTGAGAATCACCGCCACCACGTTGCTGCCGTCTTCTGCGGCAGCGTCTTCCAGCAATTGGGCCGAGTTGTCGCGGCTACCGTCATCCACCAGGATGATTTCGTATTCGTAAGCCAATTGCTTGCAAGCTGCAGTCGTGCGACGCAGCAATTCAGGCAGGCTCTCTTGTTCGTTGTAGACCGGGATAACGATCGACACGCAATGAATAGGGTAGGGTTTCAAAGATTCATGACCTCGGGGCTAGAACAATTGGAGCGTGAAAACAGCAGTAATCAGTCGGCAACAACGCCGGCCGATTAAATGTAGCGTGGGTGTGCGGCATTCGTTCGACTTTCCTGAGGACGGGCAACGGTTTCTTCCATGGGCTAGCAGAGTAAAGACGAAAACTATGAAAGGTAAAGCGTAATCAACAGGTTAGTCGGGGAAGACGCGGTTCGTTCTCAAGTCCTGCGGTCAAGATTAAGCGGAAAATTGTTGAACGAATATGAAAGGCGGATGAAAAACTCGTTTATTTGACAGGTAGACAGGTAGGGTTCAGCTAAACCGCTGAAGCGCCTGGGGATTGGTTCTGCAGGCAAAACCGCGACGGATTCTGCACCACTGCGCAGGCGCGTAAGGTAATTCAACAAACTTCTCTGCAATGGCCCTCAAGTGCCGGTAAAGTAAGCCATCTCTTGCCAGGGTACTCGGATGAATAGTGTGCGGATTTTGCACGGCCAGTTGCGGCCTGCATTGATGGGCTTGTTGATGGTGGTGGCCTGTGTCACCACCGTTCGAGCCGACGATGGCGTGGCGCTTACCAGCATCGAGCAGGTGCCGGACGGCGTGGAAGTGCGCGGCAAACAGGTCGCGGCCTATACCTGGGACGACCACCAAGGCAAGAACTTGCTGGTACTCGCCGAGCAAGTCAGCGAGCGTGATGACGACGGTACCCAGTCGGCATTTGTCTACGCGGCCCAGTATTTGCTCGGCGGCGACCGCCCCAAGCGTGTCTGGATGCTCTATGACGATGTGCAGCATTGCGAATTCGATGCAGGGCTGCGTTTTGACAGGGCGGCAACCAAGGTCACTGACCTTGCCGGCGATGGCATTACCCAGGCCACGGTGGGTTACTCGCGCACCTGCACCAGCGATGTCAGCCCGCGTGAGTTCAAGCTGATCATGCATGTCGGCAAGTCCCAGAAGTACCGCCTGCGCGGTGTCGATCGCGTCGGTGCAAGCTGGTGGGACGAGGATGCCGGTGCCCTGCGAGGTATGCCGCTGCCTACTGACTGCAGCGTTGCCGCACAGCAGGCACTGGTCAGCCAGTACAAGGAGCAGGGCACCGAGTTGCCGCTGCCGGGCTGTTATGGCGATGAAAGCGACTTTGCGAAAGCGCCGGAAAGCTACCTGGCGTTCATGCGTCAGCACTGGTTTGCACTGATGCACAAACAGGATGCCGACTGGAGCCAATCCCAGGCGCAACCTCAGGCTGAAAACCCGACCGAGGACGACGAATCGGCGCCGTGATGTTGTGCCGTGATTTGGTGCCAAGCCCGGTCCTGAGTTAGACTCGACCTTCGCCAATTCACTAAATACCTTGATTAAACAAAGGCTTGAATGAGGTATTTAATCCAAAGGCTGATCTACCTTGACTGAGTCTATCCGCAACCCACTGACCCTTTACCTCACCCGCTTGGCGCCCTCCAGCCAACTGACCATGCGCTACGTGCTGCAAGATGCCGCCGACCGCCTGGGCTATGAAGATATCAACCTGGAAGAGATCGACTGGCACCTGCTGCAACCCGAACAGGTGATTGCGCTGGTCGGCGCATTGCGCGAGGACGGCTGCGCGCCGAACACTTCTTCGCTGTATGTGAATGCGGTACGCGGGGTGATGAACGAGGCCTGGCGAATGAGCCTGATCAGCCAGGACCACCTGTTGAAGATGCGCTCGGTCAAGGCCACGCCAGGCACACGCCTCAGCCAGGGCCGTAACCTGCGCCGCACCCTGATCCGCGAAATGATGGAAGTCTGTGCCGCCGACCCACGCCCTCAAGGCCTGCGGGATGCCGCCGTGATCGGCATTTTGTATGGTTCAGGCATGCGCAAGTCGGAGTCGGTCAACCTGGACCTGGCGCAGATCAACTTCGATGAACGCAGCTTGCGTGTGATTGGCAAAGGCAACAAAGAACTGATCAAGTACGCCCCAGCCTGGGCGTTTGACAAGTTGCAGGCCTGGCTGGCGTTTCGTCGCGAGCAGCTCAAGGAAGGCGAGCAGGACGATAGCTTCCTGTTCAATCGTATTCGCCGTGGCAGCCATATCACCCGTGAACGCATCACCAAGCACGCGATTTACTACATCGCCCGTCAACGCGGTGAGCAGGTGGGCGTGAAGATCATGCCCCATGACTTCCGACGCTCGTTCATCACGCGGGTGATTGAAGAACACGACCTGTCGATTGCGCAGAAACTGGCGCATCACACCAATATCCAGACCACCGCCAGTTATGACGTGCGCGATGACAATGAGCGGCGCCGGGCGGTGGACAGGTTTGATTTGTAGTTCTTAACACAGCAAAGATTTTGGAGCCCCTCTGTGGCGAGCAGGCTTGCCCTGCGTTGGACTGCGAAGCAGTCCCAGTAAAGGTACTGAATTTCTCCTGAAAGAACTCAGTCTCTGAGTTTGGGGCTGCTTCGCATCCCAACGCAGGGCAAGCCTGCTCGCCACAAGAATGCCGTTGCCACACAGTCGCAATGAGTTAGAGAATCGGTTTGCCGCCAGTGACCGCGTACCGCGAGCCGGAGATGTAGCTGGCTTCGTCCGAGGCCAGCAGCACATAGATCGGTGCCACCTCCACAGGCTGGCCTGGCCGCCCGAGCGGTGTTTCGCTGCCAAAGCTCTGCACATCCTTGTCGGGCATGGTCGCTACAATCAGCGGCGTCCAGATCGGCCCTGGTGCCACACTGTTGACGCGAATACCCTTGTCACCCAGCAACTGCGCCAGGCCACCGGTGAAGTTGGCAATCGCGCCTTTGGTGGCGGCGTAGGCCAACAGGGTTGGCTTGGGCATATCGGAATTAACCGAACTGGTGTTGATGATCGAGCTGCCGGCTTTCATATGCGGCAGGGCCGCCTTGCAGATCCTAAACATCGCGGTGATGTTGATATCGAAGGTCTTGACCCATTCTTCATCCTCGATCTCTTCGAGGGTTTCGTGGGTCATCTGGAACGCGGCGTTGTTGACCAGCACATCGATGCGGCCAAACTGCTCGACGGTCTTGTCCACCAGCGCCTGGCAGTTGGTTTTTTGCGCGATATCGCCCGGCAACAACAGGCATTGACGGCCCGCTTCTTCGACCCAGCGTGCGGTTTCCTGGGCGTCTTCATGCTCATCCAGGTACGCGATGGCTACGTCGGCGCCCTCACGGGCAAAGGCGATCGCCACCGCGCGGCCGATACCGCTGTCGGCGCCGGTGATCAGGGCGATCTTGTTGGCCAACCGGCCGGAGCCTTTGTAGCTCTTCTCGCCGCAGTCGGGGTACGGGTCCATTTTCTTCTGGGTGCCCGGTACGGACTGGGCTTGAGGCGCGAAGGGTGGGCGAGGGTAGTCGGTCATGTCTAACTCCATAGAACGTCAAAGGTGCTATGGAGTTAGGTGTTTTGCCGCCCGCGATAGTTGTAATGGATGGGCCACGCCCCCGACGAATGGCGTCAATCACGCGCCAGGTGAGCCGGCAAACGACGCAGGGTCCATAAGGTCACCAGCATCGCCGCCACCGCACACAGCGCGATGCCGACCAGCATGGGCGCAGGTGTATGGTCGGCAAACACGCCAACCAGCGTCATGGACACGGCCGCCGTGATCATCTGGATAGCACCGAGCAGCGCCGAGGCAGAACCTGCCACTGCGCCGTGATCCTCCATGGACAACACCCCCGCGGCTGGCAATAACAGGCCGAGAAAACCGAAACCGATAAACAGCAGTGCCATCATCAAGGCGAGGTTGTCACTCCACAAGGTGGTGACGGCCAGCGCGCTCATAACCACCGCCACGCCGATCACCGACCCGCGAATCAGCGGCGCCAGGCCAAAACGCGCGCTCAGGCGTGCGGTCAGTTGGCTCATGGCGAAGAAGGACGCGGCGTTTACTGCAAAACACAGGCTGAATTGCGTAGGCGTCAGGCCGAAATACTCGATGTACACGAACGGCGCGCTGCCGATAAACACAAAGAACGTCGCCAAGCCAAACCCGCACACCACCGACAGGCCGGTGAATACCGGGTCGCGCAGCAAGGCGCCGTAGCTGCCGATCGCACTGCCCAGGGTCTTGCCCAGGCGGCGTTCGGCAGGATGGGTTTCGGGCAGTTGCACAAAGGTCATCACCAGGCACAACAGCGAAACCACTGCGAGCACCACGAACACTTCACGCCAGCTCCAGAGTGAAATCACCACGCTGCCGGCCAAGGGCGCGAGGATCGGCGAAACACTCATCACCAGCATCAGCAGGGCCATCAACCGTGCGGCTTCGTGGCCGGTGTACAGGTCACGCACCACCGCCCGCGGGATCACCATGCCGGCGCAGGCGCCAAAGGCTTGCAGGGCACGAAAACCAATCAGCACTTCAATCGTCGGCGCCAGCGCACAGCCGACGCTGGCCACCGCAAAAATCGCCAGACCCGCGTAAATCGGCGGCTTGCGACCGTACACATCGCTGATCGGCCCGTAAAACAACTGGCACACGCCAATGATCATGAAGAACACCGTCAGGCTCATCTGCACGGCCGCCGGCGACGCCTGCAGGCTGGCACCCAGGGTGGGTAGCGCAGGCAGATAGCTGTCGATGGCGAAAGGGCCGATGGCGGTGATCAACCCGAGCAACAAGGCGAGGTGGGCAATACTTCGAGACATGGGGGTTCCGGGTCACAGCAAAAGATCGGCCAGCTTAGTGAGCTGTACCTGGGCACACAAGATGATGCTTACACAGACGCTACATTTTCCTGCGGCTTGACTGATCTTCATAAAATAAAGATTGAATAATCACACTTAATGTTATTTAAATAACAAAACAAGAGCGCTACGACCTGCCTGGTCGTGCCGCAACAAGGTGAGATAGCAATGGGCAAGATCGCAGTCATCGGCAGCAACATGGTGGATTTGATTACCTACATCGACCGCATGCCGGACCAGGGCGAAACCCTGGAAGCGCCGGGCTTTGCCCTGGGGTGTGGCGGCAAAGGCGCCAACCAGGCGGTGGCGGCAGCCAAGCTTGGGGCGCAGGTGCTGATGCTGAGTAAAGTCGGTGACGACATGTTCGCCGACAACACCCTGGCCAACTTCCAGCGTTTTGGTATCGACACCCGTTACGTGCAGCGTGTGCCGGGCGTCTCCAGCGGCGTGGCGCCGATTTTTGTGCGCGCCGATTCCCATAACAGCATTTTGATCGTCAAAGGTGCCAATGCGCATTTGTTGCCAGCGGACATCGAGACGGCCGCTGCCGACCTGCGTGAATGCACGCTGATCGTGCTGCAACTGGAGATCAACCTGGACACGGTCTACTACGCCATCGAATTTGCCCGCCGTCATGGCATTACGGTGCTGCTCAACCCGGCGCCGGCCCTGGCCGACTTGAGTGCCGAGCACCTGGCGCAGTTGGATTTCCTGATTCCCAACGAATCGGAACTGGCGTTGATCACCGGTCGCGTCGTGGACTCGCCGGACTCGGCCCGCAGCGCCGCGCGTACGTTGGTGGCCAGCGGCATTCGCCACGTGATCGTCACCCTCGGCGAGCACGGCGCGCTGTACGTGGGCGCGGAGGGCGAGTTCCAGGTGCCCGGCCAGCGGGTGGTGGCCCGCGACACTACCGGCGCCGGTGATGCGTTTATCGGTTGTTTCATCCAGCACTGGAGCCGCGACGGCGCTATTCGCCAGGCCATGGAGCAAGCGGTGGCGTATTCCGCCTGTTCGGTCACAGCGCTGGGTACACAGACCTCCTATCCCGACGCCGAAGCGTTCGCCCGTTTCCAGCAACAGCGGTAAGACTCTCAACCCAGCCCGGAGAACAATAATGAACAAACCTGCGCTGCAACAGACACCCGATGGCTTCTATCTGAACCGCACGCCCTGGTTCGCGTTTATCCTGCTGTGCAGCATTTTTGCATTGTGGGCTGCAGCGGCGAGCATGAACGACGTGCTGATCGCGCACTTCAAGAAAGCCTTCCTGCTCAGCGATTTCCAAACCGCCTTTGTGCAGTCGGCGTTTTACCTGGGGTACTTTTTCGTGGCGATTCCGGCCGCGATGGTGGTGCGCCGCTTAAGCTACAAAAGCACCATTCTGATCGGCCTGTTGCTGTACATGCTGGGCTGCCTGTTGTTTTTTCCTGCGGCGTCCACCGCCAAGTACGGCATGTTCCTGCTGGCCCTGTTTGTGATTGCCGCCGGTCTGTCGTTCCTGGAAACCGCGTGCAATACCTATTCAACCCTGATGGGACCAAGGGAAACCGGGACGCGGCGCTTGAATATCTCGCAAACCTTTCACCCGTTCGGCGCCATGGCCGGGGTGTACGTGGGCAGCTTTGTGATGTTCAAGGACACCGATGCCACCACCGAGCAACTGACGCAGATGAGCGCCTCCGAGGCGGCGGTGCAGCAGTTGCAGATGATCCAGTCCACGCTGTTGCCCTACAAATGGATGATCGCCGTACTGGTGCTGATGTTTATCCTGATCGCCATCACCCGGTTCCCGGCCTGCAAGGGCAATAAGCCCGTCGACAATAAATCCGGCAGCCTGCGCCAAAGCCTGGGCCGACTGTGGCGCAACCCGCGCTTTACCTTTGGTGTACTCGCGCAGTTTCTGTACGTGGGCGCGCAGGTTGGTGTGTGGAGTTTCACCATTCGCCTGGCCATGCAGATGGGCGGCATGAATGAGCGCAGCGCTTCATGGTTCCTTTTGACGACCTTTGCCGCCTACTTTGTCGGCAAGATGATCGCCAACCTGCTGATGCGCCGCCTGCACCCGGCCCGGGTATTGGCGATTTACGGCGTGCTGTGCATTGTGCTGCTGGCCTACACCATCCTGGTGCCGAATATTTCGGCGGTGTATGCGGCGGTTGGCGTGAGCATTTTTCTCGGACCGTGCTGGCCAACCATCTACGGCCTGACCATCGATGGCCTGGGTGAGGACACCGGTGTCGGCGGTTCACTGCTGGTGATGAGCATTGTCGGTGGCGGGGTGATTCCGATCTTCCAGGGCCTGTTGTCTGACGCCAGCGGTGGCAACATGCAGTTGGCCTACAGCGTGCCGTTGCTGTGCTTTATCGTGATCGTGATGTATGCGCTCAAGTGCATGCGCCAGTCGGACAGCGTGCCGTCGGGTGCGGCGGCGGTGGCCTCATGAACACGCGTATCCCGCTGTATCCGGTGCTGTTCAGCGAGCAGGAAAAGGTCTTGCTACAGTCCGAAGACTTCAAGGTCAGCGCCTGGGTTTACCCGTCCGGCGTGCTGGCCGTGGGCCTGGAGAACAGCCGTGGACGCCTGGTGGTGTTGCCTTATCAAGGGCAGATGATCTGGTCGGCGGTGTTCGACGGCTGCGACCTGACCATGACCAACCTGTTCGAGCAGCCAAGGCCCAGCCCGACCGTCATTGATACTTATGGCTGCTTTATGTTTCACAGTGGCCTGCTGCGCAACGGTTGCCCGGCGCCGGATGACACCCATGCCTTGCACGGCGAAATGCCCTGCGCGCCCATGGACACAGCTTGGCTGGAAATAGGCGAGGGCGTTGTGAGCCTGGGTGGCACTTACCAATATGCCAAGGGCTTTGGCGATCGATACAGGGCAACCCCGAGCGTGACACTGCGCGCCGATTCAGCCCTGTTCGATATCGATATGGACGTCACCAACCTGGCCGGCAAGCCCATGGAACTGATGTACATGGCCCATATGAACTACGCCTATGTGGCCGGCGCGCGGTTTGTCGAGCCGCTGGGCATGCAGCGCCTGCGCCTGCGCACCAGCGTGCCGGACCACGTCAAGCCCACGCCTGACTGGAGCGCCTATATGGCGCAACTGGCCGAGCATCCGGCGCAGTTGGCGTGTCTCGACACACCGGCGTTGTACGACCCTGAAATCGTGTTTTTCTTCGACGACGTGGGCACAGACGCCAGCGGCCATGCACATTTTCTGCTGGACCACCCGAATGGTGCGGCGTTTTACACCCGTTATCGCCCCAAGGAGTTCGAGCACGCCGCACGCTGGATCCTGCACTCACCGGACCAGCAAGTGGCGGCGTTCGTACTGCCGTCAACCTGTGAACCCGAAGGTTATAACGCCGAAAAAGCCAAAGGTCACGTGCGTGTGCTGGCGGCCGGGGCCAGCGCTTCGTTCAGCGTGACCACCGGCTACTTGAATGCGCGGGAGCGCCAAACGTTGCTGGGTTAAACCAGCAATTGCGCGCCGCTGGCCTGGATGGCTTCTTTGTACGCTTGGGGGATTTTCTTGTCGCTGACCACGTATTGAAAGTCTGCAAGGCTGGCAAAGTGCGCAGTGCGCACCGTGTCGAACTTGCTGAAGTCCGCCAGCAGCACGCGCTGCTGGGCTTGGCGCAGGACCTTTTGCTTGACCTCGACTTCATTGAAGTTGAAGCAGGTCACGCCAAATTCCTGGCTGACGCCCGCCGCCGTCACAAAGGCCCACGTGAGGCGCACGCTGTCGAGAATGCTGCTTTCGGCGCTGCTTTCAAACACTTGGTTCTTGCGGTGAAAGGTGCCGCCGCACAGCACGATATGGCAGTTGGGCTTGTTCTGCAGCTTGAGCAACACGTTCAACGAGCTGCACACCGCGGTGAACTCCAACTCGTCGGGGATGAAATCAATCACAAACGGCGAGGTGGTACCGCAGTCAAAAAATACCGTGTCGCCGGGCTGTATCAACCGCGCAGCGAGTTTGCCGATGCGGCGTTTTTCTTCGACGTGACGCGTGCCTTGGTCGGCGACCCGGTAATCACCGGCCTCACTGCCGACCCGTGTGATGTAGCCACCGAGCAGGCGCAAATGCTCGCTGAAGTGGCTGAGGTCGCGGCGCAGGGTCATCTCGGAAACATCCAGCAGCGCCGCCATTTCCCGCAGGTGAATGGCGCTCTGGTCCTGCAGGGCTTGCTGGATAAGCTTGAGTCGCTCGGCTTTTTTACTGTCCACGGGCATTCCAGGGCTTGATTGTTTGTGTTAACTAAGTAACATTAATTGTGAATATTGTAACGTTTAATGTGAGCGCCGCAACACGCGGCACACCACCATTGGCAACATACAGGCAAGGGCACGTTATATGAATACGCTTCAACCCGCAGCATTGGCCAAGTACATCGATCACACCTTGCTGGCCCCCGATGCCACCCGTGAACAGATTCGCACCTTGTGCGAAGAAGCACAGGCGCACGGCTTTTATTCCGTATGCCTGAACTCGGGGCAGGTGCCTTACGCCGCGTCCTGCCTGACCGACGATCGCGTGGTGATCTGTGCGGTGGTGGGCTTCCCGTTGGGCGCCGGCCTGAGCGACACCAAGGCCTTTGAAGCCGAACGGGCGATAGCCGCCGGGGCAGGGGAGATCGACATGGTGCTCAATATCGGCTGGCTGAAGGAAGGCCTGCTTGAAGCCGTGCGCGAAGACATAGCCTTGGTGCATAAAGCCTGCGGCGCCGTGCCATTGAAGGTGATCCTGGAAACCTGCCTGCTCAGCGACGAACAAAAGGTCCAGGCCTGCGAAATCTGCCGGAATTTGGGCGTGGCATTCGTCAAGACGTCCACGGGGTTCAGCCGCAGTGGTGCCACAGTTGAGGACGTGGCACTGATGCGTAAAACCGTGGGTGCCAAGGTTGGGGTCAAGGCCTCCGGTGGCGTACGTGATTATGCGACGGCGCTGAAGATGATTGAGGCCGGGGCTACGCGTTTGGGCAGCAGTTCGGGGGTTGCGATTGTGGGTGGGGAAATGGCGGCGGTGGGTGGTTATTAAAACGCTGCTTATATAACTCAACTAAATAGACATTTAGTTGAGCTATAAAAAACCACCATAAAATCAAGGGAGCGGGCGATGATTCAACGTAAAGCAAGCGCACAAGACGTAATCAATGCGCTGGATCTCGAACCGCATCTCGAAGGCGGCTACTTTCGCAGAACCTATCAGGCGGACCATCGCGACTGGCTCGAAACCGCTGCAGGACCGCGTTACCTGATGACGTCGATCTACTATCTGCTGACCGAGCAATCAGCGGTGGGCCAGTTTCATTTCAATCAGTCTGACATCCTGCATTATTTCCACTTGGGCGACGCACTCGAATACAGCCTGATCCATGCGGACGGTTCATTGCAGACAGTCATCATGGGCAACGATGTTCTCGCAGAACAGTGTTTGCAATTGCACGTACCGGGTGGCATCTGGAAATCATCACGATTGCTGGACGGGACAAACGGATTTGGATTGATCAGTGAAGCGGTTTCGCCAGGATTTGATTTTGCCGACATGGAGATGGGAAATCGCCATAAGCTCACGACAGCGTTTCCACAGCATCGAGCGTTGATTGAAAAGCTGACGCGGGATGAGGATTGAGGGATGCGGATTCAATGGATTATCAGGTTGGAGGGAAAGCGTAGTCGGGAAAATGATGAAGTTCCGGTGAAGATTTATCCAGAACGTCCATATCAGAGGATTTTTTATGATTTTTCTGAATAACGATTAACGTAAAAAAGTCTAAAACCCTGTTATTTCTAACAGTACAAAAATAGAGTTGATTACCGAAGTATGGGGATTGTTGGAATGCTGTATTTTCTACACAAGGAGAACTCCCATGCCCGATTACACGGAACAACAACTCTTAGATCTTCCTAAAGAAAAACTGATAAATCTGACATCACAGCAATTGAAAAAGCGAGACGAATTACTGCGCGAGCAGCGAGAACGGGAAACTAATCCCGTCGATTGGAGCACCATGGATGAGGTTATAACGGTCTCACAGAAGTACGCCAAAGAAATAGAGGAGATGTACCAATCAGATGAGGACCTGAACTTTTCAGAAAACCTCGACCTGCCCGCAAAGCAATAGCCGCCACCTGATTGACAGTCAGGAAAATCAACATCCGCGCCGGTAACCGGCTAAGCCGGCTGATCTCAACCCAGACGGAAAACTCCAGAGATCACCAGAACTCTGGGGTTTTTCTTCGCGAGACGAATGCTAGAGATGTTATCTCACCTTGAGCCTCTGATTTCCCCAAAGCGTCTTTCACAGGCGCGGTCAATCAAACCTACAAACTGGATTCGCATTCTTGGTGATTGGAGTGGGGGGGGTGCTGTTACACCCCCACTTTAGTACGGAATCCCGTACCGGCCTGCAGTATCGTCGAGGCGAATTTGATCACTGCTTGGAGTCCCGCAGATGCATCTGGCAGATCAACAATAAAGCCAATGCTTTCGGGTTTTCGCGCCTGTAAAGAACCCAGATCGAGACGCAGCGCTTACTGACGTCGCAGCCGCCGAGCAACGCAGCAGTGAGCAATACGGCGGCATAGAGCTTCATGCAGATCTTCCTTGAGCACGGGTGGCGTTGGGACGAGTAAAGATCAAACCTGAGGGCGTTGCCATGTGGTGGGTGAAAACGATGAGGTTGCGGCGTACTGGCAACTGAGTGGTGATGATCAGTGAGAGGAGGAAAAGCCTGGAGACGCTGACTCAAAATCTGACGCGTACTGCTCCTGATTAAGTAACATCGTGTTACGCATAATGTATATTATGTTAAATTATGTATCACGCACTGGCGATGGTAAGTCAGCACCGCCACGCACTCAGTATGCAGCCCGCCCCGATCCAAGGCTGGCCCACGGTTCGCCAATCCCCCACGACGAACCGCACTCCGATTGGATTACAGCGTATAAGAAATGCCCATTTGCACCGTACGCGGCTCACCGGGATAAGCGTAGAAGTTCAGGAACGAGCCTTCGTCGTACTCACGGTTAAACAAGTTCTTCACGTCGAGGTTGAGTCTGACCTTTTCGTTGACCTTGTAATAGCTAAGCAAGTCGACAACGGTGTAAGCGCCCATCGAGAACGTGTCATTGGCGGTCTGCCCGGCACGCTCGGCTACGTATTTTCCACCTGCGCCAAGGCCAAACCCTTTGAGCGCGCCATCCTGAAACTCGTACACGTTGAGCAGGCTGAAGCTATTGCGCGGAATATTCGCCAGACGTGTTCCGGAGCGCACGGTCGTGTCCCTGGTCACTGCGGCATCCACATAGCCATAGCCACCGATCATCCGCCACTCGGGCGTCAGGTTGCCGGCCACGTTCAGGTCGAAGCCGCGGCTGCGGACTTGCCCTGTCGCGACATTGAAGGCCGAATCAACCGGGTCGACACCCTGGACATTTTTCTTCTCGATCTGGTAGATCGCCGCGTCGACGCTCAACTGACGGTCCAGCGCTTCCCACTTAACCCCCACTTCGTAGGACTTGCCCTTCTCCGGCTCGAATCCGCCGCCTTGACGACTGGCACCCGTGTTGGGCTTGAACGAGCGCGCGGCGTCCGCGTAGATCGCAACCGTGTCAGTGAGGTCATACATCACCCCGATGCGCGGAGTGACGGCGTTGTCGGCGGCGTTCCAGCTTCTCACACCGGGCACGTAGGATTCGTACTGGTGCTCGAAGCGCTCAAAGCGCGCACCGGCGAGCACCTTTAAACGCTCGGTCAGCGCCACTTGATCCTGGACGAAGGCGGCGTAAGTCTTGAGGTTTTCTTTGTCGTGGGTGGGCGTACGCGTCAGCGCCGGACGTGGCTGGCCATAGATCGGGTTGAAGATATCGATTGGGAAAGCCCCCGCCGCGCCGCTGGAACGTTGGATGATCGACTTGTAGTCGTAGTCCTCGTACTCGATGCCCGTCAGCAACGTGTGATCAAGGCCGCCCGTGGAAAAGCGCCCGGTCAGGTTCAGTTGATAGTCCTGGTCGGTCCAGTCCAGCTTGCGGTAGTTGAAGTTGCGCTGGAGGGTTCGCCCATCGGCGTTGAGGCTGGTGGCATTGTTTGCCTCAACACCATTGCCCTTCATCGTACCGTCCAACCACTGCATACCACCGCCCAGTGTCCAGTTTTCGTTGAGTAGATGCTCGAAGCGCACCTGAGCCATGTTGTTATCGTTGTGCAGGTTACCAGCGTACTTTTCACCCCAGAAGGTCTCACGGGACGGCGTGCCACGCTGGTTGGCGAAGCGGGTCAGACCGCGATCCAGCGGATGATTGTTACGCATGAAGTCGCCTTCGAAAATCACCTTGGTGTCGTCATTGACCTGCCAGCTCAGTACCGGCGTGACCCCATAGCGTTCGGTTGAGACATGGTCGCGGAAGGTGTCGCCGCCCTCTCCCACCACGTTGAGGCGATAGGCCAGGCGGCCTTGCTCATCCAGCGGGCCGGAGGCATCGAGGGTGCCGCGCTTCATGCCCTGATCATCCACCTGGCTACCCAATGTGGCCGTACGTTCAGGCAAAGGCTGTTTGGAGACCACGTTGAAAGTACCGCCGGGATCGCCGCGCCCATAGAGCATCGTCGCTGGTCCGCGAAGCACTTCAAGGCGCTCAATGCTGTTGGCGTCCGGCATGCTGGGGTAGCCCCGGTTAATCGGAAAGCCGTTACGGTAGAACTCTGCAGTTGTAAACCCACGCACCGTGAAGCTGGTAAGCCCTTGGCCACCGAAGTTGTTCGCTCGGCCGACGCCGCCGGCATAGTCCAGGGCCTCCTGCAGGCGAGTCGCGCCAATGTCCTCGACCACGTCCTTGGGCACGACGCTGATGGACTGTGGCGTCTCATGAATTGAGGTGTCTGTGCGCGTGGCACTGGCAGAGCGTGTGGCGCGATACCCTTTGACAGGCCCCTGAGCCGTCTCGGCGTCTACGTCTCCCGTGACGTTGATGGCTTGCAACTCAAGGCTGGCATTTTCGCTGCCGGCCACCTGCGCCCAGGCAACAGGGGCAACCGCCTGAAGTACGCAGAGAGAAATCAGGGTATGACGCATGGATTTTGGACCTAATGGATGAGCGGACGGGAAGGTAAACCTGCCTGGATTCGGGAGGCATGATATACCAGCAGATCTCATTTGCAACTCATTCTCATTTAAAGGTTTTCGAGTATCGGCTGTGTACCTCTGCCATCCCAGGGCCGGGATGGCAGGAGCAATTTCTCTAACCTGCTTCGACTGCCTTAAGGACCTTGTAGATCTCGGAAATCACCTGCCCCGTCGCCTGTTCAATCGCCCCTTCATTACGGCACAAAACCCAGCCCTGATCACCCGCCGCTCGCAAAAACGCCTGGGTACACTCGACATGCTCCTGCAGCGTATGGATCAACGTACTGCCCAACCCGCGCCGTCGCTGCGCGGCCCTTGACCATGAAATCTCGGGGTCGGTGATAACGCCCACATGCAGGTCTGGCACTCGTACGTGTCGGTCCAGGTTTAACTGCAATATGTCGGCGAACGGGACTGTCCGGCGAAACGCGGCATCTGAGGGGTACCAACGGTCTATCAGGATGATGCTGTCGGGCGGCTGTTTAGTCAGCACGTGGCGGGAAATCCAGAGCCGACTATCCGCAAAGCGCTCACACACTCTCCACTCCGAATCATCGGTGGGGTTTCTGGCGTGTGCGTTGACCAGGGCCATGGTTTCAGCCCTGTAGGGATCGCTTTTTCTCTCGCAAAGACGGATCACCTTTTTGTTGTCTGCCCGCAGTGCTTGGGTAACGGCTTCCAACAGCGTGGTTTTCCCCGTGCCTTTAGGCCCATCCAGGGAGACAAATAATGGACGATTCATGCTTCACGTAATGATGGATAAGTGATGAGCACCTTAACGTAGTTTGAAGCCGATGACGCTTGTCGATGCTATGGCTCACGCAGCAAAAAAGACGTGCCCCATGCCAACGGCTCCAACCCCAAGTGCACCGCCAGGCTCTGGCCGATATCGGCAAAGCTGGCTCGCTCGCCCAACCACCCCGCCGCCACGCCTGCACCATAAGCCAGTACGGGCACATGCTCACGGGTATGGTCGCTGCCCGGGCGCGAGGGGTCGCAGCCGTGGTCGGCGCTGATGATCAACAATGTCTGCGAGTCCATCAACGCCAGTAATTCCGTCAGCCTGCGGTCGAAGGCTTCCAGCGCGGCAGCGTAGCCGGCCAGGTCTCGGCGGTGTCCGTAGAGCATGTCGAAGTCGACGAAGTTGGCAAACACCAGGCTGTTGTCAGGTGCTTCCCGGTAGGCCTTGAGCGTGGCGTCGAACAGCGCGTCGTTGCCATCGGCCTTGTACAACCGGCTGATGCCTCGGTGAGCGAAAATATCACCGATCTTGCCCACCGCGTGTACGGTGCCGCCGACGTCGCAGAGGCGATCAAGCAGCGTTGCTGACGGTGGCGGCACGGTGTAGTCGCGGCGATTGCCGGTGCGCCGGAACTGGCCCGCGTGCTCGCCGGTGAACGGTCGGGCAATGACCCTGCCGACCGTGTATTCATCACATAAAGTACGGGCGATTTCACACACTCGGTACAGCGCTTCAAGGCCGAAATGGCTTTCATGGGCGGCGATCTGCATCACGCTGTCGGCCGAGGTGTAGCAAATCGGCTGCTGGCTGCGGATGTGTAATTCACCCAAATCGTCCAGCACCGTGGTGCCCGAGGCATGGCAATTGCCCAGGATGCCCGGCAACCCTGCCCGCTCGATCAGGTCGGCCAGTAGTTGGGGTGGAAAGGACTCGGTCGGCTGCTCGAAATAACCCCAGTCAAACAACACTGGCACGCCCATCATTTCCCAATGCCCGGACGGCGTGTCCTTGCCGGATGATTGCTCGCGCGCATGGCCAAAGGCGCCGATCGGTGTCGCGTCGCCCCAGTTGCCTGGCAGCGGGCCATTGCCACTGGCCGCCGCTGCGGCGCCCAATCCCAGCTGGCCCAGGTTCGGCAGGTTCAAAGGTCCCCGTCGCAATGGCCCATCGGCCTCACCACGGGCACAGGCTTCGGCGATATGGCGCAAGGTGTCGGCGCCGGTATCGCCAAACAGCGCGGCGTCGGCACTCGCGCCGATGCCCAATGAGTCCAGCACTAATACGATGGCCTTGCTCATAGGATTGCCTGGATCAATTCGCGCGCGGCCAGGCGTTCACCGCCCAGCCGATACGCTGCGCGCAAGGCGGATGCGCCCTGCCCGGCCTGCTCTTGGGTGCGCGCGTGAACCCAGCCCAGGGGCCGTTTTGCATTCACCTGTTCGCCGACGAAGGCCAACTCGCTGAAGCCCACGGACAGGTCCAGCACGTCGTCCGGATGGCTGCGTCCACCGCCCAATGTCACCACCGCCAACCCCACGGCGCGGGTGTCGATCTCGGTGACACAGCCCTCCTCCTCGGCCCACACCGGCACCGACACGACCGCCTTGGGTAAATGTTCATCGGGTTTGTCGGTAAAACCCTGCGGGCCGCCCAGCGCAACAACCATCTGCTCAAATCGCTGCAAGGCCGCGCCGCTCTGCCAGGCTTGAAGCAATTGATCACGGGCCTGAGCCTCGTCCCTCGCCAGGCCGGCCATCGTCAGTGCCTGTTTGGCCAGCGCCAACGTCACTGCCCACAGGCGTTCACTGCGCACCTCGCCCTTGAGCAAAGCGACCGCTTCAGCCACTTCCAGGGCATTGCCGGCACTGCGGGCCAGCGGCTGGTCCATGTCGGTGATCAGGGCGCGGGTGTTGACTCCGGCACCGTTGGCCACTGCGACGATGCTGGCGGCCAGAGCTCGCGCCTGCTCAGGCTCAGCCATAAAGGCGCCGTTGCCGGTCTTCACATCCATGATCAATACATCGAGACCGGCGGCGAGCTTCTTGCCGAGGATCGACGCGGTGATCAGGTCTATCGACTCCACCGAACCGGTGACATCGCGGATCACATACAAACGCTTGTCCGCGGGTGCCAGGTTGGCGGTCTGGCCGATGATCGCGCAGCCGACTTCAGCCACCACCGCGCGCAGGCGTTCGGTGCTGGGTTGGCAGTCGTAGCCGGGGATGCTTTCGAGCTTGTCCAGGGTGCCGCCGGTATGCCCCAGGCCGCGCCCGGAGATCATCGGCACGTAACAGCCACAGGCCGCCAGCAAGGGCGCGAGCAACAAGCTGATCATGTCGCCGACGCCGCCGGTGGAATGCTTGTCGACAATCGGCCCCGGCAGCTCCCACTTCAGTATTTGGCCGGAATCGCGCATTGCCTCGGTCAAGGCGATGCGTTCGCTCACGTCCATGCCCTTGATGAACACCGCCATGGCGAACGCCGCCACTTGCCCATCGCTAAGGCTACCGTCGGCAATGCCGGCGACGAACCGTTGAATGTCGATAGCGGCCAGGGCATGCCCGTCGCGCTTACGGCGAATCACTTCTTGTGGCAACCACATACTGTGCTCCTTACAGCGAAATGAAAAAGCCGACAATCGCCGCGCTCATCAGGTTCGAAAGCGTACCGCCGATCATGGCCCGCAGGCCCAGCCGCGCCAGTTCTTGACGCCGTTGCGGGGCGATACCCGTGAGGCCGCCCAGTTGGATGGCAATCGAGGACAGGTTGGCAAAACCGCACAGGGCGAAGGTGACGATCACTTGGGTGTGTGCCGACAACAGCGGCACCCCGGCTGCGGCGGCCTTGTCCGCGGTCAGGTAGTTGGCCAGGTCGGCATAGGCGACGAACTCGTTGAGCACCAGTTTTTCCCCGATAAAACCGCCGGCCAGCACTGCCTCATGCCACGGCACCCCGAGCAGAAAAGCGATCGGCGCCAACACGTGCCCGAGCACCAGTTGCAAGGTCAGCTGCGGGTAGCCAAACCAGTTGCCCGCCCAACCGAGCAGCCCGTTGAACAAGGCGATCAGCGCGATAAACGAAAGCAGCATCGCGCCCACCGCCAACGCCAGGCGCAAGCCGACCTGCGCGCCCTCGGCAGCCGCGTCGATGATATTGGTCGGCCGATTCTCGGCCTGTCCCAGCTCTTCAATCACCTCGTCGGTGCGGGCCGCTTCGGTTTCCGGTTCCATGAGCTTGGCCATCAACAACGCCCCCGGCGCCGACATGAAACATGCGGCGATCAGGTATTTGAGTTCCACCCCAAGCCCGGCGTAACCGAGCAGCACCGAACCTGCTACCGCGGCAAAACCGCCGACCATCACCGCGAACAACTCAGAGCGCGTCAGCTTGGCAATGAACGGCCGTACCACCAGCGGCACCTCCGACTGGCCGATGAAAATCGCCGACGTCACCACCATCGACTCGACGCGACTGGTGCCCAGCAGCAGACGCAGGCCGCCGCCCACCAACCGGATAATCCAGCCCATCACGCCGATGTAATACAGCACCGAGATAAAGCTGCCGAAGAACACAATCATCGGCAACACCCGGATAGCGAATACAAACCCGCCATTTCCGAACACTTCAAACATATGCGGAGAACTCAAACCGCCGAACAGAAACTCGATGCCTTTGTTGGCGTAGAGCTGCAGGGAGGCTACCGCGCCCGACAGCGCGGCGAGCACCGTCTGGCCCCAGGGCACGTACAGCGCAAAAGCGCCGATCAGGACCTGGATCACAAAGGCGACCGAAACCGTGCGCCAGTTGATCGAGCGTCGCTGGTGGGATAAAGCAATGGCAATGACAATAAGGGTCGCTATTCCGACAAGACTGATCATGCAGGCGTCTCAATAATGGACCGAGCGGACACAGGCCAATTGGCCTGCCCAGGATTAGAAAGCGTCGAAAGCACCCGGCAACAATTGCGCCAGGGTCCAGGTACGCGTGGCGGCCGGGTCACTGCCCTGGCAAATCACCACTGCATCCTTGGCCATCAACTCCAGCATCACCTGGCGGCAGGCACCGCAAGGGCTTATCAGTGAAACGTTGGGTGCGTAAACCGCGATGGCCCTGAAACTGCCCGGCGCATGGCCCTGGCTGATGGCACTGAACAAGGCGCTGCGTTCGGCACAATTGGTCAGCCCGTAGGAGATGTTCTCCACGTTGCAGCCCAGTACGACCTCACCATCGGCGGTCAGCAATGCCGCGCCGACCGGAAACCTGGAATAAGGTGAATACGTACGCTCGGCCGCCCGCTTGGCCTGTTCCATCAAACGCTGTTCAATTGTCATTTACAGGGTGCATCCCATTTTTTGCGAGCACGTCCAGGAAGGTCGTGACGCTCTTATGGGTGTTATTAAAATAACATTTGATGTGAATACTCAATCTTTATTTTTAGCCGTGAGCGAAAGTTGGCTTGGCCTGCGCCGATAGTTGCAACAGGCCACACGCGCCAAACGCCCTCTATGCAACTCCCAACCCCAAACTCTCGCGCAACGTCGTGCCTTCATACGCCGTGCGATAAACCCCGCGCTCTTGCAACAACGGTATGACTTCCTGCGTAAACCGCGTGAACTGCCCCGGATGCCCAATATAAATATTGAACCCATCCACCGCCCGCGCATGGAGCCAATCGGCCATTTTTTTCGCGACAGTATCCGCCGTCCCCACAAACGCCCCCGGCCGCAGTTGCCGGCCAAATTCAACCGTCTGACGCAAGGTAAACCCCTTCTCCCGCGCCTGATCAGCAATGCGCTTGGCATTGGTAAAAAAGCTGCTGCGTGCAGCCTCCAGACTCTCCTGCGGAAACGGCGCATCCAGGTCGTATTGGCTGAAATCATGCCAGCCGAAATTACGCCCAAACTCCTTCAGTGCCAGCTCAAAACTATGGTCAGCCTGATGGTAATACTGCTCGATTTCACGCGCATGCTCGTCGGTATCGCCTACATAGATTTCCGCGCCGGGCATCACCAGTAACTGCTCCGGGTCGCGCCCGTGTTGCAGCGCCCTGCCCTTTATATCCCGGTAAAACGCCCGGCCCTGCTCGATGCTGGCGGCGTGAGTGAAGATCACATCGGCGGTGGCGGCGCCCAGGTCGCGGCCTTGTTCCGAGTCACCGGCCTGGAAGATCACCGGCTGGCCTTGGGGCGAGCGCTGGATATTCAGCGGGCCGACCACTGAAAAGTGCTCGCCCTTGTGGTTCAGGCTGTGCAGTTTGCTGGGGTCGAGAAACTGGCCCGTCGCACGGTCGCGCACGAAGGCGTCATCCTCATAGGAATTCCACAAGCCCTGTACCACCTGGACATGTTCGGCGGCGCGGCCGTAGCGGGTGTCGTAGTCGTAATGCTCGTCACGGCTGTAGTTGCCGGCGGTGCCAGCGTCACCGCTGGTGACCACGTTCCAGCCGGCGCGGCCTTTGCTGATCAGGTCCAGGGAGGCCAAGCGCCGTGCCACGTTGTAGGGCGAGTTGTAGGACGTTGTCAGTGTGCCGACCAAACCGATATGCCGTGTGCTGACGGCCAATGCCGATAACAGGGTCAGCGGCTCCAGGCGATTGAGGTAGTGGGACGGCGAGCCGGGCGTGATGAACTGGCTGTCGACGATGAACATCAAGTCGAACAGTGCGGCCTCCGCCTGGCGGGCAATGTCGATGTACCAGTCGACGTTGACGCTGGCATCGGCCGGTAACTCGGGGTCAAGCCATAGGTTATGGCGGCCGGGGCCGCCGCAGCCCATCGTCAGGGCGCCAAGTTTCAGCTGTCTTTTAGTCATTTGTTCAGTGTTCCTTGAAGCGTTTTGGCCACGGCGGGTTGCAAGGCGGCCGCGAATGAATCGTCGAACAGGCTGGCCGCCGAATAGGACTTGACCAGGCCTTGGCTGGCAAAAAAGTCCACGGTCTTTTGCGCTTCCACCGGTGACTGGGCCGTGACCGGCTCAACCGTGGTGCGCGCGCGGGCAAACCAGGCGCGGGCGATGTCGGCATCGGCGCGGGTACGTTTGGCCCAGGCATCCGCATACGCATCGGCATTGGCCGGGCTTTGGCGTGTCCAGTCGCGGGCCTTCTTCAAGCGCTGCAGAAAGTCGCTGATGGGTGCGCGTTTGCTCTCCAAGGCCTTGGTGTTGGCGGCAATAAAGCTCTGCGCAGGTATCAACCCCTCAGCCGTCGCCAGCACCCGTGCGCCTTGGCGTTCCTGCTGGGTAACGTAGGGTTCCCACGTCGCAATGACGTCGACTGAGCCGCCCTCCAACGCATGGGAAGCGTCCAACGCGCTGAGGTAGCGCAGTTCCAGTGAGTCACGCGGCACTCCGGCTTTGTCCAGCGCCGTCATCAGCAGTTGCTGGCTCCAGGAGCCTTTCCAGATGGCCGCACGCTTGCCGGCAAGGTCGGCAAGGTCGGCAAGGCTGTGGATCGAGGAGTCTTTTCTGACCAGAATCGCCACGCCTTCGAGGTTCTGTCGGCTGATGCCAATCACTTTGATCGGCGCGCCGAGTGCCCCCAGGAACAACACCGGCGCATCCCCCAGCAGGCCGATGTCCAGGCTGTTGGCATTCAGCGCTTCGGCGACGGGCGAGCCGGCGGTGAATTGTTTCCATTCCAGGGTGTAGGGCAGGTCGTTGAGCACCCCCGCTGCTTCCATCACGGCCTGGGCGTTGTAGCTTTGGTCGCCTACCACCAGCGTTTGCGCGTGCGCAGTCAGGCATAGCAAGGCGGCGGTCATCCCGGCCGTCAGTGTTGTCAGGTAACGCACGTTTTTCTCCAGAAGCCTGTTTATAGGGAGGGAGAAGATGAGGGACTGATCATCCAGTGTAAAATACTGATTATGCATATCCTAATTCTACAAGAATGCGGAATATGCATTTTATCGCCATCGGTTCCGCCGAAACTCAGGTACCGACATTGCATAGCGCCCGGCACCACCTACACTGGTTTGAGTCCAGCGTCCCTGATGCACCAGCAGTCATTGCTCAACAAAAAAACAGTTAGCCAACTGATTAATAGAGTCAACATGAAAGAGCAGCCTCGGCAGCGTGTATCACACGTTCTCGCTCCGCTTAGCCTCCTGTGCCTGGCCCTCGCCGGCTGCACCGTCGGGCCGGATTTCGCCCGACCCGATGTGGCCGCGAACGCCGACTATTCAAAAGAAAAACTCACCACCACCGCCCAGGCCGATATCGACACCGGTGGTGCCGCGCAGCGGCTGATCGCCGGGATGGATATTCCTGGCCAATGGTGGACGCTGTTTCGTTCGCCCGCCTTGAACGCATTGGTCGAAGAAGCCTTGAAGGCCAACCCGGATGTGAGCGCCGCGCAAGCCGCGTTGCGCCAGGCCAACGAGCTGATCTATGCCGATCAAGCGTCGTTGTTCCCGTCGGTGAGCGGCAATGTGCAGAAGGCCCGTGAGAAAGTCTCGGGGGTCACCTCCGGCGTGCCGCAATCGCCAATACTGACCGTCAGTTCAGCGTCGCTGAGCGTCTCCTATGCCCCGGATGTGTTTGGCGGTACGCGCCGGCAAATCGAGTCGACCACGGCGCAGGCCGAATACCAGCGCTTCCAGCTGGAGGCGACTTACCTGACCCTGACTGCCAATGTGGTCAATACCGCCATCAGCCTCGCGTCTGTACGCGATCAAATCGCGTCTACCGAGGAAATCATTCGCCTGCAGGGCGGCCAGCTTGACCTGCTGCAAGCCCAGCGGCGTTTGGGGGCGATTGGCGATTCCGACGTGCTGACCCAGCAAACCGCACTGGCGCAAACCCGTGCGACCTTGCCGCCGTTGCAAAAGCAATTGGCGCAGACACGCAATCAGTTGATGGCCTACCTGGGGCGCTTCCCGAATCAGGACCAGGGCGAACGCTTCAACCTGGCGTCTTTACGGCTGCCCGAAGAACTGCCGGTGAGCCTGCCCTCGGCCATTGTTGGCCAGCGGCCGGATGTGCGTTCAGCCGAGGCTCAATTGCATCAGGCCAGCGCCAATATCGGCGTGGCCGTCGCCAACCAGTTGCCGCAGTTCAGCATTACCGGCTCGCTGGGTTCCACGGTGGCAAGCGGCACCAAGCTGTTTTCATCGGGCTCCGGCGTGTGGAGCCTGGCGGGTTCAATCACCCAGCCGATCTTTGACGCTGGCGCACTCGAACACCGCAAACGCGCAGCCGTGGCCGCTTACGACGAGTCGGCGGCGCGTTATCGCGGCACGGTGGTGACCGCCTTCCAGGACGTGGCCAACGCACTGCGGGCGCTGGAAGCCGACGCCGACGCGCTCAACCAGCAGGTCGTGGCAGAGCGCTCCGCGCAGGCCAACCTGGATCTGGTCCAGGCCCAGTTCCGTCTCGGCGCGGTGGCCTATATCAACCTGCTCACGGCCCAGCAGACCTATCAAAACACTGCACTGTCACGCGTGAAGGCCCAGGCCGCCCGCTACAGCGACACCACCGCCCTCTTCCAGGCCCTGGGTGGCGGTTGGTGGAACCGTGCGGATGTAAACCCGGACACCAAGGGCAGCCCGGATCGCTTCGGCCTGCCGTCGTGGCAGGAAATCATGCCGGCCAAGAGCAAAGCCGCGCCGGCCGATGCCGCGCGGCTCAACTGAATCAACAGTGAGAAACCCCATGGCTGAAGTCACCCCTGTCTCTGCCCCACCACCGGCCCCCAATGGTCCGCGCAAGCGGCGACTGTGGCGGCCGATGCTGATCATGATCGTGGTGGTGCTGGTGATTGTCGCGATCATTGCCGGGGTGAAGTTCGTGCAGATTTCGGCGCTGATCGCCCAGTCCAAACAGCCCTTGCCTGCAGCGGTGGTGACGGCGATGCAAGTGCCATTCAGCGATTGGCAACCCAGCGTCTCGGCGGTGGGCTCGATGAAGGCAGTGCGCGGCGTGGATGTGACCACGGAAGTGGGCGGCATCGTGCGCACCATCGGGTTCAAACCCGGCCAGGATGTCGAAGCCCAGGCACTGCTGGTGCAGTTGAATGCCGACTCCGACATCGCGCAACTGCACTCGCTCGAGGCCACAGCCGACCTCGCCGTCATCGTGCTCAAGCGTGACAAGGCGCAACTGGCGGTCAACGCAATCTCTCAGGCCCAGGTCGACACCGACACCGCCGACTTGAAGGCCAAGCTTGCCGCCGCCGAGCAGCAGCGTGCGCTGGTGGCGAAAAAGACCATTCGCGCACCGTTTGCCGGGCGCATCGGTATCACCAGCGTCAACCCCGGCCAATACCTCAACCCCGGCGACAAGATCGCCACGTTGCAGACATTTGATCCTGTCTATATCGACTTCAGCGTACCGCAGACGCAGATGGAAGCCATCGCCATTGGCCAAAGCGTCGCGGTAACGGCTGACGGCCTGTCCAACCAGACGTTCAAGGGCCGTATCAGCACCATCGACACCCAGTTCGATGCCACCACGCGCAACATTACCGTTGAAGCAACCGTGGAGAACCCCAAGCAAAACCTGGTGCCCGGCATGTTTGCCCGTGCCGTGGTCAGCTCGGGCGCCACCCAACGCTACCTCACCGTCCCGCAAACGTCGGTGACCTACAACCCGTATGGCACCACGGTGTTCATTGCCACCTCGAGCAAGAATGACAAGGGTGACGAGGTGCTCACCGCGCAACAGACCTTTATCAAGACCGGGCCGACCCGTGGCGATCAGGTCGCGATCCTGTCGGGCGTCAAGGAAGGCGATCTGTTGATCACCAGCGGCCAGATGAAGCTCAAGAACGGCTCGCCGGTGAAGGTCGACAACAGCGCCGCGCCGCTGAACGACCCGGCGCCGACGCCCCAAGAACATTAAAGGTGTCCCATGAAGCTTACCGATACCTTTATCCAGCGACCGGTGTGGGCCATCGTCGTCTCGCTGTTCATTCTGATCCTGGGGCTGCGCTCGATTTTTGAACTGCCGGTGAATCAATGGCCGCGCACCGAAAATACCGTGGTCACCATCACCACCTCCTACTACGGCGCCGACGCCTCCACGGTCGCCGGTTTTATTACCCAGCCGCTGGAATCGGCGATTGCCCAGGCCCAGGGCATCGACTACCTGGCTTCGTCGAGCATCACCGGCATCTCCACCATCACCGCCACGCTGCGGCTGAACTACGACGCCAGCAAAGCCCTTACCGAGATCAACACACAGGTCAATTCGGTCAAGAACCAGTTGCCGGCGCAAGCCCAGGAGCCGGTGCTGACCATTGCCGTGGGGCAGACCACCGACGCCATGTACCTGGGTTTTTACAGCGACACGCTGCCGACCAATAACATCACCGACTACCTGGTGCGGGTAGTCAAGCCCAAGCTGGACTCGATCCAGGGCGTGCAAACCGCCGAGATCCTCGGTGGGCGCCAGTTCGCCCTGCGCGCCTGGCTGGACCCGGACAAACTGGCGGCGCATAACGTCACCGCGCAGGACGTGTCCACGGCGCTGGCCAACAATAACTACCTGTCGGCCGTTGGTTCGACACGCGGGCAAACCGTGACGGTCGACCTCACCGCCGGCACCGATTTGCACACAGTGGATGAGTTCAAGCGGCTGGTGATCAGGCAGAAAGGCGATGCGCTGGTGTACCTGGAGGATGTGGCCACCGTCACCCTTGGCGCCGAGAACTATGACAGCAGCGTGGCGTTTTCCGGCAAGCGTTCGGTGTTTATCGGCATCAAGGCGGCGCCCACCGCGAATATCCTCACCGTCGCCAGCAGCGTGCGCGAAGCCTTCCCCGAGTTGCAATCGCAACTGCCGGCCGGCGTGCGCGGCGAAATTGTGTATGACTCCACCGCGTTTATTAACACCTCGATTTACGAGGTGGTGAAGACCCTGGTCGAGGCCATGATCATTGTGTCGGTGGTGATCTATCTGTTCCTCGGCTCGTTCCGCGCGGTGATCGTGCCGTTGGTGGCGATCCCGTTGTCGTTGGTCGGCACCTTCTTTGTGATGTACCTGCTGGGCTATTCGATCAACCTGCTGACCTTGCTCGCACTGGTATTGGCCATCGGCCTGGTGGTGGACGACGCGATTATCGTGGTGGAAAACGTCGACCGGCACATCAAGGAAGAAGGCAAAGGCGTGCTGGAGGCCGCGCTGGTGGCGGCGCGGGAGTTGGGCGGGCCGATCATCGCGATGACTGTGGTGCTGATTGCCGCCTATGTGCCGATCGGGCTGCGCAGCGGGCTGACGGGCGCATTGTTCAAGGAGTTCTGTTTCTCGCTGGCGGGCGCTGTGACCGTGTCGGCCGTGGTGGCGTTGACCCTTTCACCGATGATGACCTCCAAGTTGTTCAAACCAGGGCAGGAAGAAGGTCGTTTCGCGCGCAAGCTCGATGACTATTTTGATTGGTTGCGCAAGCGTTACCACCGCGTGCTGGCGGGCGGCCTGAATATCTGGCCGGTGCTGGTGACCTTTGGTTTTGTGCTGTTCTTGCTGGTGGCCGCCAGTGGCATGACGGCCAAGAGTGAGCTGTCGCCCACCGAGGACCAAGGGCTGGTGTTTATGCAGATCAAAGGCCCACCCACCGCCTCACCGCAGCAGATGGAGCGGATTGCCGACCAGGCCTTCCAGATCGCCAATAAAGAGCCGGAATACGCGCAGATGTTCCAGCTCACCGGCCTGCCCGCGCTCAACCAGGGCCTGGGCGGCGTGTTGCTTAAAACCTGGGATGAGCGCACACGCTCCCAGGCCCAACTGATTCTGGATTTGCAGCAAAAGTGGAACCAGGTGCCGGGCGCCACCATTGCCGCCTTCCCGCTGCCCTCGCTGCCGGGCGCCCAAGGGCTGCCGGTGCAGTTTGTGATCACCACCACCGATTCGGTGGAAAACCTCAACGAAGTGGCGCAGGCGGTGATGGCCGAGGCACAGAAACAGCAGCTGTTCTGGTTCTCCGACATGGATTTGAAACTCGACAAACCTCAAGCCAAGCTGGTGGTGGACCGCGAAAAAATCGCCGCGCTGGGCATGACCCAAGCCGATGTAGGTGCCGCGCTGTCGGCGGCACTCGGCGGCAATTATGTGAACTACTTCTCCACCGCCGGGCGCTCCTACAAAGTCATTCCCCAGGTGCTGCAAGTCGACCGCCTCAACCCGGACCAGATTCTCGATTACTACATCCGCACGCCATCGGGCAGCATGATCCAGGCGCGCACGGTGGCGCACATCGAGACCTCGACCCAGCCGGAATCGATCAACCACTTCCAGCAACTCAACTCGGCAACGCTATCGGGCGTCAGCGGCGTGGCCCAGGGCGAGTTGCTGGCCAAGCTCAATACCATCCTCACCAACGTGGCACCGTCGGGCTACACCTCGGATTTCTCCGGCGAGTCGCGCCAGTTCATTCAGGAGTCTGGCGGCTTCGTCGGGCTGTTGTTGTTTTCGATCCTGATCGTTTACCTGGCGCTGGCGTTCCAGTTCGAGAGCTTTCGCGACCCGGTGGTGATTCTGTTCTCGGTGCCGCCTGCCCTGTTCGGCGCCCTGGCCTTTATCACCATGGGCTACGCCTCGATCAACGTGTACACCCAGGTCGGTTTGGTGACGTTGCTGGGGCTGATCACCAAGCACGGCATCCTGATCGTGCAGTTTGCCAACGAATTGCAGCGCGCTGGTCACAGCAAGCGTGAGGCGATTGAAGAAGCGGCGGCGGTGCGGCTGCGGCCGATCCTGATGACCACCGCCGCCATGGTGTTGGGCGTGGTGCCCTTGGTGTGGGCGTCGGGCGCTGGCGCTGCGGGGCGGCATGATATGGGCCTGGTGATCTTCAGCGGGCTGTCGATCGGCACGTTGCTGACGCTGTTTATGGTGCCGGCGATGTATATGTTTATTGGTGAAACCCATCATAAGGACGTCGAACAACCGGGATCCGTGCCCGTGGCGGTGCCTGACCACAGCCGGTAACCTGAGCGCTCACCCACGCTGACCACCGAGGCGGCACTTGGATTATTTCGCTGCGCTAACCGCCTTTGTCGAGGCCGCCGAAGGCAATAATTTCTCCCGGGCGGCTGAGCGACTGGGCATCAAGGCCTCTACCGTCTCGCGCTATGTGAAGGATCTTGAGCAGGACTTGGGCATCGCCCTGTTCAATCGCTCGACACGCACGCTGCACCTGACCGAAGGCGGCCAGACGTTTCTGCTGCACGCCCGCCGTGTGCTGGATGAGCTGGAGCAAGCCAAGGCAGCCACTTCGGCGCTCAACCAGCAACCTCGAGGGGTACTCAAGCTCAATTTGCCACCGGCGTTTGCCCGGCACCATATCCTGCCGGTCTTGAACGTGTTCTTGGCGCGCTACCCGCAAATCAAGCTGGAATTGGTGCTGGATAACGCCCAAGTCAACCTGATTCATGCAGGCGTTGACCTGGCCATTCGGATTGGCGCCCTGCCCGACTCAACGCTCAAAGCGCGCAAGATCTGCGCGGGAAAGTACCTGCTGGTGACCAGCCCGGGGTTTTGTGAGCAGTACGCGGCCCCAGCGACACCGGCAGACCTGGCCGGCCTGCCGGCCATCCTGAGCGCGCATGATGTTGCCTTCGAGGCCGGTGGTGAAGTCTTGCCGCTGGTATACGGCGACTGTATCCGCATCAACGACCTGGACGCGCAGTTGCTCGCTGCACGCCAAGGCCTGGGCTTTGCCTTGCTGCCTGATTGGCTGGTGAGCAAAAGCGTTGAGGCGGGTGAGTTGCAGGTCTGGTTGCCGCACTGGAGCATTCTGGGGGCTGAACAGGCGTTTGCGGTGTGGTTTGTCTACCCGCCCAAGCGGATCGTGTCGTCCAAGGTGCGCTGTTTTATCGACTTTGTCGTCGAGCAGCTGGGTGAAACGCCCTATTGGAAATAAGACCGACCTGAGCGGCTCGTACTAAAGCAAAACCTGTGGGAGCTGGCTTGCCTGCGATGCAAGCACCTCGGTACATCAGGCATACCGAGTTGATGCAATCGCAGGCAAGCCAGCTCCCACATTTTGACCGAGTACTGTCAGCTGAAGCGGATATCCAGCGCCCGCAGGTAGGTTTGCAGCCCGGCATCCTGGATAGGGATCAGGAATGCCTCGGTGTCTGACTCATTGAAGTGCGCATGCCAGTAACCCGGCGGTGTCACGAACGCCAGCCCCGGCGACCAGTCCACCCGCACCGGATTACGGATCTGGCCATCAGCGTCCAGCTCCGTGCCCACCAGCGAATAGCAACCCTCGGGGCAGTTGATGATGAAGTCCAGCGCAATCGACTGGTGCCGGTGCGGCTTCTGGATCGAGCCCGCCGGCAGAATGCCGTACATGGCCCAGAGCACATGCGTGACGGTTCGGGTCTGGGGGAAATTGCGGTTGCCCAGCAAAATGCTGATGCGGCTGCGGTCCTGGGCGCGGGGGTCATCCGCTGCTTCCCGCAGCTTCTGGTTGGCCAGCGCGGCGGGATACAACGTCGGCACGAAGCGATCAGTGCTGCGCGTCACGCCCAGGTAGCGCAACAGCGGTTCATCATGCACGTAGTACAGGCGTGCATCCTGTGAAGCGCTGAAACGCGCGGGCTGCAGGCCAGGCAGCGCGATAAAGCAACCGCTCGACCATTGGATCTCATGTTCGCCCTGCACCACGCGGCCTTCGCCTGCGATGACATAAAACACCTGTGAGGTCGCATTGGGGTGCAGGTCCAGGGCATCACCGGCGTTCAAGCGGATAAAGTTGGCGCACAACCCTGGCCCGGTCGCCGGGCCTTCACAGCCCAGCGCTTGGCTGAGGTCCAGCGCGACCACCCGCGAGGCGCCGCTGTCGTAGAGCGAGGCCGGGAAGCTGTGGTAGGGAATCCGGGTAATCAGGTTGGCGCTGATCGGGTTGGCCGCCTTGCTGTACTCGAAGTACTCGGCGTCCACTTGCTCGTTTGGCACTGTATCGGTCAGGTCGGGTTTGAACTCGCTGTTCATGGTTCACCTCAGGCTTGGGCGGTTTTGAATCCACTATAGGCATTGCGCTTGCGGGGATTAAGCACTCCGCCGGCACAGCAGTTGTGCAGGATGGGGCGGCTTTGCCCCGCGACGGTGCAATCGGACTGTCCAGCGCCTGAGCGTGAACCGATGATCCATGTGTTCGGCGCCTGTCTCATGCTCAAACGTCATAATCCCAGGTACCTCTGCGTGGTAATCTTGGCGCCACCACGAATAGACATTGATCGTCACATGACGATGACCAAAGCCAGGAAAGAACATGCCAAAGATTTCTCACTCAGCGTTGCGCCGCAACTTCCGTGAACTGCTTGCAAAACAAATCTGCGTTGAAACCGCCTCCGTCTTCGACCCCATGTCCGCGCGCATCGCCGCCGACCTGGGCTTTGAAGTCGGTATCCTCGGTGGTTCGGTCGCCTCGTTGCAGGTACTTGCAGCCCCCGATTTTGCGTTGATCACACTGAGTGAGTTCGTTGAACAGGCCACCCGCATCGGCCGCGTCGCCCAACTGCCGTTTATTGCCGACGCCGACCACGGTTACGGCAACGCTTTGAACGTGATGCGCACCGTCGAAGAGCTTGAGCGTGCCGGTGTGGCCGCGCTGACCATTGAAGACACGCTGTTGCCGGCGCAGTTCGGGCGCAAATCCACCGACCTGATTTCCGTCGAAGAAGGCATCGGCAAAGTGAAGGCGGCGCTTGAAGCGCGTGTCGACCCTGAACTGTCGATCATCGCGCGCACCAACGCCGGTGTGCTGCCGACCGAAGATGTGATCGCACGCACCAAGGCCTATGAGAAAGCCGGCGCCGACGGCATCTGCATGGTTGGCGTCAAAGACTTCGACCACCTTGAGCAGATCGCCGCCAACCTGACGGTGCCATTGATGCTGGTGACCTACGGCAACCCACAGCTCAATGACAGTGAGCGTCTGGCGGCCCTGGGCGTGCGCATCGTGGTGGCCGGCCACGGCGCCTACTTTGCGTCGATCAAGGCCACTTACGACAGCCTGCGCGCCCAGCGCAAGCTGACCAGCAGCACGTCCAACCTCAGCGCTACGGAGCTGACCCATACCTACACGTTGCCGGAAAGCTATGTGGCGTGGGCTGAAGAGTTCATGGACGTTAAAGAGTAATTGCCGCAACGGTGCTGATTGTTGCAATCAGCACCGGATACTCACGGTGAGGGCTGCTTCAATCAATCCTCCAGCGTTCCCCGCGATTATTACCCGTGCCTTTGTAGCCGCCGTCTCCATCCGGCTCCCAGCCGCCCCCCGCATTCAAGCCGGTGCCGATAAAGCCACCGCGACCATCGGACTCAAGCCCCCTGCCCTCGTTCTTGCCGGTGCCTACATAGCCGCCCCGACCATCGGACTTGTACCCACGCTTGCGGTACTCGCCGGTGCCCTCATACCCGCCGTTGCCATCGGAGCGCCAGCTGGCGCCTGAGGCCTTGCCGTCGCCACGGAAATAGCCTTTGCCGTCAGACCGGTAATCCTCACCCGTGTTAAAACCTGTGCCCTTATAGCCGCCCGAGCCGTCCGGGCTGAACCCGCGGCCATTGTTGTAGCCGATGCCCTTGAGGCCACCGTCATCGGCGGGAATATAGCCTTTGCCGATATTTTTACCGGTGCCCCTGAGTGATCCATCTTCTTGCAGCGCGTAGTCACCGCCCAGGTTTCCCCCGGTACCTCTAAGGCCGCCGTGGCCGTCCGGCTCATAACCGTTCCCTGTATTGATGCCGGTGCCAATAAAACCTTCGGCCGCCAGCGCTGAGGCACTAAGCCCCAATAAAACGGTAGCGAGCAGGATACATGACGCTTTTTTCATGAGGCCTCTGGTCCTTTCAGAGAGGATGATGGGCGCCATGATAGGGCATGGGTTCTGCGCCGCAACTGCAACCCAAGTAAAACAGGCAACCATTGTGGCGAGGGAGCTTGCTCCCGCTGGGGCGCGAAGCGTCCCTGAAAAACGGGCCTGCTGCGCAGTCCAGCGGG
>NZ_WKDV01000032.1:0-79846 GCF_021605825.1 Pseudomonas sp. PA-6-3C
CACAACTTTTAAAAGCAGCCTATTTCTCCTGTGGCGAGCAGGCTTGTCCTGCGTTGGGCTGCGAAGCAGCCCCAAAAACAGACGCTGAGTACTTTCAGCAAAATTGCCGTGCCTGTACTGGGGCCGCGCCGCAGCCCAACGCAGGACAAGCCTGCTCGCCACAGGAGAAATAGGCTGCTTTTAAAAGTTGTGTAGATACCTATGCTCATCGCGGGCAAGCCCGGCTCCCACAAGGGGCCGCATTCCTCCTGTGGGAGCCGGGCTTGCCCGCGATAGCGATCTGACTGACGCCGGCAGCCAATAGCCGTTCGCATTTCGCGAACGCTCCTTGCCAACTGACGGTTGGATTTATCTTCCCTCTGTCCTCTAGCCTTGGCTGCATATTCCAAGAACAAGAGGACCATCCCATGACAGCGCCATTGAGCGGTATCAAGGTGATTGAAATCGGCACGCTGATTGCCGCGCCGTTCGCCGCGCGGATGCTGGCCGAGTTTGGCGCCGAGGTGATCAAGATCGAAGCCATGGGCCAGGGCGACCCGCTTCGTAAATGGCGAAAGCTGCACGAAGGCACGTCGCTGTGGTGGTACCTGCAATCGCGTAACAAAAAGTCGCTCGCCCTGGACCTCAAGTCCCCGGAAGGCCTGGGGTTGATCAAGCAATTGCTGGGCGACGCCGACGTGCTGATCGAAAACCTGCGCCCTGGCGGCCTGGAGAAACTCGGCCTGGGTTGGGACGTGCTGCATGCGCTGAACCCCAAGCTGACTCTGGTGCGTATCTCCGGCTACGGCCAGACCGGGCCTTACCGCGATCGCCCAGGGTTTGGTGCGATCGGTGAGGCCATGGGCGGCATTCGCTACACCACCGGCAACCCCGACTCTCCGCCGGCGCGGGTTGGCGTCAGCCTGGGTGACTCTCTCGCCTCGTTGCACGCGGTGATCGGCGCGCTGATGTCGCTGCTGCGGGTCAAGACCGGGCAGGGCGAGGGGCAGGTTGTCGATGTGTCACTGGCCGAAAGTGTGTTCAACCTGATGGAAAGCCTGGTGCCCGAATACGACATGCTCGGCCATGTGCGTGAGCGCAGCGGCGGCGCCTTGCCGGGTATTGCGCCGTCCAACACCTACCTGACTGCCGACGGCGCCTATGTGGTGATCGCCGGCAACAGTGACCCGATCTACAAGCGTCTGATGCACACCATCGGCCGTGCCGACCTGGCTGAAGCGCCGGAGTTTGCCCACAACGACGGCCGCGCCGCCAAAAGTGGCCTGCTCGATGCGGCCATTACCCACTGGACCAGCAGCCTGCCTATCGACCAGGTGCTCAGCGCGCTCGAAGCCGCCGAGGTGCCGGCCGGGCGCATTTACTCGGTGGCCGATATCGTCAGCGACCCGCACTACCAGGCGCGTGACATGCTGCTCAATGCCCAATTGCCCGGCGGCGTGTCGGTGAAGATGCCTGGCATTGTGCCCAAACTTTCCGAAACCCCTGGCGGTGTGAACTGGCAAGGCCCGACCCTGGGCCAGCATACCGATGACATCCTCGGCAGCCTGGGCCTCACCGGCGCCGATATCCAACGCCTGAAGACCGCGGGAGTGGTGCAATGATCACTGATTATTCTGACGCGCTGATCGTGCAGGAAGTGTCCCCGCGCGATGGCTTGCAGATCGAACCGACGTGGGTTGAAACCGCCGACAAGATCACGCTGATCAACGCGCTGGCGCAGGCCGGTTTTTCGCGGATCGAGGCGGGCTCGTTCGTGTCGCCCAAGGCCATTCCCGCGTTGCGTGATGGCGAGCAGGTGTTCCAGGGCATTGAGCGCCGGGCCGGTGTGATTTATGTGGCGCTGATCCCCAACCTCAAGGGCGCCCTGCGCGCCATCGAGTCGCGCGCCGATGAGCTGAACCTGGTGATGTCCGCCAGCCAGACCCACAACCTGGCGAATATGCGCATGCGTTGCGAGGCATCGTTGGCGGCGTTTGGCGATATCGTCAGCTTTGCCGCCGACCACCCGGTGCGGCTCAACGGCAGCATTGCCACCACCTTTGGCTGCCCGTTCGAAGGCAAGATCGATGAAGACCGCGTGCTGCAAATAGTCGACGCCTATCGCGAGTTGGGCATTCAGGGCATCACGTTGGCCGACACCACCGGCATGGCCAATCCGCGACAGGTCGAACGTTTGGTCAAGCGCGTGCTGCAACAGGTGCCGGCCAGCGATCTGACCCTGCATTTTCACAATACCCGTGGCCTGGGTTTGTGCAATGTGCTGGCCGCTTACGAGGCTGGAGCCCGCCGGTTTGATGCGGCATTGGGTGGCCTCGGCGGTTGCCCGTTTGCACCGGGCGCGTCGGGCAATATCTGCACCGAAGATTTGGTCAACCTCTGCGAAGAGGTCGGCATTCACACCGGCATCGACCTGCCGCACCTGTTGCAAATGTCCCGTCGCTTGCCGGCCTTGCTTGGGCATGAACTGCCCGGCCAAGTCGCCAAGGCCGGGCGCAATGGCGACCTGCACCCGCCACCGGCTTACATCGCCACGCTGTAACGCGCTACCAGACAACAAAAACAATCGGGCGCCTGTGAGCAGCCCGCTGGAGAGAAACCATGAGCACTAATACGTTAGAGGCCGGCGTGCGCCCGGCCGCTGAAATCGATGCCGAAAAAGCCCTGGTCAGTAAGGTCGCCTGGCGCCTGATGCCGCTGATCATGGTGTGCTACCTGTTCGCGTTTTTTGACCGCATCAACATCAGCTTCGCCAAGTTCCAGCTGCAAACCGACCTGAGCCTGAGCGACACCGCCTATGGCCTGGGCGCCGGCTTGTTTGTGGTGGGTTATGTGCTGTTCGAAGTGCCGAGCAACATGATGCTCTACAAGGTCGGTGCCCGCCGTTGGATCGCGCGCATCATGATGTCGTGGGGCCTGGCCACGGCGGCCATGGTGTTTGTCACCGCCGAATGGCAGTTCTATGGCCTGCGCTTCATCATCGGCGCAATGGAGGCGGGGTTTGCGCCTGGCGTGCTGTATTACCTGACGCTGTGGTTCCCGCAGCACTTTCGTGGGCGCATCACCTCGATGCTGTTCCTGGCCTCGGCCTTCGCCGGTTTAGTCGGCGCGCCATTTTCCGGCCTGGTGCTGGAACACCTCGACGGCGTACTGCAAATGCGCGGCTGGCACTGGCTGTTCCTGCTCGGCGGCTTGCCCTGCATCGGCCTGGGTTTTCTGGTGCTGACCTTGCTCAAGGACCGCATTGAAGACGCGCATTGGCTGACGCCTGCCGAGAAAACCCTGCTGTCGAGTCGCATCGCCAAGCATGAGCCGAACCAGCATGGTGGCTCGCTGCTTTCGGCGATCCGTATTCCTGGGTTTTTGATGCTTGGGTTTATCTACTTTCTGATCCAGGTGGCGTCTTACGGTCTCAACTTCTGGGCGCCACAGTTGATCCGCAGTGCCGGTACCCAGAGCCCGGTGATGATCGGCCTGCTCACCGCCATTCCCTATGTGTGCGGGGCGATCAGCATGGTGGTGATCGGGCGACTGTCGGACGCCACCGGTGAGCGCCGCAAGTTTGTCTGCGGCCTGGTGGTACTGGGCGCCATTGGCTTCTTCTGCGCCGGGATCTTTGCCGACCACACCACCTTCCTGATCATCGCCCTGGGCCTGTTGGGCGCGGGCATTATTGCCTCGATCCCCACCTTCTGGACCCTGCCGCCCAAATTGCTGGCTGGCGCCGGTGCGGGTGCGGCCGGTGGCATTGCGGTGATCAACACCCTCGGGCAGTTCGGCGGTATCGTCAGCCCGGTGATGGTGGGGCGCATCAAGGACCTCACCGGCAGCACCACGCCGGCGCTGTATGTGATCGGTGTGTGTGCGCTGTTGGCGGCGGCGCTGCTGCTGTGGGGCTTGCCACAAAAACTGCGCACGCTCGACAGGGGCTGATCAGCCTGCCGTGGCAAGGGCGCGGGCCGGTGTGGCGCTGAACTGAATCAACACCACCCCGCCAATCAACAACAACGCCCCCAGCACGCGGGGCGTTGTCAGTTGGCGTTCCATCAGGCCGAACAGGCCAAAGTGATCGAGCAGCAGCGAAGCGAGAATCTGCCCGGCCATGGCCAGCGCAATAAACCCCGACGCGCCGAGCTTGGGCAGCAACATCAGCGCCAGCGAAATAAAGCACACGCCAAACGCGCCTCCGGCCCATATCCACAGCGGCGCCTTGGTGATAAAGGCCAGGCTCGGCAAGGGCAGGCGCAGCGCGATGATGACCGGCAGCAACACAATAATGCTCACCAGCAGTGACGCCAGCGTGGCCCACAACGGGTGCCCCAGCCCGCGCCCGAGGCTTGCGTTGATCGCACTCTGAAACGGCACCACCGCGCCGGCGATCACCGCCAGTGCCAACAGACCTACCCAATGCAACGTCGTCATCTCAGTTCTCCCAGAGGTTTTGCTGGACTCTAGGCTATTCGTCGCGCAAATTTAAATTCCAAGTTCTTATGCTGAGCATGCAGCTGATGAATGACCTGCGTCGCATCGACCTCAACCTGCTGGTGATCCTCGACGCCTTGCTCAGCGAGCAACACGTCACCCGCGCCGCCGAGCGCCTGCACCTGAGCCAGCCGGCGGTCAGCCATGCGCTGGCGCGCTTGCGTGATCTGCTTGGTGACCCATTGCTGGTGCGCCAGGGCGGTGCCTTGGTGCCGACCGCCCGCGCCCTGGAGCTGGCCGCGCCACTGGCCGAAGCCCTGGCCCAGGTGCAGGCGCTGCTGGCGCCCAACCGGTTTGATCCAGCATCGGCCAAGCGCCGGTTTCGTGTGGCGATGTCGGACTACAGCGCGGCGATTTTCCTGCCGGGGCTGGTCCGCACCTTGCGCCGTGAAGCGCCTGGCATCGACCTGCAAATCGTCCAGGCCAGCCGCGAAGGCATGGTCGATGGCGTGCTCAATGGTGACCTCGACCTGGCCGCCGGGGTGTTCCCCGACATGCCCGCCGAACTGCGCACCACGCCGTTATTCGAAGAGCATTACACCTGCCTGATTGACCGCGAAAGCCTGCCGAAAAACGGCGTGCTCGATCTGCCCGCTTACCTGTCGCGTCCGCATGTGTTGCTGGAAATGCGCGGCAGCGGCACCCCGGAGATCGAACGGGCGTTGACGGCAATTCGTGAGCGCCGGCATGTGGCGATCAGCCTGCCGCACTGGGGCGTGGCACCGCAGTTGATCCAGGGCACAGACCTGGTTTTGACGGTGTCATCCAGAGGCTTGCTCAACATCGATCAGCAGCACCTGCTGGCTGTGCCGCCGCCGTTTCATATCCCTTCGTTTGCGTTTGAGTTGGCGTGGCATGCGCGGCGGGGCGGGGATTCGGGGTTGCAGTGGTTGATTGGGCAGGTGCAGGGTGTATTGTCCGTCTGAACCGTGGCTACCAGGAAGCGGGTGGCTGGCGGCGTGTATGAAAAATTCGCATCACCTGTAACCGGCCATCTCGAATACGGTAGGGAACGATATAGGGCCATCGGGGCACTACCCATTCGCGCGTGCCGGGCACTCTGCCTTCTTTGCCCATTGCCGGAAATTCAGCGACATGTTCAAGCCCGGTCAAGATCGCCTGCACGAACTCATGGGCAGCTTTCGGGTTTTCTTCGGCAATGTAGGCCGCTTCATCGTCAAGATTCCTGAGGGCAGCCCTCAGCCAATCAACCTGCATTGTTACGCCATTTATCGGCGACTGCTTTTACTTCGGCCGCTGTCGCAAAGTCGCCCGCATCAGCTTCTTTCAATGCTTTTTGAATTTCCTCTATTTGCCAGGCCTCACGCGTCAGGTATTCGCGTAATGCATCTACGGCTAGAAAGGATTTGCTGCGCCCTGTCGCCTTGGCGAGACTGGCAAGCGTGTCGGCGACGTCTTCCGGTATGCGTAGAGACATAACAGACATAAGAGCCTCGATGTAGTGATGTGTAGTGCAACATACTACATCGTCATCGCAAAAACGGTTTGCCCCGTTCGTCACTGGGTGAATAGATAAAAGGACATTCCATGCTCTGCGGCCTTAACCACCTGACCCTTGCCGTCACCGACCTGAACCGCAGCATCGGCTTCTACTATCAATTGTTGCAACTTCGGCTCGATGCGACCTGGGACGGCGGCGCCTATTTGTCCCTACCCGGTTTATGGCTGTGCTTGTCCCTCGACCCATTGCGCTCGCCAGAGCCTGCGGCTGAATACACGCACTACGCGTTTACCGCCGATACCGGTGATTTTGCGGCGCTGGTGGCGCGCCTGCGCGCTGCGCAGGTGCGGGAATGGCGCGACAACCGCAGTGAAGGCGCGTCGTTCTACTTTCTCGACCCCGATGGCCACAAGCTCGAAGCCCACGTCGGCGATCTGGCCTCACGTTTGCAGGCCTGTCGCGCCAAGCCTTATGCAGGAATGAAGTTTTACCCGTAGCGGCGGAACGTGCAGAATCGATCCACCTCATCACCGTCTATCAGAGTCGCGCCCATGACCCTATCCCTGCTGTTCGCCGTGCTTGCTTCGGGTTTTATCTATGGCATTACGCCCGGTCCGGGCGTGCTCGCCGTATTCGGTATCGGCGCTGCCCGTGGTCGCCGTGCCGGGGCGGGTTTTTTGTGCGGGCATTTGCTGGGTGACGTGGTGTGGTGCAGCACGGCGCTGATTGCCATCGTGGGCGCGCGGGAAGTGGGCAGCACAGCCTTTGATGCACTGGGCGTGCTCAGCGGTTTATACCTGTTCTGGCTCGGCTGGCGTGCGATCCGTACCCAGCGGCGCAGCAGCGATGCACCTCAGGACGCGGCGCGGCACCCGTTCTGGCACGGCATTGTGTTCGGTCTCACCAACCCCAAGGCTTACCCGGTGGCCGTGGCGACCTTCACCGCGTTGTTGTCCAGCCGTGCCGAGTTGCTGACGTGGGCGATGCTGCCGTCGTTGATCTTCCTGAGCTTTATCGGTGGCCTGCTGGCCTATGCCATTCTGATCGGCGTGGTCGGCGCCCGACGTGTGCGCACCGTGTATCAGCGCCATGAAATCCTTATCACCAAACTCTGTGGCGTGATGTTTATCGGCTTCGCCATCAATGCCCTGGCGCATGCGTTGCCGGGCCTGTTTGGCAGCAAACCGGCCTGATACAGCGACGACCGTTCGTCGCACTGGCGAGTTTTTTCTAAACCTTTGCCGCCCTGAAAATTCGAATTCAGGGCGGGGCGTCTGTTCCCGCACCTATTTTTGACCTGGAGGAACCCATCATGAGCCGCATGGCTATCCGGTTACGCACCGCCAGTTTCGCGATGCTGCTGGGCCTCGGCGCCAGCAATGCTTTCGCCCAGTCGCCTGCTGAATTCATCGAGCAGGCTTCGGCCAAAGGGATGGCCGATATCGAAACCAGTCGCATGGCCCACGCCAGAACCTCGTCCCAGGAAATCAAGGACTACACCATCGAGGTGATCAACGAACGCACCCAGGCCAACCAGCACCTGGCAGCCATCGCCAAGAAACTCGACTTGCCGGTGGCCCCGCGCGAGAAGATCGTCGATAAAGCCGAAACCTTGATGCCCGAACTCAAGGACGGCGACTCCTTCGACGCGGCCTACACCGCGCAACAGGTCAAGGAAAACGAAGACGCCATTGCCCTGTTCAAACAGGAAGGTGCGGCGTCCGATGTGCCGGAAATCAAAGCGCTGGTGGATGAAACGCTGCCCAAGTTGGAGGAGCGCCTGCAAAAGGCCCGTGCCTTGGCGTCGACCTATGGCAAAGGTCATCAAGGCGACGGTTGAGTCCGTCACTTGAGATAGAAAACGGCGGTTGGATTTTCTCCAGCCGCCGTTTTTTTATGCCTGGTTCAGATCGGTTTTGTTGGTCACCGCATCGTCGACTACTTCGCCGCAACTGCTGTTGAGGCTGACATTGCCTGCGGCGCCGATGCTGCGGTATTCGCTGCGCAGTTTTTCCAGTTCCTTACGGTCCAGGCCATCGAGGCTCAGCACGGCGTTTTGCGCATCCTTGGAGACGCGCAGCAACTCGTCGATCTTGATATGCAGGATGTCGTTGTCGCGGTTTTGCGTGTTCTGGATCAGGAACACCATCAGGAAGGTGATGATGGTGGTCGAGGTATTGATGATCAGTTGCCAGGTGTCGTTGTAGTGGAAATATGGCCCGCTGAGGCTCCACAGGAAAATCAGTGCGACAGCCACGTAGAACGTGCGGGCACTGCCTGCCCAGCGGGACAGAGATTGGGAGACTGCAGAGAATTTCATGACCGTTTTTCCTTGACCGGAGGGTGATGAAATTATGGACCGCAGGCCCGCTTCGAAATTTCTTTTTACATTTTAGGGTTAGAACAATGTCGTGCTTTTTCCTCCGGCTATCTTAGGAATTGGCCTACTGCGCCTTTGAGTGGCGGGAGCAAGACTGGTTTTTTTATCCGGATGTTCTCCCATGCACGCTAACGCCGCCTGCGATTTGCCCACGCTCTACGGTAAAACCGAAGAGCATTTTTTTGCCGCGGTGTGCCCAACGCATCGTCGATACAGCGGCGGCATCAATGCTTATTTCACGGATGAGTATTTCAGCCCGTTCAATTTGTTGTTTATCCGGGTTGGCAGCACTTTGCTGGATAACGCTTTGGCCGCACCGCTGGAGCTTATCCGGCGTACCACGCAGGCAATACGCGTGGTGATCCATGAGGAACAGGTCGAAGCGCTGGGTGAGGTGTTTTTGGCACACGGCTTTAAGCCGGTCGAAAAGACCACCGCGATGGTGGGTGACCTGGCGTGCCTGGCGCCATGGGTGGGCGAGAGCGGTGTGCAGGTCCAGCTCACGCGGAACATGAACGATTGGGCTGAGCCCTTTGGCAGTGCGTTCATGAGGCTGCCCGAGGAGGTTGCGCGTTATCAGGTCCGCCACCAGCGGGCCCTGGACGCGGGTGAGGCGCTTTACCACTTCATCTTGTCCGATGAGGGGCAGGTAAGGTCTTCGCTGGTGCTGTCCCTGTGTGATGGTGAGGCCCGGCTTAGCGATATCGGCACACTCATGGGCTTGCGTGGCAGAGGGTACGCCACTCGATTGATCCATGCCGCTCTGCTGCACGCGTCGAGCCTCGGGGCCCTGCGATGCTTTCTAGAAGCCTCGCAGGGTGCCTTCGCGCTGTACCGGCAACTAGGTTTCGAACCTTTGTACGAGTGCCAGGCCTTTACCCGTGACGCCCTTGCAGACGCGTAATCAGAGGGCCAGCTTTGCCTGGCCGCGATCCTCAAGCGCCAGCAAATACTGCTTGGCCTCAAGCCCACCGGCAAACCCGGTCAGCCCGCCCGAAGCACCGATCACCCGGTGGCAGGGCGCGACGATCGAGATGGGGTTGCGGCCATTGGCTGCGCCTACCGCGCGCACGGCCTTGGGGTTGCCGATCTGCTGGGCAATCTGGCTGTAGCTGCGGGTTTCGCCGAAGGGGATGGTCAGCAGTGCCTGCCAGACTTGTTTTTGGAAATCGGTGCCGTCGAAGTCCAACGCCAGATCGAACTGATTGCGGGTGCCGGTAAAGTATTCCCGTAGCTGGCGCTCGGCTTCCAATAACACCGGGCTGTCGTCGGCTAGATGCAACTCGCCCAGACGCACGCGATTGGCGCGTTCTTTTTCCCACAGGATGGCGCTGAGTTTGCCGTTGCGCGCCACCAGGGTGAGCTGGCCGACGGGGGAAGGCATGAGCTTGTATTGGTAGGGCATGAGCGGGCTCCTTGAAGATGTAGGGGGCCACTATCCACCTTGTGGGCGGTTGGGAAACCCAGTTTCTTGCGGTCAAATTCTACTGGGACTAAATGCTCCAGTGAATCCAGTTACCGGAACCATAGGCCCAAGCGACGAAATAGATGAACCAGACGATCGAGGGCGTCGACAGTGCTACCCATGAACCGAGGTTAAGTAGCGCAAGTGCGGTTGCGCAGAGTGTGATGCCTCGGCTGGCGTTCTGCCTTGAATACCAGACGCCATAGATGGATCCCGCCAGAGCCGCTATCGACGCCAGGCTCCTCAGGCCGAAAGGGATTGGCGTCAGCGGTAACAGCAGTGGAATGATCAATACCAGCCCCACCACCTTTCTAACGACTTGGCTCTCAGTTTTTTGTACAGGCACGCGCATTGGCTCTGCTCATGGGTAAGATATGTGCGCATTTTTAACGAAGGTCGTCTTCGTCGCTTTAGGAATTTGCTTAAGTCAATGTTCCTGCTGCAGAACCTTTAGTGCTGCCGATGCCAGAAAGCCGGAACGGCTTTTTTCTTCAGGATGATGCAACACGTATTCATCAATTCGATTCAGCAGGTAACCCGGCAGGGTGATATTGAGCTTCTGCGCTTTGCCCAGATATTTAGTGACATCAATATCAACCACGGCCCAAATGCAGCCGGCATATGCCTGGTTGGCCGCGTGCAGGGTGACTTTCTGAGCGGTGGGAATCGGCGCGCCATCCTCTGCAAGGATTTCAAAGTGCCCTTCGATCGCTTCGCGGGCCATGGCCATGGCGTCGTCCAGGTCGTCGCCGGCGGAGTAGCAGCCAGGAATATCCGGCACTTCCACACCCCAGGCGTGGTCCTCGTCACCGGTTGAAATTGCGATGGGGTAAAGCATGTCTATTGCTCTCCAGGGGCGCTCAGCTCAGCAGCGCCTGTTTCAAAATACTCTTGGCGGTCTTGTCCAACAGGTCTTTCTTTGGATGAGGAATCGTCACCAGCCCCGGTTTGGTCGGGTGTTTGAAGTGGTGGTGACTGCCTCGGGTGCGTACCAGGTACCAGCCATCCGCAACAATGTGACCTATCAAATATCGGCTATCCACAGCACCTCCTTGTGGTGTGTGTTGGTAGTGACTATAACCACTGAAAATAAATTATCAACACTCTACCTACCGACGGCTGACGACCGGCGTTTCGGTAAGTGCTGAATGAAGTGTATGAGCCTTTGAAAACGGCGTCTTAGAGAGGTATTGCGGGGATTTTCGAAGTGTTACTCGTTGTTTAAGACATGGGCGAGAACGGCGAGAAATGCGTCAGCCAACAGGCTTTTTCTGGTCGCAGGCGTCAGCACCAACAGCTGCGCACAGGCATCCACCTCGACCATGGGCTTATAGGTGATACCCTTGTTCATCAAGCTCCGGGTGCATTCGGGTACCAATGCCACGCCTTGCCCGGCGGCCACCAACGCAATGATCGAAGTGATCTGCCGCCCGGTCGGCCCGGCGCGCAGGGGCACGCCGTGATGTCGGTACAACTGCTCGATCGACTGGTTCAACCCCGACCCGTAATCGGGCGGAAACAGAATCAGCGGGTAAGCACTGAGCTGCGCCAGGCTCACCTGCGTTTGGTCGGCTAACGGACTTTCACTGGAAACCGCCGCCCACAAGCGCTCCTCACCCAGCGACAGCGCTTGCACGGCCTGGCTTTGCGGCAGCAGACGACTCAGGCCGACATCCAGGCGCCCATCTGCCACCTGTGCGCCCAGGCTGCCGGAAGCGCACTCCACCAAGGTCAACTGCACATCGGGAAAACCCTGGGCGAAGGCCTGGATCGCCTGGCTAAACAGGTCCGACAGCGCGATCGAACTGACGTAACCCAAGGTCAGTTGCCCAGCGGTCCCGGCGGCCAATTTACCGGCGATTACCTGTGCCAGCTCCACCTGTTCCAACACGCCACGCGCATAGGGCAAGAACGAACGGCCCTGAGCGGTGAGGGAAACCGTGCGGCTGGTGCGATCAAACAACTTGAAGCCCAACTCCGTTTCCAGCGCCGAGATCTGCCGGGTCAACGGCGGCTGGGCCAGGTGCAGGCGAAGGGCTGCGCGGCCGAAGTGCAGTTCTTCGGCGACCGTCAGAAAGTAACGCAGCTTGCGTAGGTCGAGCATCCTGATCCCTGGGTATTGATCGGTTCGAATTCGGTATTGGTTTAAGACCCGCTGGCCATTCTATAAAGACCTCACAAAATAAAACGAGAGGTTTCATGAAACCGCGCCTGCATTGTGCCCGTCTTGCCCTGTTCCTGTGTGGCTGCGCGGCGTTTCTAAACCTGTATGCCACCCAGAGCATCCTGACCACGTTCGCCGAGCAGTTTCATATCAGCGCCAAGGCGGCGGGCTGGAGTATCACGGTCACCACCCTGGCCGTGGCAGTGACCGCGCCATTTGTCGGCCGGCTGACCGGGCGTTTCCAGCAGCGTACGGTCATCGCTGTGACCGCGCTGTTACTGGCCTTGCCCGCGCTGATGACCGCCTACGCCGGCAGCTTTGCCGAAGTGTTGGTGTGGCGCTTTGTGGAAGGCATGTTGATCCCGGTGGTGTTTGCCACCAGCGTGGCTTACATCGGCGACCGCTGGCACGGCGCCACGGTGACCGAAGTCACCAGCCTCTATGTGGCGGGCACCGTACTGGGCGGGTTCGCCGGGCGCTTCGTCACCGGCGTGATGACCGAATATGTCGGCTGGCGCGAGGCCTTTGAATTGTTGGCCGTATTGAGTTTGATGGTCGGTGGGTTCATTCAGTTTTTGCTGCCCGATAACCCGCCGCGAGTCGCACCGGTCAAGGCTGCTTCGTCAGGCGTTTTTCGCAAGCCATTGGTAGCTGCCTACGCCGTAGGGTTTTGTGTGTTGTTCTCCCAGGTTGCGGCATTTACCTACGCGGGACTCTACCTTGGCCTACCGCCTTTCAACCTCGGGCCTGCGGCCTTGGGCACGCTGTACATGGTGTTTCTGCTGGCCTTGATCGTGATCCCTATCGCCGGCCGCCTCAGCAAAGCGCGGCCCCACGCCGAGCTGCTGGCTGTGGCTGCCGTGCTGGGCATCAGTGGCTCGGCACTGACCCTGGCGCCGTCGCTGGGGTGCATCGTGGCGGGCCTGGCGCTCAGTTCGACCGGTGTCTTTCTCGCCCAGGCCGCCGCCAACGCGTTCATCAGTGCCACCGCGCAGGCCAACAAGGCAGGCGCCGTGGGCGTTTACCTCACGTGTTATTACCTGGGCGGCAGTTGTGGTGCCATCGTCCCCGCCTTGATGTGGGAGCGCTGGGGCTGGGCTGGGTGTGTAGCGCTGATTATCGGCTTTCAACTGCTGACGTTGCTGATCGCCCTGACGGGCTGGAAGCCCCTTAAACCTGAGTTGATCCAAGCATCATGACCGACACCAGCGCTGTGCCTGCCCGCGAAACCTCAAACCGCCGCCGCTCGCTGATCGCCGGGTGCGGCGCCCATGCCGTACACGATGGCCTCACGGATGTGATCTACGTGCTGCTGCCGATCTGGCAGGCACAGTTCGCTCTTTCCTACGCGCAGATCGGGCTGTTGCGCGGTGCCTATTCCGGGATGATGGCCGTGTTTCAGCTGATGGCCAGCCGCGCCGCCCGACGATGGGGGCGCATGCCGATGCTGGTGGGCGGCACGGCGCTTGCTGGCGTCGCTTATTTGTTGGTGGGGCAGGCCACTGGGCTGATCATGCTGCTATTGGCGTTGCTGTTAGGCGGTTTGGGCGCCAGCACCCAACACCCATTAGCCTCTTCGATGATTACTGATGCTTATGAGGACGGCGGCGGGGTCAAGCAAGCCTTGTCCCAATACAACTTTTCCGGCGATATCGGCAAAACCCTGATTCCGGGGTTGGTCGGCTTGCTGCTCACCGTCATCAGTTGGCGCGCCAGTGCCACACTGTTGGGCTTGCTCGGCGTGGCGGCGGCGGGGTTGTTGTGGTGGTTAGTGCCTGCGCAAATGTCCGAAACCGCTTCTGTAAAAAAAGCCAAACCCCTCAGCGGAACCGGCTCCATTACCGGCCTGCGCGCCCTGATGCTTACCGGCACGCTCGACAGCGCCGTGCGCATGGGCTTTCTCACCTTCCTGCCGTTTCTGCTGCAAGCCAAAGGCGCGGGAACTGCCGGCATCGGCCTGGCGTTGACGCTGCTGTTTATCGGTGGCGCGTTCGGCAAATTGCTCTGCGGCTACCTCGGTGCCCGCATCGGCATGATGAAAACCGTATGGCTGACGGAAACCAGCACGGCGCTGCTGATCATTACCGCCGTGTACCTGCCGCTGAATGGGCTGATGGTGATGCTGCCACTGCTAGGGTTGGTGCTCAATGGCACCTCCTCAGTGCTGTACGGCGCCGTGCCGGACCTGGCAGCGGCGGGAAAACGCGAGCAGGCGTTTGCTGTGTTCTACACCGGTACGATCGGCGGCGGCGCGCTGGCGCCGGTTCTGTTTGGTGGTGTGGGCGATGCACTGGGCGTGCCGGTGGCGGTGATGGTATTGGCGGGCATGTTGTTGGTGACGTTGCCGCTGGCGTGGGTGGTGCAGCGGGGGTGTGCGCCTCAAACAATCGAATAATTGCTGGTATGCCCAGGCCGAGCCAACAGATCAATGCCCAGTGAGTGAAGCACCTTCAGAACCGTTTCAAAACGAGGTTTTGCGCCCGGGGCAAATGCCTTGTACAAGCTCTCGCGCCCTACGCCCGCATCCGTGGCGATCTTTGTCATGCCACGGGCTTTGGCGACGTAGCCTACGGCGCGAAGGAACTCTTCGTTGTCACCGTCAGCCAGCACCTGAGAAAGGTATTCGCTGATGGCCTCATCACTGTCGAGCAGCTCGGCCATATCAAATGTCGTCAGTGTTTGAGTCATGATCAAACCTCCTTTGCTAATTTTTTTGCTCGCCGGATATCGGCCTCTTGTGAGGACTTGTCGCCACCTGCCAGCAAGATGACAACCTCCCTGCCGCGCAGGGTGAAATAAACGCGATAACCTGCACCTACGTCTATCCGCATCTCTGAAACACCGCCGCCCAGCATCTTGAAATCACCCAGATTTCCCACACTGGCTCGCTCGATACGTCGAGCAATAGTGATTTTTGCTCGCAGATCGCGAATTGCCGAGCACCATTGAGTGAAGGCTTGGGTTTGCTGGATCGAATAACGCACGGGGCCTCACAGAATCTCACTGTATCTACTTGGATACGGGTTGGCAAGAGACACGTCAGTGTCGAAGGCTGGGGAGAGTGATGCGAGGGCGTGCCGGTTTCAAACGTTCTTCAGGGTTTTCCTATTGCCAGAATTTACGGTCTGAAGGAGAACGGTACAGCGGTCCTGAATGTTGCGTTATTGCCTACACAACACACAGAATCGTCTGAGTTGTACGCCTTGGACGAGCGCTTTAAGGTTCGTCTGCCGCTGCCCATCAGCGGTCGGGTTTAGTAGCCCGATTTGATCAACGGCGTATGGCTGTCCTATCAGTCAGGCATCTCGATGTCTGTCCTCAATGGTGGCTGTACGCAGGGCACTTTCGGGTGCGCCGGTTTCGTTGATCCGCCGGTCTACTAACCTGCATACAGCCGCCACCCATTGTTTAGTAGCTCTGGAAGGTGGTCCTTACCGAGGATCAACAGATGTGTACTGACTCCTGCAACCCAACCGCGACCCTGTTCAGCGTCCGCCCCGAAGCCAACACTGAAGCCTTGCTCGCCAACGCCTACGAAACCATTGCCGGCGCGGGTGCCATGACCAACGAGTTCGCCGAAAGCCTGCCTTCTCAACATCGATACCTGGCCTTGGCCATTCAGCAAATGATCGAACTGGGGCTGATGCTGGTAGAAGCGGCGCAAGACCGCGTGGACCGCGCCGCGTAGGTTTTTCACGCCCTGCAACAGGCTTGCCTTCCCAGGCCGCACATACCAAGGGGAAGGGGAGCCATCAGAACTGCAGCTGGCCGAGGTCGGTGACCGCGACTGCTTCTTCAGCCAGATCATGGGTGTCCGACTGTAAATTTTTTCATGATTTCAGTTTGGCGTTTCTGGGCGTAGGGGAGTATCAGGGCACGGCAAACAGATGAAACGCACTTGTATGAGTCCCAGTGTGGGACTAGGATCATTCTATGAGAATCATCGCGATTAGCCAGCTCAAGACTTTTTGGCAGAAACACCCGGATTCAGAGCAACCCCTCCTTGCCTGGATTGACGAGGTCAAGAAAGCGAACTGGCAAACGCCCGCAGACATCAAGGGCCAATTTCGCCATGCGAGCGTTCTCAAGAGCCGTCGGGTCGTGTTCAACATCAAAGGCAATGACTACCGGCTAGTGGTCTCTGTGGCCTACCGCTACGGCGCGCTCTACATCAAATTTGTCGGCACACATAAGCAGTACGACGCCGTTGACGCAGATACTGTTGAAATGGAGTAACCCATGAACATTCGACCCATTCATACCGAACAGGATTACCAGGAAGCGCTGAAGGCTGTCTCGCCGCTGTTCGACAACGAACCAGAGCCAGGGACTTCTGAAGGGGATTACCTTGAGGTAATGATTACGCTGATAGAGGCTTATGAAACGAAACACTTTCCGGTTGACCTGCCCAATCCGGTAGATGCCATACGTTTCAGGATGGAGCAGTCTGGTTTGTCAGCAACAGACCTTGTGCCTGCCATCGGGCGCAAAAATCGGGTTTATGAGGTGCTGAACGGAAAACGAGCTCTCACGCTGCCGATGATTTGGAAACTGCATGAAATGTTTGGGATTCCGGCGGAGAGTTTGATTAAGCCGGTAAAAGCTCTGTAGTACTCAGATGGTTTGGCTCGCTGAGAAATCCGGGCTACTTATTAGGGCACCGGATTTTTTTGCCTGCCGTTCCCGGCTGTCAGTCATCCTCGCCCAGCACCCCTTTGCCGGCAACGATGGAGTGCCTGCGCCGCTGGTAACGGCTTCAACGACGGCCAGTGCGGCGTTCATGGCGGGTTTATGGCTGATGGGGTCAATGCCGTCTGCACTCAGCTTCAGTGCTGCGCCTGATCCTTTACCTCTGGTCCCAATGCGGTCAACACCGTTTCGGCGAAGGGCTGGCGCTGGATAGGTGGGGAATGATGCGTAAAACGAGGGAAAAGCAGAAGTGGAGCGGGTAGAGGGAATCGAACCCTCGTCGGAAGCTTGGGAAGCTACTGTTCTACCATTAAACTATACCCGCTCAAAGCGGCTGACTTTGTACCAGATGTTCGCCGGGATTTGAAGTTTTTCTTCGAAAAATGTGTGAGTTGGGTTCATCAAGCTTGTTTGGGAGCTGGCTTGCCTGCGATTGCATCACTTGAGTGTGACTGACACACCGCAGCGCCTGCATCGCGGGCAAGCCCGGCTCCCACATAAGCCGCCTTTCAGATAGCAAACGCATGCTGCGTCTGGCCCTGGTGATAACGCAACCGACTCACCTGGCGTTCTGGTTTCAAAAAGCCCACCACCGCATCCCGGCTGTCCCTGCAGGCCGCCTTGTGCTCCATGTCCAGAAAATGCCCGGTCGCCTGGATGGTGCTGAAGCTGCTGTTGGCCACGTGCTGGCCAAACAGCTTGGCATCCTCGGCGCTGGTGTATTCATCCCATTCGCCATTCAAAAACAGCACCGGAATGTCGATCTGCCTGGCGGCTTTTAGGTAGCACAGCCGGTCACTGTTGAGCACATGGCTGATGTGGAAGTGCATCTGCCCGTATTCATGCTCGGTCAGGCCGCTCACATGCTTGTAGTTGAAGCGCTTGAACAGTGACGGCAGGTGTTTGCCGATGGTGCTGTTGACCAGGTGGCCGACGTTGTGGCGATCGAGGTTGCCGAGGTAGTCGACACCGCGTTCGAGGTAGTCGCGCATGGGGGTGTTGATCACCGGCGAGAACGAGCTGATCACGGCCTTTTCCACCCGGCGCGGCCGGTGGGCCAGGGCGACCAGGGCAGCGGCGCCGCCCCAGGAGAACGACAGCACGTGTTCGGCGCCGAAGTGCTCGATGAGTTCCAGCAGGATCTGGCCTTCGACTTCCTTGGTCAGCATGTGCTCATGACGGTTATGGATTTTGGAGCGGCCAGCGTAGGGCTGGTCGTACAAAACCACATTGAATTGCGGGTACAGGCTTTTCACGGTTTGAGCGAAGGATGCCGTGGTGGCCATGGAGCCGTTGACCAGGATGATGGTCTTTGCAGCAACGTCCGCGCGATAGAACTCCGTGTAAACCCGATACTGACCCTGTATATCCAACACAGCGATTTCTGGCCTCATGTCGTAAGACTCCTGGCAAGCGGGTAGGGCGCGCAGATCACTCTGCACGAGCTTTATGACAGGTAGGCATACGCCTGGAAGATGAGGCCCATGTCGGTCCGATAACGGCTGGCCGACGGGTGTTGTTATGGCGGGCTGTTTGCCTGGAACGCCCATAGATCAAGCGCGGGCGGGGCAAGGTGTTTCTTGGAGGTTATGGGGCGACTCGCCAGTCATAATTTGGCTGACGTCTTGATTCAAGCAGCACAGGCGCCAGCTCGCAAGGCGCCAAGCTGGTTTTTTGCCATCACCGGCTGAACGGTCGTCAGACCTGTCGGATCTCGTCGTCAGTCAATTCCCGATAATGGCCCGGCAGAAGCGTGTCATCCAGCACCAAAGGTCCCATCCGCTCGCGGTGCAGGCCAATCACTTTATTATCAAAGTGCCCGAACATGCGCTTCACCTGGTGATAACGGCCTTCGATGATGCTCAGACGTGCGGTCCTAGGGCTGAGTAGCTCAAGTTCGGCGGGTTGAGTGGTGAGATCTTCAAAGGCGAAATACAGGCCAGCGGCAAAGGTGGCTGCATACTCAGGACCAATGTCCTGCTCGGTTTCAACGAGGTAAACCTTGGGCAGTTTGGTCTGGGGCTGTGTCAGGCGCCGCGACCATTGGCCATCATTGGTGATCAGCATCAGCCCGGTGGTGTTGAAGTCCAGACGGCCGGCGATGTGCAGCTCATGCGTGTCCGGTTCACTCAGCCAATCAAGCACGGTGGGATGCACCGGGTCGGCGGTAGCGCTCACGCAGCCTTGGGGTTTGTGCAGCATGAAATAACGCGTCGGTTTGCCGGCTTGCAGTACCTCATCATCGACACAGACGCGGCTGAATGCTCGCACTTCATGGTGTGGGTCGCTGACGGCCACGCCATCAACTGTCACCCGTCGCTCAACCAGCAGCACACGCACTTGTTGGCGATTGAAACGCGGCAGGTTGCTGAGGAAACGATCAACGCGCATTACGGCTGTTCAGCCCCACGCAATTGCGCATCTACCTGCGCACAGCGTGGGCACAGGCAGGCCTTATTGCGCAGTTCATCGGGCAGCGCTTCGAGTACCGCCGGGTCGATGGTGACGCTGTAGCACCAACAGGCTTGGTCGGCGGTGCGTGGGTCGGCCAGGGTGCAGTCGTTGCGGGCACCGCAGGCAGGGCAAAGGGTGGGTGAGGTCATGTCGGTTCGGGCTGTATCGCGCAATTCCCTGCACGATACAGCCCCGCCCCGCTATTGCAAGCTGCGCAGGTAGCCGCGCCAGCCGCCGAAGTGGCTGATGTCCACGGCGCCGGTCAAGCCATAGGGCTCGCAGATGAAGCCGGTTTCCCAACGCCCGTCGGCCAGTTGCACCTTGCCCAGGCCCAACGGTGCGGGGATACCGGTGAGGAAGGAGCCCAATTCGCGGCTCGGCAGTTCCCACACTTCCACCTCAATAGCCACGCCGCCTTCGCTCACCCGCAGCATGCCGGGGCGATAGGGTGGCCCACCGGCCAGCGCGAACAACTGATAGTCGGCCGAGCTGTGGGTGCGCTCCAGCAGGCGCGCGCCACGCCGCACTAATTGGCCGTTAAGCGCCAGCCCCTGCAGGTGCGCGCCGCACACCACCAGCCGGGTAAAGTCATGACCTGCGCTGCCGACAGGCACAGGCAGCGACGTATCGTGCTGGCGCTGCAACGCATCTGCCACGCCCAACAGGTATTGGTCGGTGAACGCTCGGCCAAACAGCGTCACACCCCAAGGCAAACCGTTGTGCATAAAGCCGCTGGGCACGGCGACGGCGGCGTAATCCAGCAGGTTCATGAAGTTGGTGTAGTAGCCCAGCTCGGCGTTGCGCAGCACCGGTTCGGCGCGCAGTTCTTCCAGCGTCACCGGGCGGCCGATGGTCGGCGTCAGTACGCAGTCGAGGCCTTCAAGCATGCCATCGCACTGCGCTTTCAAGGCTTGCAGGCGGTACTGCGCACGGAAGGTCTGCACGCCGTTTACCGCAGGCGCCTTGGCCAGCACCGCACGAATTACCGGCAGCACGGCCTCGGGGTTCTGCTCCATCAGTTCACCGGCCACGCTGTAGCGTTCAGCCACCCACGGCCCTTCGTAGAGCAGGCGCGCGGCTTCCAGGAAGGGCGACAGGTCCAGCGTCACCGGCTCGCCACCCAGTGCAATCAAGCGGTCGATGGCTTGCGCAAACAACTGCGGGCCTTGCTCGCAGCCGAAGTACTCCAGGTCCTGCTCGCGCGGTACGCCAAAACGAAACGCGCGGGGTGCGCCAAACGCCGATGCATCATTCCACGCCGGGTTCGCTCGGCTGTACGCATCCAACGGATCGAGTTTGGCAGTCAGCGCCAGTAACTGGCTGGCCTCGCGCGCGGTGCGGGTAAAGGTGGTGACGCAATCCAGCGTGCGGCACGCCGGCACCACGCCGGCTGTGGAGATCAAGCCTTTGCTCGCCTTGAGCCCCACCAGGTTATTCAGCGCCGCCGGCACCCGTCCGGAACCGGCCGTGTCGGTGCCCAGGGCAAAACTCGCGACACCCAACGCGACGGCCAGCGACGACCCGGCGCTGGAGCCGCCCGACGGATACTCCGGCAACACGCTGTTGGGGCACGCGCCATACGGCGAGCGGCTGCCATTGAGCCCGGTGGCGAACTGGTCGAGGTTGGTCTTGCCCACTGGCACCGCGCCCAAGGCGATCAACTGCTCGACAATGCTCGCGTTGCGCTGCGGCACATAGGCGAACGCCGGGCACGCGGCGGTGGTGGGAATGCCAGCCAAGTCGATGTTGTCTTTGATCGCAAACGGTACGCCGAATAACGGCAACTCAGCCGGTTCACGCGCGTCCAATGCGGCCAGGTACGGCTCCAGCTCCGCTTCGGTAAGCAAGTGGATAAACAGGTGATAATCGGGGTTCAAGTGCGCGGCTTTCTCGCGCAGGTGCAGCAGCACTTCACGGGGCGTGGTGTCGCCGCTCAGGTAGGCATTGCGCAGGTTGTCCAGTTGCAGGTTCATGGCTTGTCCGCCTGTAGAAATAGAAGAGTCAGTCACGTTCGAGCACCACCACCCGTTGCCCGGCGCCGATGCCGCTGCCGGGTTGCACGGGGATCTCGCGCACGGTGCCGGCGAACGGCGCCACTACCGGGATTTCCATTTTCATTGACTCCAGAATCACCAGCACATCGCCAGCCGACACGCGCTCGCCGTTAGCCACCTGGACTTGCCAGAGGTTGCCGGCGATCGGGCTGTCGACACTGATTTGGTTGGCCTGCAACGGCGTGTCTGCACCTTGTGGTGCCGCGAGTTCTTCGCTGTCGAAATGCGCCTGGCCACTGGCAATCCAGCGTTCACGCTCGGCATTGAAGGCGTGCTGCTGATGCTTACGAAACGCGCCAATGCTTGCGGCTTCGCGCGCGAGGAAAACCTGATACTCCGCGAGGTTCAACTGGCTGTGCTCGATGCTCAATTCAAAGCGCCCCAGCGGAAAGTCGCGCCGGATCTGCACCAGCTCATCAGCCGTCACCGGGTAAAAACGGATCTGGTCAAAGAACCGCAATAACCACGGCTTGCCATCAAACGCCGAGACCTCCCGGTAGCGGTTCCACATCTGCAAGGTGCGGCCCACAAACTGATAACCGCCTGGGCCTTCCATGCCGTACACGCACAAATAAGCGCCGCCAATGCCCACCGAATTCTCGGCGGTCCAGGTGCGCGCCGGGTTGTATTTGGTGGTCACCAGACGGTGACGCGGGTCCAGCGGTGTGGCCACCGGGGCACCGAGGTAAACGTCACCCAGGCCCATTACCAGGTAGCTGGCATCGAACACGGTGTGGCGCACTTCATCGAGGTTGGCGAGGTCGTTGATGCGACGGATGAACTCCAGGTTGCTCGGGCACCACGGCGCGTCCTTGCGCACGGTGGTCATGTATTTTTCGATCGCCAGCTGGCACGCCGGGTCGTCCCACGACAGCGGCAAGTGCACGATGCGCGAGGGCACTTGCAGGTTGGGGGTGGCGCACACAGCGGCCCATTGCGTGGTGATCAACGCCAGTAAACCGGCCAGCGGCAGTTGTTCGGGCTGGTAGTGGATTTGCAGGGAACGGATGCCTGGGGTCAGGTCGATGACACCTGGCAGGGCGAGAGTTTCCAGGGCTTGCATGAGTGCATGAGCACGAAAGCGCAGCACCAGGTCCAGCTCGGGGGCGCCGATTTCCAGCAGCAGGTGAGTGTCGCCGGCGAGGCGGGCGACGAGGCGGGTGTCGCTTTCACCCAACTCCAGCACCACAGGCGATCCGATCGTAAGTGGGCCACGGTCGATGTGGGAGCCGGGCTTGCCCGCGATGGCATCAATGTGGTCTGCCTGAGGTACCGAGTTGTCTGGATCGCAGGCAAGCCAGCTCCCACATTGATCCCATTTCAGGGCGAGGTCGCGGGCGGTTTTGAGGTTCACCGGTTCGAACCGCAGTTTGTCCCCGGCCTTGAGTTGCCCCAACTGCCAAAGGTCCGCCTCGATCACCGTCACCGGGCACACAAACCCGCCCAGGCTCGGCCCATCCGGCCCCAGGATCACGGGCATGTCCCCGGTGAAATCCACCGCGCCGATGGCATAGGGGTTGTCATGAATATTCGACGGATGCAGCCCCGCTTCGCCACCGTCCGTGCGCGCCCATAAAGGTTTTGGCCCGATCAGTCGCACGCCGGTGCGGCTGGAGTTGAAGTGCACTTCCCATTGGGTGGCGAAGAAGGTGTCGATGTATTCAGGCTTGAAGTATTCCGGCGCGCCGTGCGGGCCATAAATCACCCGCAGCGTGCGCACCGCAGGCAGGGGTTCAGCGATCAATTGCTGGCCGGCGTCGGCGTCTGTCAGTGGCAGCAAATGCAACACATCGCCAGTGCGTAAAGCGCGCCCTGCGTGCCCGCCGAACTGGCCGAGGGTGAAGGTGCTTTTGCTGCCCAGGTAATCCGGCACTTGCAACCCGCCGCGCAGGCACAGATAGCTGCGCGCACCGGCACCTATGATGCTGCCAAGGCTCAACACCGCGCCTGCTTCAATCCGCAACGCTGTGTTCATCGGCACTGGTTGGTCGTTCAGCAACAGCGTGATGGCTGCGCCGGTAACAGCGACGACCGCCGCGCAATTAAAGCGCAACAGCGGCCCATTCATGGTGATTTCCAGCGCCGCCGCGCCGTCGTCGTTACCCAGCAGGCGATTGCCCAGGCGCAGTGCGCGGCTGTCCATTGGCCCGGAGGGCGGCACACCGACGGCCCAGTAGCCGAGGCGGCCGGGGTAGTCCTGCACACTGGTTTGGGTGCCGGCGCTGAGCACTTCGAAGGTGCTGGCGCTGTAGACCAGGCCTTCCAGGCAACGCGTCCACGGGCGGCCGCTGGCAAACGGCGTGGCCAGCAGGATTTGGCGCAGGTAGTCGCGGTTGGTTTCCACGCCGTAGAGCTGGCTGTCGCTCAATGCCTGATGCAGACTCAGACGCGCCTGTTCGCGGGTCGGCGCCCACGTGATGAGCTTGGCGATCATCGGGTCGAAGTAGGGCGGTATCTCGCAACCGGCTTGCACCCAGGTGTCGATCCGCAAACCTTCAGCCGTCGGGAAATCCACACGGGTTAACAGGCCTGGGCTCGGCTGGAAATCCTTGCCTGGATCTTCCGCATACAGCCGCGCCTGAATCGCGTGGCCCTGAGGGTGCAGCTTCAATTCTCTCAACGCAGGTAGTTCACCCGCCGCCAATTGCACCATCCAGCGCACCAGGTCGACGCCCCAGACTTGTTCGGTGACGCCGTGTTCTACCTGCAGGCGCGTGTTCACTTCGAGGAAGTAGAAGCGGCCGTCAGCGCTGTCAAAGATGAACTCCACGGTGCCGGCGCTGCGGTAATTGACCGCCCTGGCCAGGGTGATGGCCGCCGTGCACAAGGCTTCGGCCATGCCGTCGGGCAGGTTCGGCGCGGGTGTTTCTTCGAGGACTTTCTGGTTGCGCCGTTGCACGGAACAGTCGCGCACGCCAAGGGCGATGACGTCGCCCAAACCGTCGCCGAACACCTGCACTTCCAGGTGGCGGGCGTGCTCGATGTATTTCTCGATAAACACACCGGCATCGCTGAAGTTGTTTTGCCCCAGGCGTTTGACCGCTTCAAAGGACTCACTCAGCTCTGTCGCATTGCGGCACACACGCATGCCGATGCCACCGCCGCCTGCGGTGCTTTTGAGCATGACTGGATAGCTCACGGTTTCGGCCGCCAGCAACGCTGTATCGAGGCTGTCGAGCAGCTCGGTGCCTTCCAATAATGGAATTTGATGGTGTTTGGCCAAGGCCCGCGCGGTGTGCTTGAGGCCGAATACGCGCAGCTGTTCGGGTGTCGGACCGACGAAGGCTATCCCCGCATTTTCGCAGGCTTGGGCAAAGGCGGCGTTCTCTGAGAGAAAACCGTAGCCAGGATGAATCGCCTTGGCGCCACAGGCCTTGGCGGTGGCGAGGATTTTTTCCACTGCCAGGTAGGTGGCCGCCGCCGCGCCTTCGCCGAGGCTGTAGGCCTCGTCGGCTTGCTGGATATGCAGGCTGGCTGCGTCGGCTTCGGCGTAGACGGCGATGCCTTTGACCTGCAGCTCGCGCAAGGTGCGCAGGATGCGGCAGGCGATGGCGCCACGGTTGGCGATCAAGAGTTTTTCGAACATGGCAAAACCCTGCGGGCCGTCCCGCAAAGTGAGGGAGCACTGCGGTCGTCCGCAGTGCCTGTGGTCAGTGTGGGAGCCGGGCTTGCCCGCGATGGCGGTAGGGCAGTCAGCTTATCGGTTGGCTGATGGACCGCTATCGCAGGCAAGCCAGCTCCCACAGTTGATCGCTAGTGTTTTCGGATGCATTGCCCGGCTCGGGACTGGCACAGGGCGAATAACCACTTACGCAGGCGTTTTATTTTCAGTTCCATACCAGTAACTCCGCAGCCGTCGGGTTGTAGCCATTGCATGGATTGTTCAGTTGCGGGCAGTTGGAGATCAGCACGATCACGTCCATCTGCGCACGCAGGTCGACGTACTTGCCGGGCGCGGAAATGCCGTCTTCAAAGGTCAGCCCGCCGTCGGCGGTGACCGGCACATTCATGAAGAAATTGATGTTCGGCCCGATGTCACCTTTACCCAGCCGGCCGTCGTGGGCGCAGGCGCGCAGGTAGTTGTCGCGGCAGCTGTGCATGTAGCGTTTTTCCAGAGCGTAGCGCACGGTGTTGCTCTCTTGGGCACAGGCACCGCCGAGGGTGTCGTGGCGCCCACAGGTGTCATCGACGATGGTCAGCATCGGCTGGCCAAGGTTGGAATACAGCACGCTGCCGGTGCTCAGGTACACGCGGTTTTGCCGGCGTAATGTGCGCTGTACGTCGTAGCGTTCCTTGGGGTTTTTGCGGCTGTAGAACAGCGTGTCGACGGCCTGGTTGCCCTCCAGGTCGAGGATGCGCAGGGTCTGCCCGGCCTTGACCTCCATCAGCCACGGTTCGCCGGCGGGAATGATGGCGCGGTACACGGCTGCCTCGGGTTGTTTCAGTGCGATAGACATGGCAGTTCCTCAGGCGAACAGACGGTCGGTGTTGATAAAGCCGCGCTCGTTTTCCGGGCGCGAAGTACGGCAGTGTTCGGCGACGCTGGAATCGGCGTTCATCCAGCTGATTTTCAGCGGTTGCGGCGCGTAGTTCGGGTTGGGGTCCATCGGGTGTTGCAGCGCGGTCAGCACCACCAGTGTGTCCATCGGCGCGTAGAGTTCGATGTAGTCGCCGGCTTTGGAATTGCCCGGTACAAAGTGCAGGCCGCCGCCTTCGTCAACGCTGACCCGGCTGAACAGGTTGAGGGTCATCAGCAGGTCGCTAAGCCCCAACCCCCACTTGCCCAATTCCACCAACAGGTTGTCGGTGCCGTTGCGAAAGAAGCCGTTGCGCAGCTCCTGATAGCGGCCCTGGCCGTACTTCTCGGCCACTTCGGCGGCGCACAGCACGCCGCCGATGCTGTCACTCCAGCCGCAGGTGTCGGCGGTGATGGCGGCCAGCACGCGGCCCATGTCCGAGTACAGGCAATGGCCGCGGGTGAGCTTGGCGGTGTGTTGGCATTTGAGGCTGTCGGGCAGGTTCAGACGCTCGGTTTTTTCATTGGCATTGAGCAGGGTCAGGCTGACGTTGGCACCACCGCGAATATCCGTGAGGCGCAGCAGTTGGCCGCGCTTGAGCACAAAGGAGCGGTGGCCGCCGCCGGGCAGCATTTCTTCGGCGAAGGGTGGGAACAGTTGAATGGAATCGGTCATTTGCAAGTCGCTCCAAGTTCGGCGGCCAGCGCTTTACGGCGCTCGCTGTTCAAAGGGATGTCGTAGGTGATGCGCGCGCCATAGGCGCCGGGGGCGTGGGGGTCGACACGAACTTTGTCGAACACCAGCAAGCGCGTGCCGAGGCTGAAACCTTCGCTGAGGTCGTGGGTGACCATGAACACCGTCAGCCGGGTTTCGCGCCATAGCGCCAGCAACAGCTGATGCATGTCTTTGCGAATGCCCGGGTCGAGGGCGCCGAAGGGTTCGTCCAACAACAACACGCGGGGTTTCATGATCAGGGCTTGGGCGATGGCCAGGCGTTGCTGCATGCCGCCGGAGAGCTGCGCCGGGTATTTGTCCAGTGCGTGGCCGAGGCCGACTTTTTGCAGCAGGGCGGCGGCCTGTTCCCGTGCGTCTTGTTTGGCTTTGCCGAACAGCCGTCCCAGCAGCGGCGAGCGCGGTAGCTCAAGGCCAAGCGCAACGTTGTCCAGCACCGTCAAATGCGGGAACACCGAGTAACGCTGGAACACCACGCCACGGCTGGCATCCGGCTCGCCGGCAAGTGGTTGGCCGTCCAGCAGGATCTGGCCTTTGCTCGCGGTTTCCTGGCCCAGTAACAAGCGCAGGAAGGTCGATTTACCGCAGCCGGACGTGCCGACCAGGGTGCAAAACTCACCCTCATCGACATGCAGGTTGAGCCCTTCCAGCACCACCTGTTCGCCATAGCGCTGCCACACATTGTTGACGCTGATAAAACTCATGGCCGCGCTCCTTCGTACCAGGGGAACGCACGCCGTGTGAGGGTTTTGAGGCCCCAGTCCATCAGCCAGGCGAGCAGGGTGATCCACACCACGTAGGGCAAGATCACGTCCATCGCCAGGTAGCGGCGCACCAGGAAGATCCGGTAGCCGAGGCCGTCGGTGGAGGCGATGGCTTCGGCGGCGATCAGGAACAACCACGCCGAGCCGAGCATCAGCCGCAGCGAGATCAGCAAGCGCGGCAGCAGTTGCGGCAGTACCACGCGCAGCATCAAGGTCCAGGTGGAAGCGCCGAGGGTCTGTGCCTTGACCAGCAACTCGACGGGTATTTCCCGGGCGCGCTGTTCCAGGTCGCGCGCCAGGCACGGTGTTACACCGATGACGATCAGCATGACTTTGGACAACTCTCCCAGCCCAAACACGATGAACAGAATCGGCAGGATCGCCAGTGGCGGCACCATTGACAGCACCGTGAGCAGTGGCGACAACGGCGCGCCAAACAACGGCAGTGTGCCGGCGGCGATGCCCAGGCACAGGCCGGCGAGGGCGCTGATGCCCAAGCCGATTGCCAGGCGGCGCAGGCTGGAGGCGCTGTCTTGCCACAGCACATATTCACCGGTGCGCGTATCGGCGCTGAACGCCAGGCGTTTCACCGCGTCGCCCATTTGCGCGGCGCTGGGCAGCAGTTTGTCGTTGGGGTTATCCGCCAGGCGCTCGGCCGAGCCTACAAAGTAGGCGAACAGCAGCAGGGCGAACGGCAGCAGCACCAACAGCAGGCGGCTGGAGCGTTCCGGGTGACGGTTGATCAGGCGCATGGCCGGGTCCTCTTACAGCGTGCCGTCGGCGGCCATCTGCACGTAGCTGGGGTCGAAATGCAGCTTGAGGTTGGCGGTGTCGCCGCTGGTGATGCCATTGGCGAAGCTCATGCCCACGGCGCTGGCGTCCCTGGCCCCTTCGCCGAGCAGGCCGTGTTCAAACGAGAACTCGGCGACCTTGCGCAGGGTGGCGGGCAGTTGCGCGCTGGTGGCGAACGCCAGCGCTTCCTTGGGCGTGGCGAACAGCTTGGTGGTGTCCAGTTGCGCCTGGAAACCCTTGAGGTCGGTGCCGGAGGCCTTGGCCATATGTTCAAGCGCCGCGGTGCTGGCAGCGTTTTTGGCGTTCATCAGCGCGACCACTTCAAACCAGGCACCGGTCAGCGCTTTGCCCAGGGCCGGGTTGTCTTTGAGGGTTTGGGTGTTGACCACCATCATGTCCATGATTTCGCCGGGCACTTTGCTGGAGTCGAACACTTGGGTGACGCCCGGTTTAGCCTTGATCTCGGAGAGCATCGGGTTCCAGGTGGTCACGGCTTGCACCTGGTCGGTGTTGAAGGCGGCGGCGATGTCGGCGTCGGAGGTGTTGACCACTTTCAGGTCTTTTTCGGTGAGGTCAGCCGACTCCAGCGCGCGGGCCAGCAGGTAGTGGGACACCGAGAGTTCCACCAGGTTGACGTTCATGCCCTTGAGGTCGGCCACGGTCTTGCCGGTGCCCTTGACCACCACGCCATCATTGCCGTTGGAAAAGTCGCTGACCACCAGCGCGGTGCTGTCCACACCACCGGCGGCGGGAATGGTCAGGGCGTCCATGTTGGTCATGGTGCAGCCGTCGAACTGGCCGGCGGTGTATTGGTTGATGGACTCGACATAGTCATTGAGCTGCACCATGTCGATCTTGATGCCGTACTTCTTGGCCCACTTGTCGAGGATGCCTTGGCTGCCGGCGTATTCCCACGGCATCCAGCCGGCATAGATAGTCCAGCACACACTGAAGTGGTCTTTGGTCGCGGCTTGGGTTTGAAAGCTCAGCACGGCGGCGAAGGCGGCGGCGAGCAGGGCGGGTAAACGGATTGTGGGCATGGGGCTTCTCCAGTTGAACATGGGCGAGCAGGAGCAACGCGGCACCGTGAACGGTGGCTTGTCTCCCGGGCTTTTATCCCGCCGTGTAACCTCAACTGGAGGTCGCCAACTCTCGGACCAGCCACTCGCTTTTCAAGCGAGCCGGAACCCTAGTCGGCCATTGCAAATTGTGGTGCCGCGAACCTGTGATGAATCCTGCACGGGAGAGGCAAAGCGAGAGTCGTGCCAACTGGGCCAGAGGCCCGGTTTACGGCCGGGCGTGGCGGGGAAGAGGGGTGTGCGTGCGCCACTCGGGTGCGTTGGCGCACTGCAATGAGGCGGTTACAACCGGAACTTGCTGACCAGCACGTTGAATGAGGTGGCCAAGCGGGACAGGTCCTGGCTGGAGGCGTTGGTCTGGTTGGCACCGGCAGCGGTCTGGGTCGACAGGTCCTGGATGTTGAGGAGGTTGCGGTCCACTTCGCGGGCTACCTGCGCCTGCTCTTCCGACGCGGAGGCGATCACCAGGTTGCGTTCGTTGATCTTCGCCACGCTGGCGGTGATGCGTTCCAGGGCTTCGCCGGCGTTTTGCGCCAGGGTTTGGGTGTTGTTGGCCCAGGTCAGGCTTTTGTTCATGGCTGCCACGGCGTCATCGGCGCCGACCTGCACTTCGCCGATCATTTTTTCGATATCGACGGTGGAGGTCTGGGTGCGATGGGCCAGCGCGCGGACTTCATCGGCCACCACCGCAAAACCACGGCCTTGCTCACCCGCGCGTGCGGCTTCGATGGCGGCGTTAAGGGCCAGCAGGTTGGTCTGGTCGGCGATACCGCGGATCACGTCGATCACCTTGCCGATCTCGCGCACCTGGCTGGCCAGGTCGGCCACCGATTGTGTCGAATCGTTGATCTCGACCACCATCGAACTCATACCGGACACGGCCTGCGCCACCTGCTCACGGCCTTCCTCCGCTTCAGTGGTGGCCTGGCGCGAGGCTTCGGAGGTCGACACCGCATTGCTTGCCACTTCATCCACCGCCGCCGTCATCTGGTTGACGGCAGTGGCGGCTTGCTGGATTTCGTCATTCTGGCGCGTGAGGCCACGGCTGCTTTCGTCGGTGACCGCACTGAGTTCTTCAGCGGCGGAGGCGAGCTGGTCGGCGGCGTTGGCGATTTCCACCAGCGTGCTTTTCAGCCCGCCCTGCATGTCGGCCAATGCCATCAACAATTTTCCGGCTTCGTCAGTACGGTCGGTGATGATGGCTTGGGTCAGGTCACCCTTGGCAATGCGTTGGGCGCTCTCGACGGCCTGGGCGATAGGGCGGGTGATCAGGCGGGTGATCAGCACGCCAATGATGAGGGCGATGATGAAGGCCAGCACGATGCCGCTGATCATCCAGGTCAACGCGCTGCTGCGCAGGTCGGCGGCGGCGGCGGCGCCTTCCTGGATCTGGCGGTTGTTGGAATCGATAATCACACGGATCAGCTCGCGCGCCTGACGGAACAGCTCATTGTTGGTGCTGTTGAGCTGAGCGCGCGCCTGCTCGAGCTGGCCGCCGTTCATCATCGCGACGATGCGCTCGGAGTTGCTGATGTATGTGGGCCAGATCTGGTCGAGCTTGTCACCGGCTGCCCGTTCGTCGTCTGCCAGCGGCGTGGCGCGGTAGGTGGCGTAGGCGCTCTGGCTGCGTTTGAGTTCGTTGGCGATGTCCTGGGTCACGCGGTCGCGGTCCTGGGCGGAGACGTCGCCCTTGCTGGCGTCCAGCAAACGGTACAGACCACGGTTGTGGGCGACCAGACCATTGAGCGTACTTGCCGTGTTGCTGACGGAAACCAGGTTGTTGGAGAACGTGAGTTCCAATGCGCTGGAAAGGCGCACGACGCTTTTGATACCCAGCAGGCCAACCCCGAGGGTGACCAGTGCGCACAGTAGGAATGAAAGCAGCAGCTTGGTTGAAATTTTCATGACTCTAATCCGGCGATATTGGCGAGGGGCGCACGATAGAGCCTCCCTGGCCATGTGCGATGTCATAGTGACATCATCGCAATCGACAAGGTTCCGGGCCAGCAAAATTTACTGAATCGATAAAGTAACTTGATAGTTACCGGGATGCGCAACGGATCGTATCGACCGCCTACGGTCATGTATCAAGTTGTTACCAAAACGCACCAGATCTGGTTTTCGATGTCCGATACTGTGTCATTCGGCGAAAGCCGGGTGCCGCCCTCCCGCGTCGCTGGAGGTGCTCTTCCGCGGTCCAGGAGGCCGCCATGTATCGACGACTGCTGCTCAGCGCTTTACTCGGTCTTACCCTTTCTGCTTGTGTGCCCTACTACGATGGAGGCGGTAGCTACTATCGATCCGAGGTCTACACCGCGCCGGCGCCGGCGTATTACTACGGCGGTGGCACGTACTATTCGGCGCCACGTTATTACGCACCGGCTCCGCGCTATTACGCCCCCGCACCGCGTTACTACTCGGCGCCGCGTTATTACCAACCGGCCCCGCGCTACTACCCCTCGGGCCCAAGGGGCGGTTACCGGCCTTATCCGAACCAGGGTTGGGGCGATCACGGCGGCAGAGGCGGGCACGGTCGGGGTGGCGATCATGGAGGTGGCCGCGGCGGTCACCGCTGACAGGCCTTGAATGCAAACGGCGCAGGAAGCGCCGTTTTTTGTGGGCGACACTTTTCAGTAATCGGACAAATCCGCCAGCGGATGCCGGCCTTCCCACACCTTGTTGAAATGCGCCTGCACCACCGCGTCCGGGATCGTATTGATATCCGGCCAGTGCCAATGGGGCGTCTGGTCCTTGTCGATCAAGCGCGCCCGCACGCCTTCGGCAAACTCCGGGTAACGGCAGCAATTGAGGCTCAGTGTGTATTCCATCTGGAACACCTCGGCCAACGACAGGTGCCGCGCCCGCTGGATCTGCTCCCACACCAGGTGCGCGGTCAGCGGGCAGCCTTCACTCAGGTTTTTGCCGGCGCGGCTGAACAGCGGGTCGGCGTGCTCACGTAACGGGCTCAAGGCGCGCCAGGCACAGCGCACATCAGCCACATCCAGCCATTCGTCGATCTGCGCACGGCGCGGCAGCCATTGCGCTTCGGGTTGCTGGTCGACGGCTTCCTGGGCGAGCGCCTTGAGCAGGCTGTTGAGCTGCATCGCGGTTTGTTCCTGCCAGTTCAATTGCAGCAGGCCATCTATCAACGCTTCCTGCTGGTCATCGCGCAGGAAACGGTCGGCCAGGCCCAGGTCCAACGCATCGCGGCCGTTGATATGGGCGCCGGTGAGGCCAAGGAATAACCCCAGCTTGCCCGGTAACCGCGACAGGAACCAACTGGCCCCCACATCCGGGTACAAGCCGATGCTGATCTCGGGCATGGCCAGGCGGCTGCTCGGCGTGACGATACGCACCGAAGCGCTCTGCAGCAGGCCCATACCACCGCCGAGCACATAACCGTGCCCCCAGCAGATCAGCGGTTTGGGGTAGGTGTGCAGGCGGTAGTCGAGGCGGTATTCAGCGGCGAAGAACTGCGCGGCCAGGGCGGGCACTTCGCCGGGGAGTTCACGGCAGGCCTGGGCCAGGCTGCGGACTTCGCCACCGGCGCAAAAGGCTTTGGGGCCATTGCCGCACAGCAGTACACACACGATATTCGGGTCTTTGGCCCAGGCCTCCAGGCGTTCGTCCAAGGCCAGGATCATGGGCAGGGACAGCGCGTTGAGGGATTTTTCCGCGTCCAGGCTGGCGATGCCGAGGCGGGCACCGTCGCTGCCGGTCAGCTCTTCGAAGTGCAGGTTCATCGTGACCTCAATCGAGAAAGTGAAGGTTCAGTATGAACGCTTCAAAGGAAAGTGCCGATGATGTGTCAGATCAATTGACAAGCGGGGTCGGCTTTCCTAGGGTTCGCCCATTCTTTTTTACACGATGAACACACCATGACCGAAGGCGACCGCATCAAACTCGAACCCAGCTGGAAACACGCCCTGCGGGATGAGTTCGACAAGCCCTACATGGCCGAACTACGCGAGTTCCTGCGCCAGGAACATGCCGCCGGCAAAGAGATCTACCCGCCTGGCCCGCTGATCTTCAATGCGCTCAACTCCACGCCGTTGGACAAGGTCAAGGTGGTGATCCTCGGCCAGGACCCATACCACGGCCCCGGCCAGGCCCATGGCCTGTGCTTCTCGGTACAACCGGGCGTGCCAACGCCGCCGTCGCTGGTCAATATCTACAAAGAACTCAAGCGCGACCTGAACATCGACATTCCCAACCACGGCTGCCTGCAAAGCTGGGCCGAACAGGGCGTGCTGATGCTCAACACCACCATGACCGTGGAGCGCGCGAATGCCAATGCCCACGCGGGCAAGGGCTGGCAGTTCTTTACCGATCGTGTGATCGAAGTGGTCAGCGAGCACCAGCCGCACCTGGTGTTCCTGTTGTGGGGCGCCCATGCGCAAGGCAAGCAAAAGCTGGTGGATGCGACCAAGCACCTGGTGCTGACCTCGGTGCACCCGTCGCCGCTGTCGGCGTATCGCGGGTTTTTGGGGTGTGGGCACTTCGGTCGTACCAACAAGTTTCTTGAGCAGAATGGCGAGACGCCGATTGAGTGGCGGTTGCCGCCACTCTAAAGGTTAGTCACAAACTAATGTGGGAGCTGGCTTGCCTGCGATGACGGTCTGTCAGCCGATACATTTATTGACTGAACCACCGCTATCGCAGGCAAGCCAGCTCCCACATTGGAGTTTTTTGAAGGCTTAGATTTTTTCCGGCTGACGATTCCAGTGCCTGAACAACGGCTCAGCCAAAAACAGCACAAACAACAAGCGCATTACCTGCATTGCCGTTACCAAAGGCACCGACAGCTGCAAAGTCTCTGCCGTGAGGCTCATTTCGGCAATGCCGCCCGGCATCATGCCCAGGGTGAGTGAGCGCAAATCCAGCTGCGTCAGCGCGCTCAAGCCCACCGCCGCCAACGTCGCAAGCGCCATGGTCAAGGCGGTGCCGATCAAGGTACGGCCCATGAACGACGGCGCACGACGGAAGAACTGACGGTTGAAGTGGCAGCCCAGGCCGCTGCCGATCAGCCACTGGCCGATCTGGCTGCCGCCGTCCGGCAGGCCGTAATGCAAGTCCCAGACAACACTGGCAGTCGCGCTGACCAACAGTGGCCCGAACAACCACGGGTTTGGCTGACGTAAACGCTGCCAGCCCCAGGCCACCAGCGCGCCCAGCGGGAACAGCAGCGCCAGCCAACCCCAACTCACTGGCGCCGGGTGAAACTGCGGCGTGCCGCCTTCGAGCAAGTACTTGAAGATCGCCGGCACACACAGCACCACCACCAGCACACGCAAACTTTGCCCCGCTGCGACACGGCTGAGCACTGCGCCATTACGGGCGCCGAGGTTGACCATTTCACCGGAACCGCCCGGCATGCTGGAGAAAAACGCGGTGGCGCGGTCTTCGCCGCTGCGGCGCATCAACCACACGCCGACCACGCTCGACAGGCTGGTGATCAGCGCACCGAAGAAAATCAGGCCGAAGTGGCTCATCACTTGCTCGATCACCACCGGCGTGAAGTGCAGCCCGATGCCGATGCCTACGACCCATTGGCCACATTTGCGTCCGCCGGGAATCTCCGCCAACTGCCACGGCGTGAGGCAACGCACCAGGATGATCGCCAGCAACGAGCCGACCATATAGGGCAAAGGCCAGCCGACGAGGCTGGCCAGGTAACCGCCGGCCAGGCCGACCAGCGGTGTTGCCCACCATTGTTTAAAGGTGACCTCAGACATCGGCCAGGGCGCGACGCTGTTGGGCACGTTTACGCCAGATACGCAGCAGCGGCACGAACAACATGATCGCCGTCAGTACCCACACGCCAAAGGTGATCGGGCTGGACCAGAGGATTTCCAGCGCGCCGTTGGAGATCGACAGCGCGCGGCGCAGGTTCTGCTCCATCAGGCCACCGAGGATAAAGCCCAGCAGTACCGGCGACAGCGGGAAGTCCAGCTTGCGCAGGATGTAACCGAAGATGCCGATGCCGACCATCAGGAACAGGTCGAAGGTGGTGGCGTGAACCGCGTACACACCGATGGCGGTGATGATGGCGATCACCGGCACCAGCGCCCAGTTCGGTACGGCGAGGATGCGCGTGAAGATGCGGATCATCGGGATGTTGAGGATCACCAGCATGATGTTGGCGACAAACAACGAAGCGATCAGGCCCCAGACGATGTCCGGTTGCTGTTGGAACAGCAGCGGGCCGGGTGTGATGTTGTACAGCGACAGCGCGCCGATCATCACCGCCGTGGTGCCCGAACCGGGTACGCCTAGGGTGAGCATCGGCACCAGGGCACCGCAGGCGGACGCACCGATTGCAGTTTCCGGCGCAGCGAGGCCGCGCATGTCGCCCTGGCCGAATTTGCCGCTGGCACCGGCCAGGCGTTTCTCGGTCATGTAGGCAACAGCCGAAGCGAGGGTTGCACCAGCACCCGGCAGCACGCCCATGATGAAACCGAGCAGGCCGCAGCGGATGTTAACTACAAAGACAGCACCGGCTTCCTTCAGATTGAACATCATGCGCCCGGTGGCTTTTACCGCTTCCTGGCCACGGTGGGTTTTTTCCAACAGCAACAGGATTTCGCTGATGGAAAACAGACCCAGTACCAACACCACAAACTGGATGCCGTCGGTGAGGTGGATGTTGTCGCCGGTAAAACGGTACACGCCGCTGTTGGCATCGATGCCCACGGCCGAGAGGAACAGGCCGATCAGCGCTGCAACAAACGTCTTCAGCGGTTTGTCACCGGCCATGCCGCCCAGGCAGACAATCGCGAACACCATCAGTACGAAATATTCCGCCGGGCCGAAGGCAATCGCCCATTTGGCCAGCAGCGGCGCAAACAGCACCATGCCGCAGGTGGCGATAAACGCGCCGATGAACGAACTCCATGCCGACAGCGACAACGCCACACCGGCCAGGCCTTTGCGGGCCATCGGGTAGCCGTCGAGGGTAGTCATTACGGTAGAAGCTTCGCCCGGGATGTTGAGCAGGATCGAGCTGATACGGCCGCCGTATTCGCAGCCCAGGTACACGGCTGCGAGCAGGATCAGCGCCGATTCCGGCGGCAGGCCCAACGCGAACGCGATGGGGATCAACAAGGCCACGCCGTTGATCGGGCCAAGGCCTGGCAACAGGCCGACCACGGTGCCGATCAAGGTGCCACACAGCGCGGTCACCAGATTGTAAGGGGTCAGTGCAACGCCGAAGCCCTGGCCCAAATAGCTGAACGTATCCATATCAGTTCTCCAGAACTTCAAGCAGGCCGAGGGGCAGCGGTACATCCATGGCCTTGTCGAACAGCAGGTACAGGCCGATAGCCATGAGGGTGACGATCACTACGCTGGGCAACCAGCGGCCGCCATACAGGCGTGCCATCGGAATACCGATCAACATGCTGCTGAGGATGAAGCCCAAGGGCTCGAAAGTGCCGGCGAACACGATCAGCAGCGCGACGCAAATGCAGATCTTGATCAGGGTTTCGCGGTCCAGCGCGGGTTCTTCTTCGGTGTGCTTGGTTGGCTGCGGGCGAAAGATCATGTAGATCAGGCCCAGGCTCATCAGGCCGAGCATCAGCAGCGGAAAGGCACGTGGGCCGACCGGCTCGTAGGAAAACGCCGCCTGATACGGCCAGGCCATCAGTGCCAGGCCGGCGCAGACCAGCAGCATCACCGAGGCGAAAATGCGTTGTAAGAGCATGTGGAACTCCTGGGCCGCGCCGCCCGTTAAAGAGGGCGCAGCCGTGCAAAAGAGGGGCGATTACTGGATCAGGCCGAACTCTTTGGCCAGCACTTTGTAGTCAGCCACCTGTTTCTTCACGTAGGTGTCGAGCTCCGGGCCGGTCATGGCAAACGGGAACAGCTCGCGCTGGTCACGCAGCTTGGCGAACTCTTCGGAGGCCAGCAGTTTGTCGAACGCTCCTTTCCACCAGGCGTAGTCGGCATCGCTGACTTTTGGCCCGAGGTAGAAACCGCGGACCACTGGCCAGACGATGTCGTAGCCTTGCTCTTTGGCGGTCGGAATGTTCTTCATTTCCGGCTCGTCCAGGCGCTCTTCGGCGAACACCGCTAGCAGGCGCATGTCACCGCTGAGGATGTGCGGCATGGAGTCGGAGATGTCGGTGCTGCCCACCTGGATGTGGCCGCCGAGCAGGGCGGTGGCGATTTCACCGCCGCCTTCGAGGGCGACATAACGCAGTTCGCGCGGGTTGATGCCGGCGGCCTTGGCGATCAGGGCGGTTTGCATCCAGTCCTGACTGCCTACGGTGCCGCCGGAACCGATCACCACGCTGCCCGGATCTTTCTTCAAGGCTTTGACGAGATCGTCGAGGGTCTTGTAGGGCGAATCGCTTTTCACTGCGATGGCACCGTAGCTGGTGCCGACCGCTGCCAACCAACGCACGGCGCTTTCATCAAAACGGCCGAACTTGCCCTGGGCCAGGTTCAACAGCGAACCGCTGGACCAGGCCACCAGTGTGCCGCCGTCCGCTGGGCGCTGTGCTACCACCGCGTTATAGGCCACCGCGCCCACGCCGCCGGGCATGTAGGTCACACGCATCGGTTTACTCAGCAGCTTCTCATTGACCAACGCGCTTTGCGCCAGTTTGCAGGTCAGGTCAAAACCACCGCCGGGGGAGGCTGGGGCGATGCATTCCGGGCGTTTGGGTTCGTCGGCGGCCAGCAGTTGGCCGGCGAACAACATGCAGCCGGCGGCGAGGGCCAATTTACGCAGTGAATAGGTCATTTGAATCTCCGTCTTGTTGTTATTTAGGGGCTACTACCAAAGTGCGACGCTATAGCTGACCAGCACGCGTACTTCATCCGCATCACGGGCCGAGTAGTTGGAACGGTACGTGGCATTACGCAGGCGAAACGCGACATCCTTGAACGTGCCACTTTGTACGATGTAGCGGATCTCGCTGTTGCGTTCCCACTCCTTGCCGGTCTCACCGTTCTTGAGCTTGATGTTGTCACCCGACAGGTAACGGCTCATGAAGCTCAGGCCGGGAATGCCCAGCTTGGCGAAGTCGTAGTCGTAGCGCGCTTGCCAGGAGCGTTCTTCGGCGCCGGCAAAGTCGTTGATCTGTACGAAGTTGACCAGGTACGGGTCGGCCCCATCCACATACGGAAAGGCGCTGTCGCCGGACATGTGCTGGTAGCCGGCGCTGAGCTTATGGCCATTGAGGGCATAGCTGAACAGGCCGTTGAGCGATCTGTTGTCGATCTTGCCGCCATGGGCCGCGCCCGTGTCATCACTGATGGCCAGGCGCAGGTCGGTGCCGAAGGTGCCGGGGCCGAGCGGGCGCGAGGCAACCAGGCCGAGGAAGTGCTGGCGGTACACGTCATCGAGTTGGGCGAAGTGGTAACTGCCGGTGATCTTGTCGGCGAACTTGTAGTCCACGCCGCCGAAGTTGAAGTGCTTGCCGGTAGCGCCGCTGACGAAACGGCTGTTCTTGTTGTTGAGGGCGATTTCTTCGTAGTCGGTGGAATCGCGGTCTTTGGCTTTGTCCAGGCGGCCGCCGGTAAACACCATGTTTTTGAATTCTTTGGAGGTCAGCAAGCCACCGTTGAAGGTCTGCGGCAGGATGCGGCCGTCGTTGGGCTTGAGGGTCGGCAGTTCGGGGATCAGCGCACCGATCTTGAGTTCGGTGGCGGAGATCTTCACTTTGCCGGTCAGGCCGAGTTTGGCGTAGTCGTCGACAGCGCGGCCGTTGTCAGTGGGCAGCAAGCCAGAACCTGTGCGGTCGGGGCTGGAGTCGAGCTTGACCCCAAGCATGCCCAGCGCGTCCACACCAAAGCCGACGGTGCCGTCGGTGTAGCCCGATTGCAGGTTGAGCATGAAGCCCTGAGCCCATTCGTCGCGCTTGGATTGCTGCGCGCTGGTGCCGTCGCGAAAGTCGCGGTTGAAGTACATATTGCGGGTTTCCAGGGTCGCGCTACTGTCTTCAAAGAAGGCAGCCTGGGCAAGCGGCGAAAAGCCGGCAAGGGCGGTGGCACTGGCAAGGGCGGTCTTGGCAAGACGGGAAAAACGGACAGGCGGGCAAGCCTGGGGCTGGGTCGACAGCATCGTGGTGTACTCCGTTATTGTTCTTATTTTGGCGAAAACGCTTCGAGGCGTTTTTCGATCGCTACGGATCAGGTAGCTCGGCGGGCATTACCCACCGTTGCTGGATGCTAAAGGGCGAAGCTTTCACTAACCTTTCAGCTGCCTTTCAATGTTTTCGGGCTTCACAGGGCAGGCGGCGCCTGTAAACTGCCCGCCAAAGCGTGGCGTCGACCATGCCCGAACGAGGTGAAAATCCATGCGTGTCCTCTTGGTTGAAGACCATCTGCAACTCGCCGAAAGTGTTGCCCAAGCGCTCAAGAGCACGGGTTTGACCGTCGACGTACTGCACGACGGCGTGGCCGCGGACCTGGCCTTGAGCAGCGAGGAATATGCGGTGGTGATCCTCGATGTGGGGCTGCCGCGCATGGATGGTTTTGAGGTGTTGGCGCGTCTGCGGGCGCGTGGGAAAAATCTGCCAGTGTTGATGTTGACGGCGCGCAGTGATGTAAAAGACCGTGTGCATGGCCTGAACCTGGGCGCTGATGACTACCTGGCCAAGCCCTTCGAGTTGACCGAGCTGGAAGCGCGGGTCAAGGCGCTGTTGCGCCGCAGTGTGCTGGGCGGTGAACGTCAGCAGGCGTGCGGCGTGCTGGTCTACGACCTGGATACCCGGCGTTTCACCGTGGGCGGCGAGCTGATGACGTTGACCTCTCGCGAGCAGGCGGTGCTTGAGGCGCTGATCGCGCGGCCCGGCCGCGTGATGAGCAAGGAGCAACTGGCTTCCCAGGTGTTCGGCCTGGACGAGGAAGCCAGCCCCGACGCGATTGAAATCTACGTGCACCGCCTGCGCAAGAAGCTCGACGGCCAGCCCATCGCCATCGTGACCTTCCGTGGCCTTGGCTACTTGCTGGAAGCCCGTGATGCATAAGCCCAGCAGCCTGCGCTGGCGGCTGCTGTGGAACCTGGCGCTGCTGCTGGTGGTGCTGATGCTCGCCAGCGGCATGAGTGCTTACTGGAATGGCCGCGAAGCTGCCGACACCGCCTATGACCGCACTTTGCTGGCTTCTGCGCGCACCATCGCCGCCGGGTTGACCCAGGTGGACGGCACCCTGAGTGCCAATGTGCCGTATGTGGCGCTGGATACCTTCGCCTACGACAGTGCCGGGCGGATCTATTATCAGGTCAATGACATCGACCGAAAATTGATCTCCGGCTACGAAAACCTCCCTGGCCCACCGCGGGGCACGCCGCGCACCGATGATTACCCGGCGTTGGCGCGGTTCTACAACGCCATGTACCAGGGCCAGCATGTGCGGGTGGTCAGCCTGCTCAAGGCGGTGTCAGAGCCGAACATGAACGGCATGGCGGAAATTCGCGTGGCCGAAACTGACGAAGCTCGCGAGAGCATGGCTCGCAGCCTGATGGCCGACACTTTGCTGCGCCTGGGCATGCTGGCGGTCGGTGCGTTATTGCTGGTGTGGTTTGCCGTGAGTGCGGCACTGCGCCCGCTGGAACGCCTGCGCACCGCCGTGGAAGAACGCCAGCCCGACGACTTGCGCCCGCTGCCGCTGGTGGAGGTGCAGCATGAGTTCGGCCCGTTAGTGCGCTCGCTTAATCATTTCACCGAGCGCTTGCGCGGCCAGTTCGAGCGCCAGGCGCAGTTTATCGCCGACGCCGCCCACGAATTGCGCACCCCGCTGGCGGCGCTCAAGGCCCGGCTTGAGCTGGGCCTGCGCAGCAGCGACCCGGCGACGTGGCGCAGTACCTTGGAAACCGCAGCCCAAGGCACCGACCGTCTGACCCACTTGGCCAACCAATTGCTGTCCCTGGCACGCATCGAAAACGGCGCGCGGGCGATTGCCGAGGGCGGTGCGCAATTGCTTGACCTCAGCCAGCTGGCGCGGGAACTCGGCATGGCCATGGCGCCGCTGGCCCACGCGCGGGGCGTTGCCCTGGCATTGGAGGCGGACGAACCGGTGTGGCTGCGCGGTGAGCCGACCTTGCTGAATGAACTGCTGAGCAACCTGGTGGATAACGCCCTGGCCCACACCCCATCGGGCGGGAACGTGATTCTGCGGGTGACCGCGCCGGCGATCCTGGAAGTTGAAGATGACGGCCCAGGCATCCCGCTGGATGAGCGGGACCGGGTTTTCGAACGTTTCTACCGCCGCAGCCAGCAGGGCATGGGCTCGGGCTTGGGGCTGGCGATTGTCGGCGAGATCTGCCGGGCGCATTTGGCGCAGATCAGCCTGCATGATGGTGAATTGGCGGGGTTGAAGGTGCGGGTGAGTTTTATCGCGGGGTAGTCAATAGAACATCGAGCGCGCTTCATCCAGCTCGGCACGCAATGTTTCGCTGTAGGGGTCGATGCGCAGCTTCTTGAGCGCCGGCAGGCTGGTAACGTCTACGTTGGCCGATGGATGCGCGGTGCCTCGGTGGCAATACAGTGCGGCGATTTGCACCACGTCGATGTAGTCCAGGCTTGGGGAGTCACGCTCCAAATCCAGGTACTGCCCCGGCAGCTTGGCCAGCATTTCCGGGAAATCCCACACACCCAGCAGTTTGTCACCCAGCAACGGGTGAATACTGTCGATGACATGGTTGAGGCTGACCGGGTCGGCCAACAGCTCGTAACGGTCTTCGGCGTAGGTGAGGATCGGCAGCACGCCAATCTGATGCACCAGCCCGCCGAGGGCGGCCTGGTCCGGCTTGAGGTGGCTGTGGTTGCGGCACAAGGCATAACTCACGCCCGCCACTTCCAGGCTGCGGCGCCACACTTCGCGCATTTTTAGTTCGACGACTTCGGAGCGGGCGTGGAAGATCTGTTCCATGACCAGACCGATGGCCAGGTTGCTGCTGTAGTTGGTGCCCAGCCGCGTGATGGCGGTATGCAGATCAGTGACTTCCTGGGTTGCGCGTAGCAGCGGGCTGTTCACCACTTTGATCAGGCGCGCCGACAGCGCGGTATCGCGACCGATCACTTTGCTCAAGTGGCTGATGCTGATCTCCGGGTCTTCCGCGGCCTGACGAATGTTCAAGGCCACTTCCGGTAATGTCGGCAGAACCAGGTCATCGTTGTCGATGGCCGTTACCAAAGCCTGTTGGACTTTTTCCGCCAGCTTGTTCATTCATGCTCTCTAGGGTGTTGCAAAAAGGTGCGGCGATTAACGCTGGATCTCTTTATCTCGATCCAGTAGGTACGGCAGGTCGAGCAGTTGTAAGCCGGGGCCTTCCAGGGTGCCGACGTGCACATCGCCGCTGTCGGCAGCTTCGGCTTGCAGCACGGCCAGAAGTTCAATGGAATGGTCAGCTTTTGCCGCGATGACGACTTCGCCGATCGCGCTGTTATGGTTGGGCGAGAACAGCGGAGTGCCTGGCTCGGGCAATTGCGCCGCATTGAGGCTCAGGCGATACAGGCGACGCTTGAGTTTGCCCAGGTACTGCATGCGCGCGACGATTTCCTGGCCGGTGTAGCAGCCTTTTTTGAAGCTGACGCCGCCTACGGCCTGCAGGTTAAGCATCTGCGGGATAAACAGTTCGCGGGTCTGCGGCATGACCTGGCCGATGCCGGCTCGGATCTGGCCGAGCAACCAGTCATTCAAGTCAGCTTGTTGCAGTTGGCTGGCCAATTGCTGGCGTACGCCTTCGGCGTGTTCGGCAGGCACCCAGAGTTCGGCGCGGTTCTGGGAGACACGAATGGCAATCAATGTGTCGGTGCGCACCACGCTGTCGGTTTCAGTTGGCAGCTCAAGCCCAAGGGTGGCCAGGGTTTGATCCGCATTCGACAGGCCAAAGCGTGCCCAGGCGGCGCTTTCGTCGGTGAGTTTGGATTTGGAGAACACCGCGTATTTCTTCAGGTCTGCCAGTTGCGGTTCGAGCAGCTCAGTGGCCATGGCCAGCAACACGCCGTCACCTTGCAGCAGGATGCGAAAACTCGACTGCATGCGGCCTTTTTGCGTACAACGCGCGCCAAGGCTGGCCTGGGTGTCGCTCAGGTAATTGAGGTTGCAGGTCAGTTGCCCTTGCAGGAACTTGGCGGCGTCGGAGCCGCGGACGGCAAGGACGCCTTCGTGTGTCAGGGGGCAGAAAAATGCAGAGTCGGCCATGGGTCTTCGCAGGTCAAAAAGTCATGCGTGCATCATAGAGGGGCGCCCGGCAAATGGATAGTTTCCGTATGGGGCGACCAAAGCCGAGTGTTCCGCTGCCGTCGGGCCTGTATACTTGCGCGCTATTTGAGGAGCAGTCCATGGTCGAAGATGTAGAAATCAACCGCCTCTACTGGCACAGCCGCCGTGGCATGCTGGAGCTGGATGTGTTGCTGGTGCCGTTCACCAGAGAGGTGTACTCGACACTCGATGAGGTGGATCGCGAACTTTATGAGCGGCTGCTGACGTGCGAAGACCAGGACATGTTCGGCTGGTTCATGGAGCGCGCCGAATCTGACGATCCGGAGCTGCAGCGCATGGTTCGCAAGATTCTGGATCGTGTCCAGCCCAAGTAATCGCTTCGAATGCCGCTGGCAGGCCTCTCGGCTGTTGCTGGCGGCGTATCTGTTTGCCCAGGCGTTCGCGCTGGGTGCCTTGTTGATTATTGATTTGCCCTTCGCAAGCCTTGGCATTCTGGTGTGCCTGGCCCATGCCGCCTGGGTGTTGCCGCGTCATATCCTGCTGACTCACCGTTCGTCGATTCGTGGCCTGCGCCGTGACGAAGATGGCTGGCAATTGTTCAGTGCCGAGCGCGGCTGGCACAGCGTACAACTGCGTCCGGACAGCCTGGCGTTGCCGCTGATCGTGGTGCTGCGCTATCGGGTGCAGGGCGAGTGGTGGGTGCGTTCGGTCTGTGTGCCGATGGATTCGCAGGTCGCCGATGTGCACCGACGCCTGCGGGTGCGCTTGAAGTTCAGTCGCCGTAGGTGGCTGGCACCAGAATAGTGTCGCGGGCTTCGGGCAGCATCTGCGGGTAGTCGAGGGTGTAATGCAGGCCGCGGCTTTCCTTGCGTTCCATGGCTGAGCGGATCATCAACTCGGCAACCTGGGCCAGGTTGCGCAACTCGATCAGGTCGCGGCTGACTTTGTAGTTGCTGTAGAACTCGTCGATTTCGTCCAGTAGCAAACGCACGCGGTGTTGAGCCCGTGCCAGGCGCTTATTGGTGCGCACAATGCCTACGTAGTCCCACATGAAGCGCCGCAGTTCGTCCCAGTTGTGGGCGATGATCACGTCTTCGTCGGAGTCGGTCACCTGGCTGGCGTCCCAGCGCGGCAGGGCAGCGGGCACCGGGATGCGGGGTAGCTGTTCAAGGATGTCGGTGGCCGCCGAGCGTGCGTAGACGAAACATTCGAGCAGCGAGTTGCTGGCCATGCGATTGGCGCCGTGCAGGCCGGTGAAGCTGGTTTCGCCGATCGCATACAGGCCGGGCACGTCGGTGCGACCGTGTTGGTCGACCATCACGCCACCGCAGGTGTAGTGCGCGGCCGGGACCACCGGGATCGGGCCTTTGGTGATATCGATGTTGAACGCCAGGCAGCGCTCATAGACGGTGGGAAAGTGCGTCTTGATGAAGGCTTCGGGCTTGTGGCTGATGTCGAGGTAGACGCAGTCGATGCCCAGGCGCTTCATTTCGTGGTCGATGGCGCGGGCCACGATATCCCGTGGCGCCAGTTCGGCGCGGGGGTCGAAGCGCTGCATGAAGCGCTCGCCGTTGGGAAGTTTCAGGTGCGCACCTTCACCGCGCAGGGCTTCGGTGATGAGGAAGCTCTTGGCTTGCGGGTGATACAGGCAGGTGGGGTGGAACTGGTTGAATTCCAGATTGGCCACCCGACAGCCTGAACGCCAGGCCATGGCGATACCGTCACCGCAGGCGCCGTCGGGGTTGCTGGTATAGAGGTAGACCTTGGCGGCACCGCCTGAGGCCAGGATGGTGAAGCGTGCGCCGTAGGTGTCCACTTCGCCACTGGCGCGGTTGAGCACGTAGGCGCCGAGGCAGCGTTCGCCGTCCAGGCCCAGGCGCTTTTCGGTGATCAGGTCGACGGCGACGCGTTGCTCCAGCAATTCGATGTTGGGGCGTTGGCGGGCTTGCTCGAGCAGGGTCTTGAAGATGGCGGCGCCAGTAGCATCGGCGGCGTGGATGATGCGGCGATGGCTGTGGCCACCTTCGCGGGTCAGGTGGAACTCGAATCCGCCGTCATCGCTGCCCGCGTGTTCGTCGCGGGTGAACGGCACGCCCTGGTCGATCAGCCATTGGATGGCTTCGCGGCTATGCTCGACGGTGAAGCGCACCGCGTCCTCGTTGCACAGGCCGCCGCCGGCGTTAAGGGTGTCTTCGACGTGGGATTGCACTGTGTCGGTGTCGTCCAGTACCGCGGCGACACCGCCTTGGGCCCAGAATGTCGAGCCATTGGCCAGGTCGCCCTTGCTCAGGACCGCAATGCGCAGGTGGCTGGGGAGGGTGAGTGCCAGGCTCAAGCCGGCCGCACCGCTACCGATCACCAGGACATCGTGTTGAAACTGTTGGCTCATTTGAAGGATTCCGCAAAAAGCGATCCAAAGGGCTGGCGCAAACAGGACGCCTGGATCGGCGAATCAAAGGGTCACACGGGCCACTAGTATATAGAGGGGGGGAGCGGCACAATAGCCGGGCATTCGTGGCAATGTGAAATTACGGTGCACAGCTGGGGTCATATGGGCCGGCTATTGGGATGGGAACTTTTTGCATGAGCCCCGACTCAATAGCAGGTTGCCCGAAAGCTGGGAAAACGTTGAGTTTATTGGCCCGTCGGGAGCATTGGACGCGTCAGAAAACCGGCGACAAGATTATTCGCGCAGCCGGCCTAGCCCGTGCTGCGTTTTTCGTGTGTGCCAAATCAGTGCATGCCGGAAACTTGCTTGGAGGGGGAGAACTTTTGCGAGAAGTCCTAGTCTATGTTTGCAAGCCTGATCGTTTAGTTATGCAAGCCTCCTGCGAGTACAACGAGGAGTGTTCATGCTAACCCAGGAAGAGGATCAGCAGCTGGTCGAGCGCGTTCAACGTGGCGACAAGCGAGCATTTGATCTGCTAGTGCTGAAATACCAGCACAAAATTCTCGGGTTGATCGTGCGGTTTGTGCACGACACCCATGAAGCGCAGGACGTTGCACAGGAAGCCTTTATCAAGGCGTACCGTGCACTTGGCAATTTTCGCGGTGACAGTGCGTTTTACACGTGGCTGTACCGCATCGCCATTAACACGGCGAAGAACTATCTGGTGTCTCGCGGCCGCCGCCCACCGGACAGTGATGTAAGTTCAGAAGATGCAGAATTTTACGATGGTGATCACGGCCTCAAAGATCTCGAGTCGCCGGAACGTGCTTTGCTGCGCGACGAGATCGAAGGCACCGTTCATCGCACTATTCAGCAACTGCCAGAAGATTTGCGTACGGCGTTAACTTTACGTGAATTCGATGGTCTCAGTTACGAAGACATTGCGAGCGTCATGCAGTGTCCGGTGGGGACTGTAAGGTCACGGATTTTCCGGGCCCGGGAAGCCATCGACAAAGCCTTGCAACCGTTGTTGCAGGAAAACTAAAGACAGCGGCGACAGCCAAGAGAGGAACCGCCATGAGTCGTGATGCCCTGCAGGAATCGCTGTCCGCAGTGATGGATAACGAAGCGGATGAACTGGAACTTCGTCGAGTGCTCAACGCATTTGATGATGCCGAAACCCGTGATACCTGGTCTCGTTACCAAGTCGCTCGGGCGGTGATGCACAAGGATCTTTTAATCCCTCGTCTGGATATTGCTGCGGCCGTTTCTGCCGCGTTGGCCGATGAAGCCGTTCCGGCAAAAGCTGCTCGTGGTCCATGGCGTAGCCTGGGTCGCCTGGCAGTAGCTGCCTCGGTGACTGTTGCCGTGTTGGCCGGTGTTCGCCTGTACAACCAGGACGAAATTGCCGGTGCCGAACTGGCCCAGCAGACTCAGCAACCGGTCATGGCCGGTCCGCAAGTCAAAGGCCCAGCGGTACTGGCCGGCTACAAGGAAAGCTCTGATGCCACCGGCCCTATGGCCAACGGCGTACTTCAAGGGCAATCCGGCTGGCAGGACCAGCGTCTTCCAGGCTACCTGCGCCAACACGCACAGGAATCGGCCTTGAAAGGCACTGAAAGCGCTCTGCCATACGCTCGTGCAGCCAGCCTGGAAAACCGCTAAACCGCTAAGGGGCCCTATGCGCGCCATACCGCTCCTTACGCTTTTGCTCAGTGGTTGTTTTGCACTATCCGCCCATGCCGACGAAGCCCAAGACTGGCTGACTCGACTTGGGCGTGCAGAACAGCAGCAAAGCTTTGCAGGTACGTTCGTCTACGAGCGTAACGGCAGTTTCTCTACCCATGACATCTGGCATCGCGTCCAAGACGGTCACGTCCGCGAGCGGCTGTTGCAACTCGACGGCTCTGCCCAGGAACTGGTGCGCGTAGATGGACGCACGCAGTGTGTCAGTGGCACCTTGGTTGCCGGCCTTGGCAACTCGCCTGATGCGCCCTCGCGCGCTCTGGATCCGCAAAAACTAACTCAATTCTACGAACTGGCCGTCATTGGCAAATCTCGCGTGGCCGGTCGGAATGCGGTGATTGTGTCGATTACTCCCCGTGATCAATACCGATATGGCTTTGAGTTGCACCTGGATCGTGAAACCGCGCTGCCGCTAAAGTCCCTGTTACTCAATGAGCAGGGTCAGTTGTTGGAGCGCTTCCAGTTCACTCGACTGAACACTTCGGCTGCGCCATCAGATCGTGACTTACTGCCCAGCAGCGAATGCTCACCTGTGGCTGTTTCCAGCACCAAAGCACTCGAGGTGCCCGCCACTCACGCATGGCATCTGGACTGGTTGCCTCCAGGTTTTCAGCTCACCAACAGCGTCTCGCGAAAAGATACTCAGACCCACGCCACTGTCGACAGTCTGATGTACGACGACGGGCTTGCACGTTTCTCAGTGTTTCTTGAGTCCACCGACGGTGCGAGTGTGAGCGAAACACGCACGCAGCTTGGCCCAACTGTGGCCGTGTCGCGCCGTCTGAACACGGTCGATGGCGAAGTCATGGTGACGGTTGTAGGCGAAATCCCCATCGGCACCGCCGAACGCATCGCGCTGTCGGTGCGCGGCGAAAAGACCGCCGCCAAGCCATGAGTCGTTAATCCTATGTTCATCCTGACCTTTCAATGTGAGCCTTTGCGCGGTTGGGGGCTGAGAGCATGAAATTTCTGGATCAGTATTTTCACTTGCAAAACATCCCCATGTTTTTTATAGGTCAGAGCTTGTCGGCTCTGACCTTATTTTGTTCGCGGAACAAAAATGCCGGTCGAAGTTTTCGGCGTTTCTTGAACCCTGTCGCTCAACCCTGCTCGTCGTAACGGGAGCTGTATGTCGATACCACGTTTGAAGTCTTACTTAACCATAGTCGCCACGGTATTGGTGCTGGGTCAGGCAGTGTCCGCGCAAGCGGCCGAGCTGCCTGACTTCACCCAATTGGTGGAGCAGGCTTCGCCTGCCGTGGTGAATATCAGTACCACGCAGAAGCTGCCGGATCGCAAAGTCTCGAACCAGCAGATGCCTGACCTGGAAGGCTTGCCGCCCATGCTGCGCGAGTTCTTTGAGCGCGGTATGCCGCAACAACGCTCCCCGCGTGGCGGCGGTGGCGGGCAGCGTGAGGCGCAGTCCCTGGGCTCGGGCTTCATTATTTCGCCAGACGGCTACATCCTCACCAATAACCATGTGATTGCCGACGCTGACGAAATTCTCGTGCGCCTGGCCGACCGCAGTGAGTTGAAAGCCAAGCTGGTGGGCACCGATCCGCGTTCCGACGTGGCTTTGCTGAAAATCGAAGGTAAAGACCTGCCCGTACTGAAACTGGGTAAATCCCAGGACCTTAAAGCCGGGCAATGGGTGGTTGCGATCGGTTCACCGTTTGGCTTCGACCATACCGTGACCCAGGGTATCGTCAGCGCCATCGGTCGCAGCCTGCCAAATGAAAACTACGTACCGTTCATCCAGACCGACGTGCCGATCAACCCGGGTAACTCCGGTGGTCCGCTGTTCAACCTGGCGGGCGAAGTGGTGGGGATCAACTCGCAGATCTACACCCGTTCCGGTGGTTTCATGGGCGTGTCCTTCGCCATCCCGATCGACGTGGCCATGGACGTTTCCAACCAGCTCAAAAGCGGCGGCAAAGTCAGCCGTGGCTGGTTGGGTGTGGTGATCCAGGAAGTGAACAAAGACCTGGCTGAATCGTTCGGCCTCGACAAGCCGGCCGGTGCCTTGGTCGCGCAGATTCAGGACGACGGCCCGGCTGCCAAGGGCGGCCTGCAAGTGGGCGACGTGATCCTGAGCATGAATGGCCAGCCGATCGTCATGTCCGCCGACCTGCCGCATCTGGTAGGCGCTCTGAAAGCCGGCAGCAAAGCTAAGCTGGAAGTGATTCGTGATGGCAAGCGCCAGACCGTTGAGCTGACCGTCGGCGCGATCCCGGAAGAGGGTGCAACCCTGGACGCGCTGGGCAACGCCAAGCCAGGCGTTGAGCGCAGCAGCAATCGCTTGGGCATTGCCGTGGTTGAGTTGACCGACGAGCAGAAGAAGAGCTTCGACCTCAAGAGCGGTGTTGTGATTAAAGAAGTCCAGGACGGCCCAGCCGCCTTGATCGGCCTGCAGCCGGGCGACGTGATCACCCACCTGAACAACCAGGCGATCAACTCCACCAAGGAATTCACCGACATCGCCAAAGCGTTGCCGAAGAATCGCTCGGTGTCGATGCGCGTGCTGCGTCAGGGCCGTGCAAGCTTCATCACCTTCAAGCTGGCCGAGTAATCCGCTAGCTCAATAAAAAGCCCCGCTTTCGGTTACCGAAAGCGGGGCTTTTTTGTGGGCGATGGTTTTAGCTCATCATCCCTTTCACCAAGCGTTCCTGTTCGATCAGCTCACGCTGGCGCGCGTCGATACGCGAGGACAGTGGGAAGTTGTTGCCGGCCCGGCGTTTGGCAAAGTCCAATTGCTGAATGGCCTGCTTGAAGTCACCCACCAAAGCAAAGTACTCGGCGCGTGCCTGATGCAGACCAATGATATTGCCGGACAGGCCGCGAGTCTCTGCCACCTGGTACCACACATCCGGATCATCGGGGCGCGACTTGAGCAACCCGTCCAATGCCTTTTCAGCATCGGCCGTACGGTTCTGCTTGAGCAGCACATCTATGCGAATCTGATTCAGCGGATAGCTGCCGGGGTACTGGGCCAGCATCCGGTCAGTACGTTGCTGGGCATCCGGCAGGCGGTTGCTGTCGATATCCAACTCGATCTGCGCCAGGTTGTAGGTAATGTCGTTGGGCGCCTTGGCCAGTAGCGGCTGCAAGCTTTCCCGTGCATCTTTGAACTGGGTACCCTTGATCTGCGCGATGGCCAGGCCATAACGCGCTATATCGTTTTTCGGGTTCTCGTCCAATTGCGCCTGAAAGCGCTTGGCGGCCAGCCCCGGCGTGTCTTCGTATTGCAACTGCACCCGTGCGCGAATCAGTTGGTAGCGCAAGCTGTCTTCCTTGCCGCCCTGCTTGGCTTGTTCGGCACGGTTGCGGGTGTCGGCGATCCGCGACTCGGTCACCGGGTGAGTCAGCAAAAACTCCGGTGGCTTGGCATCGAAACGGTATTGGCGCATCAGGCGTTCGAACATCGTCGGCATGGAGCGTGGGTCGTAACCGGCTTTTTCCAGGTTGAGGATGCCGATACGGTCAGCCTCTTGTTCGTTCTGGCGCGAAAACCTGCGCTGTTCCTGGATAGCTGCCGCCTGGCTGCCCGCAATCGCGGCAATGCCAGCATCACCTGCACCCGCTGCCGCCGCGATAATGCCGCCGAGCAGGGCGGCCATCATCGGAATCTGCATGCGCGACTGCGCTTCCACACCTCGCGCGAAGTGACGTTGGGACAGGTGAGCCAATTCGTGAGCGAGTACCGAGGCATATTCGCCTTCAGTCTGAGCATTCAGGAACAAGCCGCCGTTAACCCCTACAATCCCGCCGGGTGCGGCAAAGGCGTTGAGTTGCGGGCTGTCGATGAGGATGAACTCCAGGCGTCGGTCATTCACCTGGCTGGTCTCCACCAGCTTGTACACGCTGGTTTCGACGTAATCCTTGAGCTGCGGGTCATTGAGTTGCGAGACCTGGCCTCGCAGGTAGGCCAGCCATGCGCGGCCCAGTTGGAATTCCTGTTGCGGCGAGACAATGGCAGAACTGGCGTCGCCGAGTGACGGCAGGTCGTCAGCGAAGGCCGGGGAGGCCAGCAGGCAAGCCAGCGTCAGCAGGGTAGGGCGCAAAAAAGTCATGCACAAAGCCTTTCGACAAAGAGCTTACTGTAGCCGGACACTGAGCTTCGGACCAGATATTCTAAGCACTCCAAACGCATGCCCGGAGCAAACCGATGACCAACGCTGTAGCCTTTGACGCCGAACTCGATGCCAGTGGCCTCAATTGCCCGCTGCCCCTGCTCAAGGCCAAGCTGGAACTCAACCGCTTGGCCAGCGGTGCCGTGCTCAAGGTGATCGCCACGGACGCAGGCTCCCAGCGCGATTTTCGCACCTTTGCCAAGCTGGCCGGGCACACCCTGCTGCATGAAGAAGATGCCGCCGGTGTGTACCGTTACTGGTTGCGCAAGGCCTGAACTGTTCGCCCCCACCGCCCGAGGTTGATTGATGTTCAAAGTGTTACGAGACTGGATTCAGCGCTATTTTTCCGATGAAGAAGCGGTGGTGCTGGCCGTCCTGCTATTCCTGGCTTTTACCGCCGTGCTCACTTTGGGCGGCATGCTGGCGCCAGTATTGGCGGGTATGGTGCTGGCCTACCTGATGCAAGGTTTGGTCACTACCCTGGAACGTCTGCGTTTGCCCGGCGGTGTGGCGGTAGGGCTGGTCTTTGCCCTGTTCATGGGGCTGTTGGTGGTGTTTATCGTCGTGGTGCTGCCATTGCTGTGGCATCAGTTGATCACCTTGTTCAACGAGTTGCCGGGCATGCTCGCCAAGTGGCAATCGCTGTTGCTGCTGTTGCCGGAGCGTTATCCACACCTGGTATCGGACGAGCAGGTGTTGCAGGCCATTGAAGTGGCGCGCGGCGAGATCGGAAAGTTCGGACAATGGGCGCTGACTTTTTCCCTGTCCAGCCTGCCGCTCCTGGTCAACATCATGATCTACCTGGTGCTGGTGCCGATCCTGGTGTTCTTCTTCCTCAAGGACCGCGCAATGATCGGCCGCTGGGTCAGCGGCTATCTGCCGCGTGAACGGGCGCTGATCACCCGAGTGGCCGAAGAAATGAACCGGCAGATTGCCAACTATATTCGCGGCAAGGTCATTGAGATTGTGATCTGTGGCGGCGTCACCTACATCGCGTTTGTCGCGCTCGGGCTGAACTACGCGGCGCTGCTCGCCTTGCTGGTGGGTGTATCGGTGGTAGTGCCGTATGTGGGCGCGGTGGTGGTGACCGTGCCGGTGATGTTGATCGCGTTGTTCCAGTGGGGCTGGAGCGACCAGTTCATCTACCTGATGGCGGTGTACGGGATTATCCAGACCCTGGATGGCAACGTGCTGGTGCCGCTGCTGTTCTCGGAGGCCGTCAACCTGCACCCGGTGGCGATCATCTGCGCGGTGCTGTTGTTTGGAGGGCTGTGGGGGTTTTGGGGCGTGTTCTTTGCAATCCCGCTGGCGACGCTGTTCAAGGCCGTACTGGATGCGTGGCCGCGGCAAGAGCCGGTGGTGGCGCCTTTGTTGTAGCAGCAACCTTATTGTGGCGAGGGGGCTTGCTCGTGCTGGATCGCTTAGCGGCCTCTGAAAGCGGGAGCGCTTCGCACTCCAGCGCGAGCAAGCTCGCTCGCCACAACAAGCTCGCTCGCCACAGCAGGGTCAAGCTTTATTCAATGCCTGTGCCGCCGCCAACACCGCATCCACATGGCCCGGCACTTTCACACCACGCCATTCCTGACGCAGCACGCCATCCTTGTCGATCAGGAACGTGCTGCGGTCCACGCCCAGGTATTCCTTGCCATACAGCTTCTTCAGCTTGATCACATCAAACAGCTGGCAAACCGCTTCGTCCTTGTCGCTGATCAGCTCGAAGGGGAATTCCTGCTTGGCCTTGAAGTTCTCGTGGGACTTCACGCTGTCTCGCGACAAGCCAAACACTTCGGTATTGGCAGCCTTGAACGCGGCGTACTGGTCACGAAAACCCTGACCCTCGGTGGTACAACCCGGGGTGCTGTCCTTTGGGTAGAAGTAGATCACCACTTGCTTGCCCTTGAGGGCTGCAAGGCTGAACGTCTGGCCGCTGGTGGCCTGGGCTTCGAAATCGGCCACGGGTTTGTCGATGGCTACCGGCATAGGTACTTCCTTACATTGGGTTCTGTGGGCGCCATGGCTCGATCAGTGCGTCGAGGTTCAGGGCATCGGCGAAATCCAGGAATTGGTCACGCAGCCAACTGATCTGCACGCCGGCCGGCAAGGTCACGGTGAACGTGGCGTTGAGCATGGTGCCGCCGGTTTGCGGTGCCTGGTAGGTGTCGCAGGTCAGGTTTTCCAGCTCGACGTTGTGGTCGATGAAAAACTGGCACAGCTCATTGACGATGTCCGAGCGGTAGGCCGAGCTGACATACGCCACATAAGGCAGGGCCTGCGGGCGGTTTTCCAGGGCGGCGCTGCGCACGACGTTGACGGTGAAGTTGTGCTTCTTGGCCAGGCCCGGCAGGCCGGTTTCGAGGCGCGCCAGGGCGTCCCAGCTGCCGGAGATCTGCAGCACCAACGCGCTGCACTCGCCGTGGCGGGTGAGGCGGGAGGTCACGACGGCGCAGCGGTTCTCATGGCTGGCGCGGCACAGGACGTTGGTCAGCTCCATGGGGTTGGCGCCGAGGGCACTGATAACAAGGAATTGTTCGCGAACTGTGGGGGTGGACATGCAGCCTTCCTAAAGCGATGAGCGGTCGATACTGTGTGGGCCGTATCGATCAAAGGATGAAGGGTAGCGAAAACCATCGCCAAGGGCTAGGAGGTGGCGTTTTCATTACGCGATCGGTCTGATTTCAGCGTGCTTCAAGCCGCGCTTTGGCCCAATGATGGCATTGCCCGTCGTTTAGTTGCCCCAGAACGCATCCTCAGGCGGTACTTCGCTTGTACAAGCATCTTGGCGCCAGTACCATTACGGCTCTCTTTTTCCGGCAGGAGCGGTTGCATGATTGCGGGCAGTATGGTGGCACTGGTCACACCCATGGATGCACAAGGTCATCTCGACTGGGACAGCCTTGGCAAACTGGTGGACTTCCACCTGCAAGAAGGCACCAACGCCATCGTGGCGGTCGGCACCACAGGTGAATCGGCCACCCTTGATGTGGAAGAACACATCCAGGTCATCGAGTTCGTGGTCAAGCGCGTGGCGGGCCGCATTGCCGTAATCGCCGGCACAGGCGCCAACTCGACGCGTGAAGCGATCGAGCTGACCAAGAACGCCAAGAAAGCCGGCGCCGATGCCTGCCTGCTGGTAACCCCGTACTACAACAAGCCGACCCAGGAAGGCTTGTACCAGCACTTCAAGGCCATCGCCGAAGCCGTCGACATCCCGCAGATCCTCTACAACGTTCCTGGCCGCACGGCCTGTGACATGAAGGCCGAGACCGTGATCCGCCTGTCCACCGTGCCGAACATTATCGGCATCAAGGAAGCTACCGGCGACCTGCAGCGCGCCAAGGACATCCTGGCCGGCGTGAGCAGCGACTTCCTGGTGTATTCCGGTGACGACGCCACGGCGGTCGAGCTGATCCTGCTGGGCGGCAAAGGCAACATCTCGGTGACCGCCAACGTCGCGCCACGCGCCATGAGCGACATGTGCGCCGCCGCCATCGCCGGTGACGCCGTAAAAGCCCGTGCGATCCACGAGCAACTGATGCCGCTCAACAAGACACTGTTTATTGAATCCAACCCTATTCCCGTGAAATGGGCACTGTTTGAGATGGGCTTGATGCCGGACGGTATCCGTCTGCCGCTCACCCGGCTCAGCGAAGCCTGTCACGAACCGCTGCGACAGGCCCTGCGCCAGTCCGGCGTCCTGGTTTAATTGAGGAAGCACTACGCATGAAGCGATTGGCCGGACTTTCCGCACTTGCCTTGATTATCTCCAGCACCAGTGGCTGCGGTTGGGTATGGGGCCCGGAAGGCTACTTCCGTGACCGCGGCAGCGATTACCTGGAAGCCCAAGCAACCAAACCGATGCAACTGCCGCCGGACGTCAACGTCGCCAAGCGCCTTGACCCGTTGTTGCCGATTCCGCGCAACGTCGCCGATGACACCACCAAGGGCGAGTACGTAGTGCCACGCCCGCAGCCGATCTCGGCCGTGGCGGACACCAGCGACTACAGCCTGCAAAAGAGCGGCGACAACCGCTGGATCATGGCCCAACGCCCACCGGCTGAAGTCTGGCCAGTGGCGGTGCAGTTCTTCCAGGACAACGGTTTCAGCATTGATCAACAACGCCCGCAAACCGGTGAGTTCACCACGGCATGGCAGCATGGCAGCGAACTGTCCGCCAGCATGGCCAAGCGTCTGCAGGCGAGCGGTGTAGCGCCCGACAGCGAAGCCCGTGTGCGTGTGCGCATCGAGCCAGGCGTGCAGCGCAATACCAGTGAAGTCTACGTGGTGAGCGCCGAGCGTCCTGCCGGCAGCACTGCCAACGTCGATTTCACCCCGCGTTCGGTCAACATGGGCGTAGACGCCGCGTTGGTCGACGAGATGCTGGCCAGCATGAGCCGTATCTCCGAGAAGGGCGGTTCGGTTTCCCTGCTCGCCGCCGGTAACTTCGACACGCCTAACCGCGTCAGCCTCACCGAAGACGGCAGCGGCAACGTGGTGCTCACCCTGGGTGAAGACCTCGACCGTGCCTGGGCCAGTGTTGGCCGTGCGTTGGAGCAAGGTCCATGGCGCGTTGAAGACATCAACCGCAGCCTGGGCCTGTACTACATCAACGTAGCGGAAAAGGCCGAGAAGAAAGACGACGAGCCAGGTTTCTTCGGCAAGTTGTTCGGCAGCAAGCCGACCAAGGAAGAGATCGAAACACGTGCCGAGCGTTATCAGGTTCGTTTGAGCAAGGTGGGCGAGAGCGTACAAGTGACCGTCGAGAAGAACATCAACACCGTTGCGCCGGCTGAAACAGCGCGCAAAGTGTTGGGCGTGATTCAGGACAACCTGGGCTGACCCGATGCGTTTTGCCGTTCTCGGCAGCGGTAGCCAAGGGAACGGCACGCTGGTCGCACATGACGACACGTATGTGCTGGTGGATTGTGGTTTCTCGTTAAAAGAAACCGAGCGACGCCTGCTGCGCCTGGGGGTTCACCCCTCGCAGCTGAGCGCAATTGTGGTGACCCACGAACATGCCGACCACGTGCATGGCGTGGGTTTGCTGTCTCGGCGCTACAATCTTCCGGTGTACCTGAGTCGCGGCACCTTGCGCGGGATGCGCAAACCCATAGAACCCGCAGGCTTCCTGGCCGGTGGCGAGACGCTGCAGATCGGTGCGTTGAGCATTGATGTAGTTGCCGTAGCGCACGACGCCCAGGAGCCGACGCAGTATGTATTCAGTGGCGGTCAGCGGCGTTTCGGCGTGCTCACCGACCTTGGCTCCTACTGCTCCAAGGTGCTGGACGGTTACCGTGACCTCGATGCCTTGATGATCGAGTCCAACCACTGCCGCGACCTGCTGGCACGTGGTCATTACCCCTACTTTCTCAAGCAGCGGGTAGGCGGCGAACTGGGACATTTGAACAACCACCAGGCGGCGTACCTGGTGTATGAGTTGGGCTGGCAAGACTTGCAACACCTGGTCCTGGCCCACCTGAGCAGCAAGAACAACCTGCCTGCGCTTGCGCGGCAATGTTTTGTCGACACCCTCGGGTGCGACCCGGACTGGCTGCAACTGGCCGATCAAGATTCAGGGCTCGACTGGCGACACATCGCCTAGCCCACCATTTAGCAAGCGGAGCCCATCATGGAAAAACGTGAAGAACTCTACCGCGGCAAAGCCAAGTCGGTATACAAGACCGACGACGCCAACCGCCTGATCCTGCTGTTTCGCAACGACACCTCGGCGTTCGACGGCAAGCGCATCGAACAGCTTGATCGCAAAGGCATGGTGAACAACAAGTTCAACGCCTTCATCATGCAAAAACTCGAAGCGGCCGGCATTCCGACCCAATTCGACAAACTGCTGGGCGATAACGAGTGCCTGGTCAAGAAGCTCGACATGATCCCGGTCGAATGCGTCGTGCGTAACTACGCCGCCGGCAGCCTGGTCAAGCGCCTGGGCGTGGAAGAGGGCCTCAAGCTCAACCCTTACACGTTCGAGCTGTTCCTGAAGGACGACGCCAAGGGCGACCCGTTCATCAACGAATCCCACGTGGTGGCATTCGGCTGGGGCACCGCTGAGCAACTGGTACGCATGAAAGAGTTGTCCCTCAAGGTCAACGACGTGCTGAGCAAGCTGTTCGACGACGCAGGCCTGCTGCTGGTCGACTTCAAACTCGAATTCGGCGTGTTCCACGACGGCACCATCGTCCTGGGCGACGAATTCAGCCCGGACGGCTGCCGCCTGTGGGACAAAGCCACCAAGAAAAAGATGGACAAAGACCGCTTCCGCCAAGGCCTCGGTGACGTCATCGAAGCCTACGAAGAAGTCGCCAACCGTCTCGGCGTACCGCTGTAACCGACGCAAGCATCTGATAGCACGGAAAAAAATCGCTTTTTTGGTTTGCTTTCGCGAAACACACTGTTATGATGCGCGCCGTTGGAGAGATGCCAGAGTGGCCGAATGGGACGGATTCGAAATCCGTTGTACCTTCACCGGTACCTAGGGTTCGAATCCCTATCTCTCCGCCATTATTTATAAACAGAAACCCCCAATAACTTAAAGGTTGTTGGGGGTTTTTGTTTTTGTAGCAGAAATGCTCAGGTGAATTCTGCTACGGTCGTGATTACCTGATGACAATGCGGGTCAATCATGAATTTTGAAAAAGTGCTCACGCATTTGCAGGCTAACCTTCCAGGTCTTTTGGCAGTGTACGTCTTTGGCAGCCAGGTGACGGGCGAGGCAAATGCCGACAGCGATCTTGACTTGGCTGTGCTGATTGAGGGAAGCATTGACCCACTGCAACTGTGGCGCCTATCCGGGGAGTTAGCGGATATCGTCAAGGTCCCCGTTGATTTGCTGGACTTACGCGCAGCCTCGACGGTCATGCAATACCAAGTCATAACGACAGGGCGCCGCCTCTGGAGCAAGGACAGTCAGGCAGGTATCTTTGAGAGCTACATACTCAGCGAGAAAACTGCGCTGGATTGCGCCAGGGCAGAGCTTTTAGTCGACATTCAAAAGGACGGAACGGTATATGGCCGATGATGTACTCATCAACAAGGCTGTCAGCATTGAGCGTTACGTTGCTCGTGCTCGGGAAGAGTACGAAAAGGATCCAGCCAGTTTCGCCACTGACTTCACCCGTCAGGATGCGGCCATTCTCAATATTCTGCGTACCTGTGAGGCTGCCCTGGACTTGGGGCAACATCTGATTCGTCGTGAGCGCCTCGGTGTCCCCCAAAGTGCTCGTGACGTGTTTGAGCTGCTGGCGCAGGGCGGATGGGTGAGTCCTTCCTTACTGACTAACCTGAAAAACATGGTCGGTTTCCGCAATATCGTGGTGCATGAGTATCAGACGCTTCAGCTGCCTATTGCCGTTGCGATCATTACCAAACATCTGGGCGATTTCCTGGCATTCAGTGCACATGTCTTGACTAAGGACGTGGGCCAGTAAGCCGATTCAAATGGCCCGCGGTAAAATCTAGGCTATAGGTCGTCTAGAGAAACCTTCACTCGCTGAGCAGACGCCTGGCGCTCACGTACGGTCGCTATCAACGCTTCATCCTCTTTTACCGGGCGCTTTCTATCCGATTCTTTTACCGGGCGCTTTCTATCCGATTCTTTTACCGTTTCCCTTGGTCTTTTCTTCGCCTCTTGCTCGGTTACGTATTCACCTGTGACCGCATCGCGATATCTCGTTGGCATATCAGCACCCTTGACAGTATGTCGCCACGGCGGCGACTTTTTGAGACTAGCTCGCAGGCTTATGCACACAAGGTTCCCGGTGGGGATTCTGGTTACCAAGCTTTTCTGAAACAGGTGCTTACGTTGTGCCGGGTCGACAGTTTTCCAGCAGGGTTGCGTTGGCTGGGGCAGGGCGCTAACCTTCCGCCGTCGCCCTCATGGCGACCGGTTTTGACAGGCCGAATAATGTGCGATCTCTGTGCATCCCCAAACTGGTTCCAGGCGTCTGTCTGTACCCATTTTTTATGGCGGCTGTGCGTGGGGCATCTTCGGGTGCGCCGGGTTTCCACGTTTCCGGTCTGTCAACCCGCGTACAGCTGCCACCCAATCCTGTTTGACAGCAGGGAGTGGTAGCTCCTTTTCATAACGTGGAGTTACATCATGAAAAAGATCACCCCCAACCCGACCGATGTTTTCAATGCCGAATCCGACGGTGAACCTCGCAAAATCTTCTACGTAGGCGCCGACGTCGGCACCGAAGAAGCCCTGGCCAACGCCTCCGAAATCCTCGCATCCGCCCTTCAAACCGCCTACCAATGCGCCGAAGACCCGGACAGCACGCAGTCACCCGTGATCATGGGCCTGGCGCAATTGATCGAGAACGCTCAGGCACTGGTGGACGCTGCACTTGAGCGTCATTTCCCAACGGATAAACCAGGCAACTAACCCAATACCCTGAAACTAAAAAGCCTGCCGAGCTTAATGCTCAGCAGGCTTTTTAGTGGTTAACGAGACGTATCAGCCAGGCTGCGCCGCCAAGCTATTACTCACATTACGCCCCAACACCAGCACGGTCACAAACCCAAGCCCCACCAGCGCCGTGGCCAGGCTCAAGAGCATTGCGCTGCCCATCTGGTCCACGATCCGGCCGCCAAAGAATGAACCCAGGGCGATGATCACTTGGAACAGGGCAACGAACAGCGGCATGCCGCGTTCGACGTCTTTAGGTGCGACCACAAACATCCAGATACTCGCGCAGGCCGGGAAGGCGCCGAAGGCGAAGCCCCAGAGTGCGATCAGCATCGCGGCGCCGGTCATGCCGGTGGCGAAGTGAGGGAACAGCGCGGTGCTGGTGCCGATCATCAGCGCGACCAGCAGCAGGGTGTGACGCACGCTGCGGTTGGCGGCGAAACCGGCAAAGACGTTGCCCATCACGCCGGCCACGCCATACAGCAGCAACAGAGAGCCGATGGTCGGGCCGTCGAACCCGGAACTGTTTTTGAAGAACGGCGCGACATAGGTGTAGGCAGCAAAGTGCGCCAGGCCGATCAGCAGCACGGCGATCAAGCCGACCCGCGCTTGTGGGTTGATAAACAAGGCCGGCAGGTCACGGATCTGGATGGCCTTTTCCGGGGTGAGTCGCGGCAGCAGGAACACCTGCGCCAGCAGCACCGGCACGCCGACGATCGCGGTCACCAGGAAGGTCATGCGCCAGCCCATCAGGCCACTGAGCCAGGTGCCGACGGGTACGCCCAGCACGGTGGCCAGGGTCACGCCCATCATGATGATCGAGGTAGCCTTCGCTACGCCTACGCCCTTGGGCGCCAAGCGGCCGCTGAGGGCAATGGCCGTGGCCCAGAAGCCGCCGATGCTGATGCCGAGCAGGACACGGCCGAACAGCAGCAGGCTGAAGTCGCTGGCGTAGGCCACTACCGTGTTGGCGATGATCATGATCAGCGTCAGGCCGATCAGCAGGTAACGACGGTCCATGCCGCCAATGATCACCGACAGCAACGGCGCGGCGAGGGCGGCCATGATGCCGGGCAGCGTGACCATCAGGCCAGCGTGACCGGCACTGATGCCCAGGTCGCTGGCGACGTCATTGAGCACGCCCACCGGCAGAAACTCACTGGTTACCAGGGCGAAAGCGCCTACGGCGACCGAGAGAATCGCCAGCCACTGCTGTTTGACACTTTGTTGATTATTTTCGGGACGGCCGCTGTGGGCCTGGCTGGGGCTTGGCATAGTGTCGGTTCCAGAAGGAATGTCGCCTGAAGCCAGGCGAAGGGGAGGGAAAGTGGAGGCGATTATAGGAACCGGTGCTGGCAATCACACAGGCGCTCGTTTCGATAATAACCATCAGTGCAATCGATTCGACGCTCTGGGACGGCCTTGATGCTCGGCGAGCCAGCCTGCTATGGCAAGTAGCCTTGTGGCGAGCAGGCTTTTTGTGGCGAGCAGGCTTGCCCTGCGTTGGGCTGCGTAGCGGCCCTAAAACCTGCCACCGCGATCCTCCCCCCTGACACTCGGCGCGTGGGATGGGGCGGCTTCGCCGCCCAACGCAGGGCAAGCCTGCTCGCCACAACGAGCCTGTTTGCCACAGTGACAGTGTTTACGGTTGAGCGGCGGTCTCTGCGGTCGTATTTGTACTCTGCGCGGTCATCTGGTCATGGAGTTTGCGGGCAACGCCCAAACGCGAGAGCTTGGTCAAAATACAGAAGACCGCACATATCGACAGGCAGGCGATGAATAGCAAAAAGCCTTTTTGCTCTTTCAATCCGGTTTTTACGTTTTCAGCGTAGGTGGGCGAAAGAAATAGCGTGCAGATGGTATTGATGGTGCCTTCAGAGAAGTCCTCGTTATAGAACTTTTCCAGTGCCGTCGGTGATTTGCACTCGTCCACAGACAACGTTTCACCGGGCCAGAAATGGAATTTGGCGTTGTTTTCCGACAGATAGAAAGACGGCACATCCGTGGCTTTTTTCAAGGACACCATCAGGTAGCTGGAGTCGGCCAATGGCGGCGTGATGCTGATAATCGCCAGGAAGAAGGCGCCCAACCCCAAAAACCAATTACGCTTGAAGGGGGTGATCATTGCCTCTTTAAGCGATAACTGAGTGAAGTCTTTCCAGTCAATGTACTTTCTGATCCTGGCCACATCGTTGTAACTGAAGTTGTTGTCAGTGATCCACTGATCGGCTTGCCGCGCGTGTTCCAGGTTTTGCGCGGGGATATTGAATTCGAACCGATAATATTCAACTTCGCGCAGGTCTTTGCGGGTGGCCTCATATTTTGGGTTTTCAAATGTGGTCGAGCCACCGAAGAACCGCCACATCAAGTCACGCAGAAAAATCAGCGAGCCTGAGCGCGAGTAGATATATAAAACCAGCGCACATATTGCCAGGCCACTGAGCAGCCCGACGATGGCGGCATAGTTTTGAAACGTCCATGTGACGATATTATCGTTGAGTACAGGTTGGGACATGCAGGGTCATCCTTGAAGGGTTATTAGAGCGGCGCGTCAGCGAAGTTGCTGTGACTGGCCGGGCGAAAATCTAATAAAAACAAGACGACTTTTCAAACATTATCATTGCGTTGAACTTCGAACTGGGCGGGTACTACATAACGCTGGAATCTTTCTTACGTGGTTTAAAAACAAAGGCTACAGCCAGTTCGTTGCGAACGGATATTTAACTCACTATCTTCTGACTACGAGACGTTCACTCGTAGGCTTTCCCCTCAAACGCAAAGGAAATGCACCATGAGCAAAAACACCAAAAAGACCTCCAGCACCCTGGCGACGTTGGCCGCCGAAACCTTGAATAATCCAAACGCCTCGGCCATAGCCAAGAGCCTGGCTGCGTCGGCGCTGTCCCAGACCGGTACTGATAAGCAGACGAGTGCACACATGGAGGAAAAGGCCGGCAAAGCCCTTCAAAGCGATAAATACAGTGAGGAGACCAAATCCCTGGCTGCATCGGTCCTCTCTCAAGCTAACAAAGAGCGGGGAAACTGAGTCATAAAAATCGCATAAAAACGCCCCGTCGTTGAATCAGCGACGGGGCTTCTTGGTTTCCCGATCAGCAAAAATTATTCGCCCCCCACCGAATAACTTTCGCCACTGCGGTGTTCACTTCACAGATCACCCAGGAAACGCCCATGAACACAGCATCCGACCGCTACGACCGCCTGACCCGCAGCTTCCACTGGCTGACCGCCGCCGTGGTGATCTTCATGTTTGCCAGTGCGCATATCTGGGAAGTCCTGGAGAAGGGCACACCGCTGCGCAAGGGCCTGCAAGCGCTGCATATCTCTTTAGGTATCGTCATGGCGCTGTTGATTGCCGCGCGGATTGTGTGGCGTATGTTCGGCGGCAATCGGCCCAAGGCCGACAGTCACCCGGCGCTTAACCTGCTGGCGAAATTGGCGCATGGTTGCCTGTACCTGTTGCTGGTGTCGCAGATTGTGTTGGGCTTCCTGTTTCGCTGGGCTCAAGGTGAGCCCTTCAATTTTTTCGGACTGTTTGCCGTGCCCGCGCCTTTTGTGATCGATCATGCCTGGCGGGGCACCTTGGGCGGCCTGCATAACAATGTGGCCTGGGCGATCATCCTGCTGGCGGGCGTGCATGCCATAGCTGCGCTCTGGCATCACTACGTGCTGGGCGACAGCACCTTGCGCCGGATGTTGCCGGGCGCACGCAATGCGCTTTAACAGTGATGTTTCCTCCCTATCGTTACGGAGTAAGACAACCATGAAGGCTCGCCACGAACACCCTGTCACCTACCGCACCGCGCTGGTCTTCGGCGCTTGCCTGGCCGCCGCTTTGCTCGCAGGCCAGGCCCACGCCTCCGGCGATGAGTCGGCCCCGCCCAAGCCCAACTGCCCCAAGGGCCAGGTCTGGGACACCAAGACCGGCAAGTGCGTGCTGCAAACCAGCAAGGCCACCTCCGACGCCGACCGCACCGATTACGCCTACCGCCTGGCCAAGGACGGGCGCTTTGATGAGGCGCTGGCCTTGCTCGACACTCTGCAAAATCCCAACACCGCCAAGGCCCTCAACTATCGCGGCTACGCCACGCGCAAGCTGGGGCGCACCGATGAGGGCATCGGTTATTACCTCAAGTCGGTTGCACTCGACCCCAACTACGCACAGGTTCGCGAGTACCTCGGCGAGGCCTATGTGATCAAGGGCCGGGTCGACCTGGCGCAAGAGCAACTGGTGAAAATCAAAGCCTTGTGCAGTACCACCTGCGAAGAATACGAAGACCTGGCCGCAGCCATCGCCGCAGCGCCACAGGCTTGAACGCCGTGAACCTGTCCGCAGGAGGCAGCCATCGTTCGGGACGCTGAGTTTCGCCGCGAGTTGGGCCAATTGTTGCCACGCTTGTGGCGATACGGTTGGGTGTTGTCGCGGCAAAAGCACCTGGCCGAAGATCTGGTGCAAGCCACCTGCGTAAGGGCCTTGGAGCGTGCCGGGCAATTCGTGGCCGGCACGCGCCTGGATCGCTGGTTGCTGGCGATCATGCACTCGATCTGGCTCAACGAACTGCGCTCGCAACGGGTGCGCCAAGGGCAGGGGTTTGTTGATGCCGAGCAGGTGCTGTCGTTTGATGGCGAGCGCCAGGCGCAGGAACAGATACTGGCCGCACAAGTGATCAAGCGCGTTAACGGTTTGCCCGAAGCGCAGCGCGAAACCGTGTTTCTGGCGTATGTCGAAGGGCTTTCATACAAGGAAATTGCCGAAATCCTGCAGATACCTATGGGCACGGTGATGAGTCGGTTGGCGGCCGCCCGCATTAAGCTGGCCGAAGCCGCCTCCCCAACAGCCCGGCAGGATAAAGCCAACGGAGAACGGCGATGAGCCACACTGACACACCGTCCGATGAGCAGTTATCGGCTTATCTGGATGGCGAACTGAGCGCAGACCAACATCAACGGATCGCCGACCAGGCCAGCGCTGACCCGGCGCTTGCCGCACGCCTGGACGCATTGCGCTGCGCTGACTTGCCGTTCAAGGCCGCCTTCGACACGGTGCTGGAACACGCCCCGACTGAACGCCTGCACGCAATGCTCAACGCCTTGCCACCGGCGCCGCCCCAAGCCTGGAGCCGGCGGCGTTTTCTTGCCGTGGCTGCGAGTTTCGCAGTAGCTGGCGTGGCGGCCGATCGCCTGTTCTTGGGGTGGCAACGTACTGAACCCGGCCAAGGCTGGCGGGCCTCGGTGGCCGAATACATGGCCTTGTATACGCCCCAGACCCTGGAAAACCTCAGCCTCGACCCGGCCTCCCACACGGCCCAGTTGACCGCCGTGGGCGCACTACTGGGCGTGTCGTTATCGCCTGAGTCCGTGAGCCTGCCTGGCGCCGAATTCCGACGGGCGCAGATCCTCGACTATGACGGCGTGTTGATCGGTCAACTCACCTACCTCGACCCACGCCACGGGCCTTTGGCACTGTGCATCACCGCCAGTAAAAAGGGCATGCAGCCGTTGGCCAGCGAACAGCGCCGAGGCCTGAACGTGGTGTATTGGGCCAACCCTGCGCATGCTTTTATGCTGATTGGGAAAAACCCGGTTGAGGATTTGCAGCACATGGCCAGTGGCGTCGAGCGGCGTTTGCCGGCCTGACCTCAGTGAGTCGTCGTCCGCAGCGCGTCGCCGTGCTCGACACCGACCTGCACCACGGTCAAGGTTTCCAGGAGATTTTCTACGAGCGGGACGACGTGCTGTATGTGTCCATCCACGGCGCCCGTGAAGCCGTGTTCTTCGACAAGCTCGAACTGGCCCAGCGGCGCTGAAGAACTTTTCGGCGGATGCGCTGGTGTTGTCCCTGGGCTTTGAAATTTGCGAGCTGGACCCGCAAAGCAAAGTCGCGGTGACGCGCGTCTGGCGAGAGGTGGTGTCGCGATAGAAGATGTCCTGTTGATTTTATGACAGGTTCGCGAGCATTCAAATTGGCCCGTATTGCAAAATTTTAAGGCGACAGCGTGCGAGTCTCAGGCGTCAACTCCAACACCCGATTCCTCCCGCCTTCCGCCAGCAGATAAGTGCCTCGATTCGTCGGCACAATTGACTGTGGCGCCTTCAGGAACGACAAAATCGTCTGTTGCCGCCCCTGTTTATCAATCAGCAACAACCTTGCCCGGTGCGTCGAATCTTCATTCACCCACAGCCCGCGCTCATCGCACATCAAGAACGTGGGTTTGTTCAAGCCTGCCAGCACCACCGGATCGCTGCCGTCGTCGGTCAGTTCGCGCACCGCGCCTTTTTTCTTTTCGGTGTAGAGCATTCGGCCGTCGGTGCAACGGGTGATGGACTCGCCTTCGTGCAGCTTGTCGCGTATGACAGTCAGCGATTGGTCACTCCAGCGGTAACGCAAAAGTCGCCCGTTGTCTTTGCGGTCTTCGATGGCGTAGAGGTCGTCGCCCTCAACCCACAGGCCTTGCACGTTTTCGCCGCGAAACAGCTCGGTCACCACGCCGTCCTTGAGAAAGCTGACCGGAGCGTCGCCGGTTTCCTGGCTGAACACCCAGCCGCCATGGGTGGCGAACATGCCATCGGGCTTGGACAGGCTGCCCACCACCACGTCACGTCGCCCGTCGGGATGGATACGCACGATGCTGCCTTTGGCGTCATTGAGTTCCTGGCTGATCATCAGCGAGCCATCCGGCATGGGCATCAATGACGCGGCTTTGGGCACGTCACTGTGCACGGTTTGCACGCTCCAGCCGGTCGCCGCGCTGACGGGGTAGAAGCTTTGCCAGGCGAAAAAGCCCAGGGTCGCAACAGCCAGCAAGCCGGTCAGGCTTACCACCCAGCGCAAAGGTCGACGCGGGTTTGGGGTGTTAGTCATTTTTTCTTCCTTGTTTTTGGGCGCGCCGTCGTTGGGCGTGATGCTTGCTCTCACCCATGATTCTGAAATTGGGCGGCGTAATCCTGGCCGCCGTAAAACACGCCCAGGATCGACACGGCTTCAGTCTCGGCGGCCACGCTGAATGCGATGGCGGTGGTGTGCCGGTAATGGGTGATGCGCAAGGCAGGCAGCAGGTCGTTACGGCATTTACCGCGCAATGGAAACACACTGAGGCTGTCGCAGTAGCTGATGATGTTGTCGATAAAACGTGCTGCAGCATCGGGGGCTTCGGTTTTGCTGATGTAGTCTTCAAGGGCGTCCAGTTGGGCTAACGCCTCAGGCGCAAAGGCTACCGTATAGCTCACGGTTTTTCTGTACCGGTTCGCTGGCGTTTGGCTGCCATGTGTTCGCGAACCTGCTCGGTGGAGAGCGCTTGGCCAGGGGCTGCCTCGAGAGCGGCGGCGGCGGGGATCACCTGGTCGCGCAACCAGTCTTCCATGGCGCGATCACGGGCCATCAGCGCCCTGAGGCCGTCGCGTATCACTTCACTTTCGCTCGCATATTCACCGGAGGTGACCTTGGCTTTGACCAGGGCGGCCATCTCGAGTGGCAAGGTAATGCTCATTTGCTGGGTTGAGCGCATGTCGAAGCCTGCGGACAGTGGGTAGGATTCAATCCTACTCGACCATTGGCGTGTTGCAAGGAGCAACTGACCGATGTCGGTATCCGGCGTCTCATCGTCGATCCAAAATAGGTAGGGGTTCTGGCAGGTTTCCATGAGCGTTTCTCTCTCCTGTTGAGTAACTCAGGCTGCAAGTATTGACGCTTTTCAGCGACTGCGTGGCGCCACTCAGCCAATAACGCACTGATATGTATGACTTCATATTTGTAGCAGGGTTATTAACGCCAACCGTCCCTGCACGCATGGCGCCTTACCACCGGCCATACGATAATGCCCCCCAAATCGACCACACTGGCCCATCCCCCGTGATCATCAACTTCGACCTCAACGACCTCCAAGCCTTCCGCGCCGTGGTAGACAAGGGCAGTTTTCGCGGCGCCGCCGAGGCCATCCGCATCTCACAGCCAGCCCTGAGCCGGCGTATCGAAAAACTTGAATCGGCCCTCGACGTCAAGCTGTTCGAACGCACCACGCGCCGGGTCAGCCTGACCATGGTCGGGCGCGCGTTTCTGCCTCAGGTGGAGCGCATTCTCGACGACCTCGACATCGCCTTGATGGGTATCAGTAACGTCGCCTCCACGCGCATGGGCAACGTGACCATCGCCTGCGTGCCGTCCACCGCGTATTACTTCATGCCCCACGTGATCTCCGAATTTCACAAGCTATACCCGAAGATTCGCCTGCGTGTGCTGGATGCCAGCGCCGGTGAGGTGTGCAATGCGGTGGAAAGCGGTGAGGCGGATTTCGGCGTTAGTTTCAGCGGCAGCCTGGCCGATGAAGTGGAGTTCGAGTTGCTGTTCCAGGAGCGCTATGTGCTGGCCTGCCGCCGTGACCATGAGTTGGCCGAACGCGACAGCGTAAGCTGGGCCGAAGCCTACGAGCACGACTACATCACCGTCGACAAAACGTCGGGCAACCGCTTCCTGCTGGACCAGGCTTTGCGCGGCGTGCGGGTGAAAAAGCCGAGTATCTGCGAGACCCACCACGTGACCACCATGATCGGGCTGGTGGAGGCGGGGCTGGGCGTGGCGATGGTACCGTCGATTGCGATGCCGGCGTGCGAACACCCGATTCTGGTGAGTGTGCCGCTGATCGAGCCGCAGGTGATGCGCCATGTGGGCTTGATAAAACGCCGCGGGCGGACATTGCCGCCAGCGGCGCTGGAGTTGGAGCGGTTGGTGCGCGAGATGCCGTTTCGGTCAGTGTGAAACCGAGTCCAGGCCGGTGGATTGCACCACCGGTTGCGCTTCGGGCGAGGCCAGGAACTGCAGCAACGCCTTGGCCTGGGCCGGGTGTTCGGCGTTGACCGGAATGCCTGCCGCAAAGCGCGTCACCGACTGCACGTTTTCCGGGATCTTGCCCACGTAGGTCACGCCCGGCACCGGCAACAATTCCGCCACTTGCTGCAGGCCCACCTCGTAATCACCCTTGGCGACCACTGAAGCCACCGGGATGCGTTCGATCATGCTGCCCTTGGCGGGCATGCCGAGCTTCTTGAACAGCTCCTTCTCGACATACACACCGCTGGCGCTGTCCGAATACGCCACGGACTTGGCCTGGCTCAGCACTGCCTTCAGCTCGGCATCGGTGCCGATCGCAGGTTTGGCTGCGCCGGCTTTGACCACCAGGCCGATGCGCGAATCCGCCAGTTCCACACGGGACGCCGGGTCGACCTTGCCTTGTTTGATCAAGTCATCCAGGGCATAGCCGACCATGATCACCACATCGGCGTGTTCGCCACGGGCCAGGCGGTTGGGGATCGCCTCCGGCGCCTTGCCCATCGACGGGCCGAGGATGGTGTCCAGGGTGTCGCCGCTGTGCTCGGCATATTGCGGGCCGAGCAGTTTATAGGCGGCGGTGAAACCGCCGGAGGTCATCACCTTGAGCTGTTCGGCCTGGGCCGTCAGCGCCAGGGCGCCGAGGGCCAGGGCCGTCAGGGTTTTCAATAGCGTCTTCATTACACCGCCCCCTGCATGACTTGGCCACGCGTGTTGGCACGTCGGTACAGCGCCAGGGTCGAGCACAGCGCGCACAACGCGGCAAACATCATCCAATAGGCCGGCGAGGCTTTGTCGCCAGTGATGTGAATGAACCACGTGGAGATCGCCGGCGTGAAGCCACCGAAGATCGCCGTTGCCAGGCTATAGGCCAGGGAGAAGCCCGCCACACGCACTTCCACCGGCATGATTTCGGTCAGCGCCGGGATCATCGCGCCGTTGTACATGCCGTACAGGAACGAGAACCACAGCAGGGTTTCGAGCATATGCGCAAAGCTTGGCGCATTGACCACGAACGACAGCGCCGGGTAGGCGGTGATCACGGTCAGGGCGGTCATTGCGACCAGCACCGGCTTACGGCCAAAACGGTCACTCAGGGTGCCGCCGATCGGCAGCCAGACAAAGTTCGACACGGCCACCAGCAAGGTCACCAGCAGGGCGTCGGAGGTGCTCAGTTGCAGCACGGTCTTGCCGAAGGTCGGCGCGTATACCGTGATCAAGTAGAACGCGGTGGTGGTCATGGCCACCATCAGCATGCCGCCGATCACCACACTCCAGTTTTTCACCAGGGTCGCCAGCACTTCGCGCATGGTCGGGCGATGCTTGCGGTTGGCGAACTCTTCGGTCTCCTGCAAGTTGCGACGCAGCACGAAGATGAACGGGATGATCACGCAGCCGAGGGCGAACGGAATGCGCCAGCCCCAATCGGCAACGACCGAGGGTTCCATCCACACATTCAGGCCGTAGCCCAGTGCGGCGGCCACTACGATGGAGATCTGTTGGCTGCCCGACTGCCAGCTGGTGTAGAAGCCTTTGCGGCCTGGCGTAGCCATTTCAGACAGGTAAACCGACACACCGCCCAGTTCTGCGCCAGCCGAGAAGCCTTGCAGCAGGCGGCCCAGCAGCACCAGCAACGGCGCCCACAGGCCAATGGTCTGGTACCCCGGCACGAGCACGATCAGCAACGTACCGCTGGCCATGATCGACAGGGTCACTATCAAGCCTTTGCGACGACCGACGTCATCGATATAGGCACCCAGGATAATCGCGCCCAGGGGCCGCATCAGGAAGCCTGCACCGAACACGGCGAAGGTCATCATTAATGACGCAAACTCATTAGCGGCGGGGAAGAACGCGGCAGCGATATAGGTGGCGTAGAAGCCGAACAGAAAGAAGTCGAACTGTTCGAGGAAGTTGCCCGAAGTAACGCGGAATACCGCACCAACTTTCGAGCGGGCAGAGTCGGGCCGGGAAGGGCTAGTCATGGTTTTGTGTCTCCAGCGTTCTTTTTAAAGTGCTTGTTTCGCTTAAGACCGCGGATAGTGGCTGACACATTTAGAAATGATAAGTGAGTAATTTGGATGCATTGATGCGTTTTGGCTATCAATCAGCAGGTCCGCCAAAATCTCACTGCTGTTCTATGCTTCAGAAGTGACCAATTTCTTATGGAAGGGAGGTGCGTATGGGTGACGAGCACAAACGTCAGGACGAGCCGGAGCACGAGCAGGCCCGGCGGCAACGCGAAGAAGACAAGCCGCAGACCTGGAAACATCCGGACGACGGCACCGAGCTGTCCGAGCGCGATCAGGAGCGACCGCTCAAGCCGTGAATTCCAAGGCGATGATGATCAAACTGTGGGAGCTGGCTTGCCTGCGATGGCGGCGGGTCAGTCTCTACATCTGTGCCTGACACACCGCTATCGCAGGCCAGCCAGCTCCCACAATGTTTCTGTGTTCAGCCCACTATCGGCGTACACAACTCCACCAGCGTGCCATCCGGGCAGCGCACATAAGACACCACTTGCCCCCAGGGCTTGGTGCTCGGTGGCGACAGCTCCTTCGCACCGTGTAACAGCGCCTTGGCATGGGCGACGAATACATCCTCGGTGACAAACCCCACCTCCATCCCCAGCGGCTTTCGGGAGGCGTGCGCCTCGACGTGCCCGCCGTCGAAGTTCATTTCGCCCAGTTCATGCGCGGCAAACGACAACGTGGTGTCACCCGTTTCCAGCTCGCCATAAGTGCCGGATTCATGCAAAAACCGGCGACTGAACCCAAAGGCTGCTTCAAAGAATGCCAGTGACGCGGCAACGTCGGGCACATAGATAATGGTGTAGGCGAATTTCAAGATAGGCAGTCCTTGCAGAAAAAGTGACAGTTCATGAAGCCAATACTGAGATAGGAAAACCCCACGCCAGCACCCAATAGGCCACTGCCGCGGCCAGGCATAAGCCAATAAACACCCGCGTCAGTGTCCTGACGGTAGGGTTGGCAATGAACCGGACGACCCAGAGGCAGAGCCCGGCCACGACCATGGCCAAGGCAATAATGACCAGCACGATGGCGTTCCTTTGACCTTCAAGCGCTGATTTATAGTCCCAAAGGCGCCGGATGAACAGTGTTCACATAGACGCAGCCCCGCGGGCTTTCTAAACTGCGGCTTGTCTTGGGGAAAGGGGCAGGCGCCGATGAATCGCAATGAATTACGCAAGGCCGACATCAACCTGATGGTGGTCTTCGAAGCACTGATGCTCGAGCGCAATGTGACGCGGGTGGCAGAGAAGCTGTTTCTCGGCCAGCCGACCATCAGTTCGGCGCTCAACCGCTTGCGCACCTTGTTCAACGACCCACTGTTTATTCGCGTCGGTCACCGCATGGAGCCCACCGCGCGGGCCGAGGAGATCATCCAGCACCTGTCGCCGGCCCTGGACTCTTTGTCGTCGGCCTTGAGCCTGACCCACGATTTCGACCCGACCCAAAGCACCATGACCTTCCGCATCGGCCTGTCCGATGACGTCGAGTTCGGCCTGCTGCCGCCGCTGCTGCGGGCCTTGCGCCAGGAAGCACCGTTGGTGGTGTTCGTGGTGCAACACGTCGATTACTGGCGCATCCCCGACCTGCTGGCTTCCGGCGATATCACCGTGGGCATCACCCAGACCCGCGGCCTGCCGGCCAATGCCAAGCGCAAGTTGTTACGGCATATTCGCCCCTGCCTGTTGCGCGCCGACGCCTCGGACACACCGCTGACCCTCGACGAATATTGCGCCCGTCCCCATGTGCTGGTGTCTCACACCGCCAACGTGTCGGGGTTTGCCGACGAGTGGCTGGCCGAGATTGGTCGCAAGCGCCACGTGGTGCTGTCCGTACCCCAGTACAGCGCATTGCCGGCGTTGCTCGCCGGCACCGACATGATCGCCAGCCTGCCGGATTACACCGCCCATGCCATGGCCGCCGGCGGCAACCTGTTTTGCGAGCCGTTCCCGTTCGAAACCCCGACCCTGGACCTGTCCATGGTCTGGCTCAGCCACGTCGACACGGACCCTGCCGAACGCTGGATGCGTTCACGGCTGGAAGCGTTCATGAGTGAACGCGACAGGCTGCCGGTAATCGCGGAAAAATCTTGAGATAAGCCTTCAGGGAGATCCACCGATGACTTCATCCCGTTCTTTGCTGCGTGGGCGCGGCAGTCATGACAGCGGCAAGGTGGGCATGGTCGAGCTGTTTTTCGACCTGGTGTTCGTGTTCGCCGTGACCCAGTTGTCCCACTCGCTGCTGGCCCACCTGAGCCTCGGCGGCGCGGTGCAGGTGGCGCTGATGATGGTCGCGGTGTGGTGGGTGTGGATCTTCACCTCGTGGATCACCAACTGGCTGGACCCGGAAAAAATCCCTATCCGCATCGGCCTGTTCGGCTTGATGGTCGCCGGCCTGTTGCTGTCTTCATCAATCCCCAAAGCCTTTACCGATCGCGGCCTGTTGTTCGCCGGCGCTTACGTCTTCATGCAGGTGGGCCGCACGCTGTTTGCGTTGTGGGCCGTTCGCGGCGAGTCGCTGAACATGACCCGCAACTTCCAGCGGATCCTGGCGTGGATGCTGTGTTCCGGGGTGTTCTGGCTCACCGGCGGCCTGCTCGAAGGCGAGCAACGCCTGGCTTTCTGGGCGCTGGCGCTGCTGATAGAACTGATATCGCCGTCGGTGTATTTCTGGGTGCCAGGGCTTGGGCGCTCGACCCTGGCGGACTGGAATGTCGAAGGCAACCACATGGCCGAACGTTGCGGCCTGTTTGTGATTATCGCCCTGGGTGAATCCTTGCTGGTGACCGGCGCCACGTTCGCCGAGTTGCCGTGGAGCGTCGAAGGCCTGGGTGCTTTCCTGGTGGCCGTGGTGGGCAGCATTGCGCTGTGGTGGATCTATTTCGACAGCGGCGCCGAGCGCGCCCATCACCGGATTGCCAGCTCCGCCGACCCCGGCCGCCAGGCGCGTATCGCCTACACCTATCTGCATGTGCTGATCGTCGCCGGGATCATCGTCAGCGCGGTGGCCGACGAACTGGTGCTGGTGCATCCAGGGCATGCCAGCCAGGCGGGCGTGCTGGCGATGATTGCCGGGCCGTTTTTGTTTTTGCTCGGCAGTGCGTTGTTCAAGTGGGTGATGAGTGACCGACCGTTGCCACCGCTCTCGCACCTGGGCGGGCTGCTGATGTTGCTGGTGCTGTTGCCGCTGGGGTTGCAGCATATGTTTTCGGCGCTGGCGCTGGGCGCGTTGACCACGGCGGTGTTGGTGATCGTGGCGTTCTGGGAAAATCGTTCGCTGCGGGGGCTGACCGAAGTTTCACATTGAAATCGGTCTGCCTTCGTTCAACTGCATGCTATATGTAGGTTTCTTTTCAAGCCCACTCGGAGCTTTTCATGCCGCACCTGCACCTGGAATACACCGCCAACCTGACCGGCCTTGCCGTCGAGAAAACCCTGCTGCGCCTGAACAACGTGCTGATGGCGTCCGGGCAGTTCGGTTCCGAGTTCGATATCAAGAGCCGCGCAATCAAGGTCGAGAGTTTCCAGGTGGGCACTTCCCTCAGCCCGCGCGGTTTTATTGCGGTAAAGCTCTCGCTGCTCAGCGGGCGCTCACCGCAGGTCAAGCAGCAGTTGTCGGAAAGCTTGTTGGCGGCCCTGCAGGACGCGGCTGAGTGGCCGGCCGATCTGCAGGTTCAACTCAGTGTGCAGTTGATGGACATGGATCGTGATTCCTACAGCAAAGTCGCTATCGGCTAAGGGTTACAACAAGCATTGATCGGCGCACACCTTGACGATCTGCTCGCGAAACCAGGTATTGGCGCTGTCCTGGCCACTGGTTTCATTCCACTGCATATCCAGGGTAAACCCCGGCAACCCGTTCGGCGCTTCGCAATGGCCGAACACGGTGGCCGGGGCCAGCAGCTTTTGCACGCGACGGGGCAGGGTGACGATAAAGTCGGTGCCACTGATCATCTTCAAGGCGGCGCTGTAGCTGTTGGCACGGGCAATCACCTGGCGCTTGTGAGCCTGGCGCGCCAGCCAGCCGTCGATCATGTTGGTGTCGGAGGTCCAGGGCGTGGGGAACACGTGGCGCCGTTCGACAAACGATTGCAGGCTGAAGGCCGGCTCGCGCGGCGTGGCGCGTTTATCAAACACACACACTAAATCGTCTTCCAGCAGCATCTGGGTCTTGAAGTCTTTGTGGGCACGGTGAAGGTGCGGGCCGAAGCAAATCACCAGGTCGAGACGGCCTTCGCGCAGGTCCTCGGCGGGCAGTTCGGTTTCCAGCTTTTGCACATTGATGATCACCGGCAAGTCGGCTTGGTCGAAGTTCTTCAACAGGCGTGGCAGGATCAGTTGCTCGAAGTATTCCGGGGCACAGACATTGAAGGTCACCGCCTGCTGCGTCGGGTCGAAGGCCTGGCTGCCGGCATGGCACAGGTTGATGCTTTCAAGGATCTTCTGCACGTGTTCGTACATGGTTGTGGCCTTGTACGTCGGGCGCATGCCGGCCCGCGTGTTGATAAACAGCTCATCCTCAAAACTGGTGCGCAGCTTCTTCAGGCTGTAGCTCACGGTTGACTGACTGACGAACAGCGTCTCGGACACATCGGTAACGCTGCTCTGGTCATAGACGGCGATAAACACCATCAAGTCCTGCATATCAAGCTTTCTGAGCAAGTTACTGTTTAGCATCGGTTTCGTCCGTAAACCCTTTGTACCGAACTCAGTACAAGACTGGCAAAAGCTTAACGGAACGGTCGTACCAATAGAAAGCGCTGTAGGGCGTTTCTATGTTTGGTGTGGGACATAAAATGTTGGCAACACGACGTCAGTGAATATGTCGGCTGTAATGCTTTGGGTTCAAGCGTGTGACGATCATCAGCTCCCACAGGGGACCGTGGTGTCAGCTGGCGCGAATCACGTGCTTGATCTCCTGAAACGCCGCCAACCCCCACGGCCCCAGTTCGCGGCCGATGCTGCTTTGTTTGTAACCGCCCCACGCCGTCTGCGGGAAGATCACCTGCGGTGCGTTGATCCACACCAGGCCCGCCTGCAAGGCATTGGCCACGCGTTCGGCGGCTTCGGCATTGGCGCTCACCACACTGGCGACCAGGCCGAAATCGCTGTCGTTAGCCAGGGCGATGGCCTCGGCTTCAGTGATAAAACGTCGTACACACAGCACCGGGCCGAAGATCTCTTCATTCCACAAGGCGCTGCCTGATGGCACGTCGGTAAACACTGTCGGGCGAATGAAAAAGCCTTTTTCCAGATCAGCCGGGCGAGCGCCGCCGCACAACAAGCGCGCGCCTTGGTCGATACCACGCTGGATATGCCCCAGCACCCGCTGATACTGCGCACGGTTGATCAGCGCGCCCATCTCCACATCCTCGGCAAACGGGTCGGCCACGCGAATCCCTTCAGCCCGCGCCTGCAAACGCTGCAGGAATTCATCCGCCAGGTTGTCGGCTACCAGCACGCGACTGGTGGCCGAACAGATCTGCCCGGCATTGAAAAAACCACCGCCACAGGCCAGCTCCACTGCCAGGTCGAGGTCGGCATCGGCCAGCACCAGCAACGACGATTTGCCACCCAGTTCCAGGCTCACACCCTTGATGGTTTCGGCGGCGCGCTGCATCACCTGCACGCCCACCGCATTGCTGCCGGTAAAGGAAATTTTCGCCACGCGACGGTCCGCAGCCAGCGGCGCACCGACCGCCAGCCCCGTGCCACACACCAGGTTAAACACACCCGCCGGGAAGCCTGCTTCGGCAATAATCCGCGCCAATTGCAACTCCGCCAGGGGCGTGACTTCCGACGGCTTAAGCACCACGCAGCAACCGGCCGCTAACGCGGGGGCAAGCTTCCAGGCGGTGGTCACCATCGGGAAGTTCCACGGCACGATCAAACCCACCACGCCACAGGGTTCGCGGCGCATGCGTGCGCTGAAATCGTCGCTGGGCAATGCCACCTTGCAGTCTTGACCTGCGTCCATCGCGTCGCAGATTCCCGCGTAGTATTCGAAGGTGGCGATCACGTCATCCACATCAATACTCGCTTCAAACAGCGGCTTGCCGTTGTTGCTCGACTGCAACTGCATCAGTTGTTCACGCTGCTCGCTCACACCTTGGGCGACCTTGCGCAACAGGGCGCCGCGATCACGGCCACTGCTTTTCGACCAGTCGACAAAAGCCGCGCTGGCTGCGTCGACCGCCAGTTCCACTGCTGAGGCATCGCCCACGCTGACATGGGCCAAGGTCGCTTCGGTAGCCGGGTTGATCACCTCCAGCACCTCGTGGCCCGCCTGCCATTGGCCGTTGATAAACACACCGTTCAAGACTGCGCTCATACCGCCACCTCCTGCATCCAGAGCCCTTGGTTGATTTCAATCAGTGTCGGCCCCTGGCGATCCGCGGCGGCGCGCAACGCGCTGCGCAAAGGCTCGATGCCCTGGACACTTTCCGCTGCGCAACCCAAGGCCTTGGCTACGCCGATAAAGTCCGGGGTGTAGATGTCCACACCGACCGGCTCGATGGCGCGGTTGAGCATGTATTTCTTGATCTCTTCATAGCCCTGGTTATTCCACAGCAGCACAATCACTGGCACCTGCGCCTCTACCGCGCTGGCCAGTTCCGGCAGGGAAAATTGCAGGCCGCCGTCGCCGATCAGGCACACCACCGGCTGGCCGTCACCTCGGCCCAGCCAGGCACCGACTGCAGCGGGCAGGGCGTAGCCCAAGGTGCCGTAGCCGGTGGAGGAGTTGAACCAGCGGCGTGGGTGGTCAAGATTCAGCGTCAGGTTGCCGCTGTAGACCGGCTGGGTGGAGTCGCCCACCAGCACGGCGTTGGGCAGCGCTTGCAGCACGGTGTTGAGGAACAGGGTTTGTGCGCGGGTGGCAGCGTCCCAGTTGGGCGCCAGTTCGGCCCACAAACGCGCGACTCGTTCAGCGCCCCAATCGCGGTTGCGGGCAGGCAATGGGGTTTTATCCAATTCGGCCAGCAAGGCGTCGGCGGCTATCTGTGCATCGGCTACCAGTGCCACGTGCGGCGGGTAGTTGCGTACAGTCTGGTCGGGGTCGATGTCGATACGCAGCAGTGCGCCGGGGATCTCGAAGCCGCCGGCGAAGGTCACGTCGTAGTCGGTTTCTGCCAGCTCTGTGCCGATGGCCAGCACTACGTCGGCTTCAGCGACCAGCGCACGGGTGGCGACCAGGGTTTGCGTCGAGCCGATCAGCAGCGGGTGGGTCGATGCCAGCATGCCTTTGGCATTGATGGTCAGCGCCACCGGTGCGTCAAGGGTGTCGGCCAGGCGCGTCAGCTCTGGCGCGGCATCGATGGCACCGCCACCGGCCAGGATCAGCGGGCGTTTGGCCGCTGCGAGCAATTGGCTCATCTGCTTGACCGCCGACGGCGACGCACCGGCGCGGGCAACGCTGACCGGCTCGCTGCCCAGCAACGCGTCGGCATTCTCCACCAGCACATCCAGCGGGATTTCGATATGCACCGGGCGTGGTCGCCCCGCCTGGAACAACGCAAACGCCCGTGCCAGCACACCAGGCAACTCCGCCGCCGACATCAACGTGTGGGAGAACGCCGACACGCCCGCGATCATCGCGCTCTGGTTCGGCAGCTCATGCAGTTTGCCGCGCCCGCCGCCCAATTGGCTGCGCGACTGCACGCTGGAAATCACCAGCATCGGGATCGAGTCGGCGTAGGCCTGGCCCATGGCAGTGGTGATATTGGTCATGCCCGGGCCGGTGATGATGAAGCACACGCCGGGTTTGCCGCTGGTGCGTGCATACCCGTCGGCCATGAAGCCGGCGCCCTGTTCGTGGCGCGGGGTGACATGGCGGATGCCGGAATGCGCCAGGCCGCGATACAGCTCAACGGTGTGTACGCCTGGAATGCCGAACACCTGGTCCACGCCGTAGCTTTCCAGGAGGTTGACCAATACTTCGCCGCAGGTCGCCATACATGTCGCTCTTGTTATGGATTCGAGGCGCTATTGGAGCGGCTGGCCCGTAGCGGCAACAATCGATAAAAAGTCATACTAGCCATGTCCCCACGTCATGGCTCACACACGATGAAACGCCTTCCGCCGCTGCCTGCGCTGCACACGTTTTGGGTCACTGCCCAGTGCTGCAACTTCACCCGCGCCGCCGAGCAACTGCACATCACCCAGGGCGCAGTGAGCCGCCAGATTGCCGGCCTGGAAAGCCATTTGGGTTACGCCCTGTTTCAGCGCCAGGCACGGGGCTTGAGCCTGACCGAAGAAGGCCGCGAGTGGTCACTGCGTGCGCAGCAAGTATTCGGCCTGATCGGTGACGCGGTGGAGCAGATCGGCAGCCGCCGCGCGACCCTGCAACTCAAGGCCTCCACCTGCGTGATGCGCTGGCTGCTGCCGCGCCTGTTGCAATGGCAGAAGGAGCGCCCGGATGTGCCGGTGGAACTCACCACCACCGTGGCCTATACCGTGGACTTTCGTCGTGAGCAATTTGATGCGGCGGTGATCTATGCGCCCATCGCCGAACAGTCGGCTGAGGCACGGCACCTGTTTGATGAGCAACTTACGCCAGTGTGCGCACCGGCGCTGCTCGGCGCTTTGGATACCCCGGCAGACTTGCAGCAACAAGTGCTGCTGCACCCCACGCGGGACGAGCGGGATTGGGCGTTGTGGTTAAAGGCGGCGAATACGCGGTTGAGCAACCTGTGTCAGGGGCATCATTTCGAAACGCTGGACCTGGCCATGACGGTGGCGTCACAAGGCTCAGGTGTGGCGATTGGCGACAGTGCGCTGATTGGTGAGGATGTGAAAGCCGGGCGGCTGGCGACGCCGTTTGAACTGCGGGTGCCGACGGGGATGGGCTATTACCTGGTGTACCCGCCGGGGATCGAGCCGTCGGCTGGGCTGCAAGCGTTGATGGGGTGGCTGGTGAGTGAGGCACACCAGTCTTAACACTGAGTATCCAACTGTGGGAACCGGGTTTGTGTGGGAGCTGGCTTGCCTGCGATGCGGGCAACTCGGTCTATCTGTTAAACCGAGTTGATGCCATCGCAGGCAAGCCAGCTCCCACACAAGCCAGCTCCCACACAAGCCAGCTCCCACA
>NZ_WKDV01000033.1:0-79473 GCF_021605825.1 Pseudomonas sp. PA-6-3C
TTGTGGGGACGTTGGCGTTGCGCAGAGAGCCGGCGCGAGGGTGATTGGCGGCGAATTTCAGGTACAAAAAAAGACGTCCGTGGACGTCTTTTTTGTTGAAGGGCCTTCGGCGTAAATGCCGTTGAGCTGTAGGTATGGTGGTTTACTAAAATTGGATGTTTCATTTGGCGAAAATTCTCGCCACAAAGAAGGGGTGAAATCAAGCAGTGTTCATTCTGCTGGGGGCGCTCCAAGAATAGACGGATCGACTCGGAACCTCTTTTTTGGCGCTCTCGTCGAGTGGCGTTCAGCAGGTCTATTGCTGAAGCAGAGGGGCGTCAATTGACCCGATGAGTGAATGATTTCGCTATGTGAAGGGTTTTTTTGATTTCCTTAATAAGTAAGGTTGTTTTTTATTTATGCCTTAAAAATATATATAAACTTGTCAAAAGCAGTTGAGTATTTAATTCATCTGCGTGCGTTCAGCATCTAATCTATAAACTCATTTACGGAGGGGGATTTATGTTGATCTTTATGAAGTCGATGATTATCGGACTGTGCATAGCAGCCCCCGTCGGCCCAATAGGCCTTTTATGTATACAGCGCAGCCTTATGCGAGGCTGGAGGTCAGGTTTTGCAACAGGGTTAGGGGCAGCAACCGCCGACGCAATGTATGGCTTTATAGGCGCGTTAGGGATCACCGCGATTATCACAACACTGATTATGTTCAAACCCTGGCTGTGCATTTTCGGCGGGCTTTTTCTGGCGTACATCGGCTACCAGACGATAAAGTCAAAGGAGCCTGCAACCGCCTTGTCGGGCGAACGGGCCGGCATGATGAAAGCCTATTCGACGACATTGCTTTTGACCTTATCGAACCCGATGACCATCTTGTCGTTCATCGCCATATTCGCGTCAATGAGCGATGGCATGTTCGGCGACCAAGGCCAGCCTTCAGTGTGGCCAATGGTGACCGGTATATTTCTAGGTTCCGCGGTTTGGTGGCTTGGATTAAGCGGTTTTTCCTCCGCATTCAAAACCAGAATATCCAAGTCAAAACTCAAATTGATTAACTACTTTTCCGGATCGACCATCACCGTCCTTGGTGCGTATCAAGTGGTCACCGGTGTCATGCTTGCCGCTGCTGCATAAGGGCCACAGGGTGCGTGCAGCGGCCCCTATTAAAGCGCTAGGGGCTGCATTTTTAACTCGATATAGGCTTTCAAACGTCCTATCGCGAGATAGATGTCTGATACGGTTGCACTGCTAAAAGTAAGCGTCTGTCCAACACATCTTGCTCAATGTTCAGCGTTTGTCTGGGAGAAGGAAATCTACCTCGTAGATACCCCGTGCCGCACGGATGGTCACAGGGGGTGTGACTGGCCTTATGTCACTCAACTCCCATGCGAGCCAGCCATCCTCAAAATAGCTTGCACAGGCCGCTTGCATATCAGCGAGGATGAAGGGACGCACGGCTTTCACGCGCACAATTGCCACGGCAATACCGTTATCGTCTTCGTCCCCATCGTTATGGAGAAATCGCTCGTTTTCCACAATCAGGAGATCCTCGCAAGGATCTAAGTCTGGAAGCCAACGACGGACTTCGAGGATTTTCTCGCCAGAAGCGATTCGGCCGCCACTGGGCCGTACAATTGATAAAGCCTTTATGGCTTTCTCCTAAAAATTAGACGCTTGGAAAATAGTCGCTTCGACAGGATTCCACTTATGCGGCAGAAGCTCGGTAATCTTCACTTTGTTGGGCAGCGTTTCAAAAATGAAGCAGTTCGTCGTTTGTTTTTTGTAGAGTTTTCATGGGCTGAAAATAGGCTAGCACTTACTACTTTTTTGATGGATTATTTTTTAATGGAAATTGTATGAGCTTCATTAAAATTTTCACCTTTTTTCACGGAAGACCTTCATGGATCGTATAGACATCAAAATCTTGAGCGTGGTGCAAGATTTGGGGCGCATTTCCATTACCGAATTGTCAAAGCACGCGGGCCTTTCCATTCCTGCCACAACTGACCGTCTGCGAAAGCTCGAGGATGGGGGAATCATTTCTGGCTATTGTGCTCAGGTTGATCCAGCGAAGCTGGGGTTTGGCATATCAGCCGTTGTCGGCATGACGACCTTCAAACCATCAAAATCCAAGTTGATCGCGACGCTCAACGACATCCCAGAGGTCGTTGAATGCCTGCACGTTACGGGTAATGACTCTTACCTTATTAGAATCTATGCCAAGTCGATGGCAGACATTGAGAGCGTTATCGCGAAGATTAATAACTATGGCGAAACGCGCACCAGCATCGTTTTATCGGTACCAATCGAGAGAAGGAAACTGATACTCGTCGACAGATAGAAGCTGGTTACAAAGGGGGGACCCTCCTGCATGCCAAGATGAGTGCCAGGCCAGTGCCGCCAGATCCTTAGTCGGGTGCGATGTTTATGTGGTGGCAGGAGAATGACTGGCCGTCAGTCATGTGCAGTCCATACCTCGAGCTATGCCCAGCGGGTCAACGGCCGCCGATAGCCTGCTTGTTTTGAACGAAGGTGCGCCGAGGATTGAAGGTTCTTAAGGCCGAGTTGCTGCGTAGCAAATCGGCCTTTTGATTTTTACTACTGCGGGGAAGGTGATGTGGCGGTTGTGGGGTGCAGTACGGACAGCACCCGCTCGATCAATAACTCACCCAGCACGATCAATTGTTGGCTTCCCAAAAGCTTCTGACGGTTTTCACCTTCGAGCTCGAAGGCCAGATCGGTGGTGATAGCGTTAAGCGAGGCCAGAGTTTCGCTGGCTTGAATCAGGAGGGTTTCGGTGTCGATATCTTGAGCGACCGTGAAAAGGTTCGCTCGGGGATTTGGGGTGATTTTTTTCATGGCGCAAACTCCTTGATTGGTGGAGTCGCCAGGCATCGCTGCTAAACGAAGAGGGTGGCGACTGTACGCGGGTTAGCAGACCAGGAATCAAGGAACCCAGCGCACCCGAAAGTGCCCCACGCACAGCCGCCATAACGCAGTCCAGCTGATGCTGAACGGATGGTGGCGTTGCAGGCCTTGATATTAACCGAGCTGCTAAACCCGGTCGCTGATTTTGCAGCGACAGGAGGAGGTTAGCCGTGTAGGGGGAGTGGGAACAGTTCACCAACGGCGCTACATCTTGAAGGAAAAATCCGAAGGCCCGCTGGCTGGGCTTTCCAGCCTCCAGAAACAACAAAACCCGCACTAGGCGGGTTTTGTCGATGCTTCGAATTGGTGGAGCCGGGGGGATTTGAACCCCCGTCCGCCAGTACTCCGCTGTCGGTACTACATGCGTAGCCGTTTCTATTAAGTTAACCCTCAGCGACCCGAAGGGCAGGGTGCTTTGGGCGAGTTGTGTAAGTTTTAGCCGCTTCGTCCACAACGTACTGCACGGCGATTCTGTTCTATATGACAATCACTTTGGGTTTACAGACATCCCCTGGTGATTGCTGGACCCGAAGGTACCAGAAGCTCAGGGCTAAGGCTGCTTACGCAGCGAGAGCGAATTCCTGGCCGTAGTTTTCGTCATTGGCAACTATAAGAAGTTGCAACAGTGGATTTACGAGTTCTGTTACCAACTCGGCATGCACCTAAAGTTTCGCGACCGGCGTCGAATCCTAAACGGCCCCGTGCTTGTAACTCGTTGTTTCTTAGTGAGTGACAAGCCTGTGCAGTGTACGCCAAACCGTCACGGAAGGCCAACCCGAAGGTTGGCCCTCAGCGAGTGAACCGCTTATTGGCCGCCTTTGTCGCCGTTCTGCAGATCTTGCAGGGCCTTGGAGGTGATCTCGATGCATTTTTTGTCATCGCCAGCGGCGTGCGCGGCTTTGGCCTGGGACACGGCGGTGTCGATTTCGCCCTTTTTGCCACTGGTGTCGGTGGCGAGCAGGGCTTGGCCGTTGTTGATTTTATCCAGGTTGATTTTGCACAGGTCCGTCTCGCCGGCAGCAAAAACAGGCGAGGCCAACATTACGGCGGTGATGAACAAGCCAGCAAGAGCAGTACGCTTCATGGGGTATCTCCTTGAGCAAATAAGGCTCGATGCTGCGCCGAAGCGGGGCAGCCAGCGAGGTCACGGGTGAGCCTCGTTCGCCGAGGCCTATTCAAGTGACTGCGCCGGCACGCAGGGGTTCTGTTTTATTTGCAGGTTTCATGGGCGCGGGCCTGGGTGACGCGGTCTACGAGGTAGACCAGGCCGTGGTAATCGATACCGCCATACTGGCTCAGGCCGATCTCGCAGGTGCGGCTGGTGGAAATGCCTTCGCTGCAATGTTGCACCGCGTCCTTGAGCGAGCGCAGTGAGTGGGCGTTGAGTTCCGGGGTGGTGAAGCCTTTGTCGCCAGCGAAGCCACAGCAGTGAATGCCTTCCGGGATCACCACGGTGGTGGCGCAGCGCCGCACAAGGTCGATCAAGGCCTGGCTTTCGCCCAGGTGCTGGGTGCTACAGGTGACATGCACGGCGATGGGGGCTTGCTGTGGCGTGAAGTCGAGGCGGTCCATCAGGTGGGTGCGGATAAAACGCACCGGGTCGTAGAGGTCCAGGCGGGTTTCGCCGAGGTCTTGCACTAGCCGCAGGGTGCAGGGGCTGGTGTCGCAGTAGATCGGGTCGAGGCCGCCACGGCTGGCGTGGAGCAGGGCGCCGATCAGCTCCTGGCGCTTGTGCTCGGCTTGGTCGGCGTAACCTTTGGAAGCAAACGGCTGGCCGCAGCACAGGCTGTCCTGGTTGTCGGGAAACACGACTTGGTAACCGGCTTTTTCCAGCAGGCCGCGGGTTTTGTCGTACAGCGACATCTGCTCTTTATCGTCGGCTGATGGGCCCATGGCGCGTGAGACGCAGGCGGCCAGGTAAACCACGCGCGGGCGCTCGTCTTCAACTGCCGGGCTGAAGCGTATGGCTTTTTCCGGCTGTGGCATGGCATTGCTCCACTGCGGGATCTGCCCCTTGGACAGCTGTGTGATTTTTGCCGACAGCTTCGCCAGGCGAGGCGCGCCCAGCAGCATGCGCGCGCCATTGGCGACATGCAGGGTAAAGCGCGCACCTTGCATGGCCGTGGCGAAATGGCCGGCCAGCCAGTCGGCGGTTTTCGTACGGTCGGCGTCGCGAGCACGCAGCTTTTTCACCAGGTCGCCGGTATTGATGCCGACCGGGCAGCGTTGCGCACACAACCCGGTGGCGGCGCAGGTGTCGATGCCTTGGTAATGGTAGGCCGCTTCCAGTTCGGTGGTGTCGACGCCTGCGCGTCTCTTTGCCTGGATATCGCGCCAGATCACGATGCGCTGGCGCGGGCTGAGCGTCAGGCCTTTGGAAGGGCACACGGGCTCACAAAAACCACACTCGATGCACTTATCCACAAGCTCGTCGGCCGCAGGCAGCGGCTTAAGGTGCTTAAGGTGGATTTGCGGGTCTTCGCTCAGCACCACGTCGGGGTTAAGGATGCCGTTGGGGTCGAGCAGGCGTTTAAGCTGCCACATCAACTGGTAGGCATCGCTGCCCCATTCCAGCTCGACGAAAGGCGCCATATTACGGCCGGTGCCGTGTTCGGCTTTCAGCGAGCCACCGAACTCCACGGCTACCAACTGCGCCACGTCGTCCATGAACGCCTGGTAGCGTGCGACTTCTTCCGCGCTGTTGAAGCCTTGAGTGAAGACAAAGTGAAGATTGCCTTCCAGTGCGTGTCCGAAAAGTATTGCTTCGTCGTAGTGATGTTTGTCGAACAACTCGATCAAGCGGTTTACGCCGATGGCCAGTTGCTCGACCGGGAAGGTCACGTCTTCGATGATCACCGTGGTGCCGGTTTTACGCACGGCGCCGACGGCCGGGAACGTGTCTTTGCGGATGGCCCACAGGCGGGCGTTTTCCAGTGGGTCCTGGGTGAAGTCGACCTGTTTTTCTACCGGGAAGGCGGCCAGGGACGCCATGATCAGCGCCAGTTGTTCCTGGAGTAATGAAGGTGATGCGGCACGGGATTCGATCAGCAGCGCGCAGGCGTTTTCCGATAGCTGCTGTACGAAAGCCGGCATGCCGGGTTTGTCCTGCACCGAGCGCATGCTGCGCCGGTCCAGCAACTCAACGGCGGAGACGGGCTGGGTTTTGAGCACCGTTACAGCATTGCAGCAGGTTTCCACATCCGGGAACACAATCAGCGCCGAGGCCTTGTTCGGGTGGTCGATCACCGTGTCGTAGGTCACTGCGCTGATAAAACCAAGGGTGCCTTCGGAGCCCACCAGCAGATGGCTGAGGATATCCAGAGGTTCATCGAAATCCACCAAGGCGTTGAGTGACAGGCCGGTGGTGTTTTTCAGACGGTATTTGTGGCGGATTTTTGCAGCCAGTTCGGCATTTGCCCGCGTCTCCCGGCCCAGCGTGGCCAGGCGCTCCAGCAGCTCGCCATGCTGTTGGCGAAAGGCGCTGACACTGGCCGCGTCCTCGGTATCCAGCCGGCTGCCATCAGCCAGCACCAGGCGGATGCCGGCCAGGGTGTGATACGTGTTTTGCGCGGTGCCACAGCACATGCCGCTGGCATTGTTGGCGACGATGCCGCCGATCTTGCAGGCGTTGATCGAGGCCGGGTCGGGGCCGATCTTGCGCCCGAACGGCGCCAGCCACGCATTGGCCTGGGCGCCGATCACGCCGGGTTGCAGGCGGATCTGCGTGCCTTGGCCACGAATTTCGCGGCCATTCCAATTGTCGCCCAGCACGATCAGCACCGAGTCGCTGATGGCCTGACCGGACAAGCTGGTGCCGGCTGCGCGGAAGGTCACGGGTACGCGGTCGCGCTGGGCCAGATGCAGCAGCGCCACGACTTCGTCTTCTGACTCCACGCGAACCACCAGCTGTGGGATCAGTCGGTAAAAGCTGGCGTCAGTGCCGAAGGCGAGGGTGGAAAGAGGGTCGTCGAAGCGACGATCTTTCGGGATCAGTTGTGCGACGTCGCTCAGGAAAGCAGCAGGCAGGCTCATCGGTCCTCCAGAAATAGCTGACGCCGGCATCGTTGTCCGGCGTCGATTCTTACCCTGTTACGCGCAGGTTTTAGTGCACCAGCATACCGGTGAACCAGTAGGCCTGCGCCAGCGTGATCAGCCCGACGATGGTGGCAAAAAACAGGCTGTGCTTGAGGGTAAAGCGGAACAGGTCGGACTCTTTGCCCACCAGGCCGGTGGCGGCGCAGGCCACCGCGATTGATTGTGGCGAGATCATCTTGCCGGTCACACCGCCGCTGGTGTTCGCTGCTACCAGCAAGGTGTCGTTGACGCCGATCTGATGCGCCGTGGTGGCTTGCAGCGAGCTGAACAGGGCGTTGGACGAAGTGTCGGAGCCTGTCAGGAAAACCCCCAGCCAGCCGAGGAACGGCGAGAAGAACGGGAAGGCAGCGCCGGTGCCGGCCAATACCAGGGCCATGGTCGAGGACATGCCGGAGTAGTTGGTGACGAAGGCAAACGCCAGCACCATGCCAATGGACAGGATCGGCCAGCGCAGTTCGTAGAAGGTCTCTTTTAAAGTGGTAAGACCAGTCTTGAGGTTGATTTTCAACACCAGCATCGAAATCAGTGCAGAGAAGAAAATCGCGGTGCCGGTGGCTGAAATCGGGTCCAGCTTGAACACGGCCGGAATCGCCGTGGGGTTGGTGACGATCGGGGCGACCTTGATCACCAGTTGATCCAGGTGCGGGATCGCGAAGTTGAACACCCAGCTGTACATCGAACCGCCGGCGGCGAACATCGCTTTGAACGGCTTGAGCGTCCAGATAGTGACCAGCACGGTGAGGATCAGGAACGGCGACCAGGCTTTGAAAATCTGCCCCAGGCTGTAAGGCGAGGCGACGGTTTGGCGTGGCTGGCCGAAGCCACCTGCGCTGGCGGTGACCGCTGCGGCGGAGGTGGCGCCGGCAATTTGTGCGCCGGCGCTGCGTTTGGGCTGCCAGACTTTCAGGAACAGCGTCAGCGCTACCAGGCTGGCCAGGGCCGAGGTGATGTCCGGCAGTTCCGGGCCGATGAAGTTGGAGGTGAAGTATTGGGTGACGGCAAAGCTCAGGCCCGCTACCAGTGCGGCTGGCCAGGTTTCGCGAACGCCGCGCAGGCCGTCCATCATGAACACCAGCCAGAACGGCACGAACAACGACAGCAGCGGTAACTGGCGGCCGGCCATGGCGCCGATCTTGAACGAATCGATACCGGTGACTTGCCCGGCGACGATGATCGGGATGCCCAGCGCGCCGAACGCTACAGGCGCGGTGTTGGCGATCAGGCACAGGCCGGCGGCGTACAGCGGGTTGAAACCCAGGCCTACCAGCAGCGCGGCAGTAATTGCCACGGGTGCGCCGAAACCGGCCGCGCCTTCGAGGAAGGCGCCGAAGCAGAAGCCAATCAACAGCACCTGCAAGCGCTGGTCATCGGTAATCGACAGGACCGAGCTGCGGATGATTTCAAACTGCCCGCTCTTGACCGTCAGTTTGTAGAGGAATACGGCAGCGACGATGATCCAGGCGATGGGCCACAGGCCATAGGCAAACCCGTAACCGGCGGCGGCCAGCGCCATGTCTACCGGCATCTGGAACGCGAAAATCGCCACCAGGATCGACAGCGCCAGGGTGATGCTGCCTGCCACGTGGCCTTTTAGGCGGAACACGGCCAGTGCCAGGAAGAAAAATACGATCGGGATAACGGCGGCCAGTGCGGACAGGCCAAGGCTGCCGAGTGGGCTGTAGAGCTGTTGCCAGGTTTGCATAATGGGGTGGCCCCTGATTGTTGTTGTTTGGTCAGCTTGGATAATTGGTAATACCAATTTACAGTCGCTGTTGGCTAGAGTAAAAGCCTTGGCAGGGGTGTGTCAATTTGCCGCCCACGAAACTTTGGTCGTAGCGGTGTAGGTGAGTCGTTCTGGTTGGGTAAATCGAAGGCGTTCTGATAGGTGCCGCAAGCGCGGCGATAGGCGAGAATAGAGGGCCTGGCGAGTGGTCGGGTTTGTGGAGAGTGAGTTATGGGGTTTGATCAGGTGCGTCAGCGCCGTTTGTCTGACGATATTGTCGAGCAGCTTGAGGGCATGATCCTTGAGGGCACGCTCAAGTCGGGCGAACGCTTGCCAGCCGAACGCGCTTTGGCTGAACAGTTTGGCGTGTCGCGCCCTTCGCTGCGGGAGGCGATCCAGAAACTCGCGGCCAAGGGGTTGTTGGTCAGCCGTCAGGGCGGCGGTAACTATGTGGCGGACTCTTTGGGTTCGACGTTCAGTGATCCACTGCTGCACCTGCTGGAAAATAACCCGGAGGCTCAGCGGGATTTGCTGGAGTTTCGTCAGACCCTGGAAGCGTCCTGTGCTTACTACGCCGCATTGCGTGCTACTGAGGTCGACCGCGAGCGGCTGACCGCAGCGTTTGAGGCGCTGCAGGATTGCTACACCCGCGCCGATGAAGTTAGCCGGCTGGAAGAGGGCGCAGCGGATGCGCGCTTTCACCTGGCCATCGCTGAGGCCAGCCATAACGCCGTGTTGCTGCACACCATTCGTGGGCTGTTCGATTTGCTCAAGCGTAACGTGGTGACCAATATCGGCGGCATGTACCAGCAGCGTACAGAAACCCGCGACATGCTCATCAGTCAGCATCGGGATTTGTATTTGGCAATTATCGAAGGGCGAGCCGAACAGGCGCGGGAAGTCTCAACACGTCACCTGCTGTATGTGCAGGAAGTGTTGGAGGAGGTGCGGCAGGAAGTTCAGCGCGTGGCTAGGGCGGAGCGACGTAAAGGGATGTAGCCCGCGTGGGCTACACCGTCACAAGGATTACTCTTCCTTGCCCTTGTTGCGCACGGCGCGATGCAACTCACGGTTGGAGTCGCGCTCACGCTCGGTATCGCGCTTGTCGTATTCCTTCTTGCCCTTGCCCAGCGCGATCTCGCACTTGACCAGGTGCTTGCTCCAGTACCAGGACAGGCAGATACAGGCATAGCCTTTCTGCTGTACGGCGGCAGCGAGCTTTTCCAGTTCGCGGGCGTTGAGCAACAGCTTGCGCGTGCGCACCGGGTCGGCAATCACGTGGGTGCTCGCGGTGGTCAGCGGGGTGATATGACTGCCCAGCAGCCATGCCTCGCCATCTTTGAGCAATACGTAGCTGTCGACCAGTTGCAGCTTGCTGGCGCGCAGACTTTTTACTTCCCAGCCGGCCAGGACCAGACCAGCCTCGAACCGATGTTCGATGAAGTAATCGTGTCGCGCCTTTTTATTTTGCGCGATGGTCCCTGTGGGGTGTTTCTTTTGTTTAGCCATAGGGGCGGCATTATAGGGAGTTGCGAGCGTATCGGCTACGGTCAACCTGCGTGCTTGAGCGTGTTGGACGAATCCCGGACAATACCGGCAGTTCTCTGGTTTTTTTCTCTCGCGGATCGGGCTGTTCTTTCGCGATGTTTGCCTCAAGCAGTGGAAGTAACGCTCACATGACGACGCATATTCAACGTTCGGCTTTATTGCCTTATCCGGCTCAGGCGCTCTATGACCTGGTCAATGACGTAGCGCGTTACCCGGAATTCCTGCCTTGGTGCTCAACCGCCGAAGTGCTGGAAAGCAGTGATGAGCATATGGTCGCCAGTGTCGGGGTAGCCAAGGGTGGGCTTAGCCAGCATTTTGTTACGCGCAATGTGCTGGTGCCGGGCAAATCCATTGAGATGAACCTGCAGGAAGGGCCGTTCACCCAGTTGCATGGGGTATGGGTATTCAAGGCGCTGACCGACAAGGCCTGCAAGATCAGCCTGGACCTGTCCTTTGATTACGCCGGCCCGATTGTGCGGGCGACCTTGGGGCCTTTGTTCAACCAGGCGGCCAACACCCTGGTGGATGCATTCTGTCAGCGGGCCAAACAACTGCATGGTTGAGATTGAAGTGGTGTACGCCGCTGAGGATCGCCAGGTCTTGCTGGCGGTGACGGTGCCTGCGGGCACCAGCCTGAGGGCCGCGGTGCTGGCGTCGGGGATTGCTGAGCAATTTCCAGACTTGATATTGGCGGATTGCCAACTGGGCATATTTGGCAGAGTGGTCACCGATGCGCACGTGCGTGTTGCGCAGCCAGGTGATCGAATTGAGATTTATCGGCCCTTGCTGGCAGACCCCAAGGAAGTGCGCAGGCTGCGTGCGGCCAAGGCGGCCTTGGCGCGGCAGCAGAACCCATAAGGCTGCCAATCGGCAGGCAACAAAAAGCCCGGCATGCCGGGCTTTTTATCGAGCGCCGCAAAATTACTGCGGGCTGGTGTCCAGAGGCTGTGGCGTCGGGACAGGAACGGTCTGCACGCCGTCGACGTCCTTCTGGATCTGATCCAGCAAGGAGCCAGGCTTGGCCGGTACTTCGGACTTAGGCTTCTCTGCTTCCTGCGCTGGCGCAGTCACATTGGTGCCGTTGTCCTTGCCGAGCAAGGCTTCATCACGGCTTACGCCGGGCATGAAGTCACCGGACAGGCTCACAAGCTGGTCATTGCCATTGAAGATGACACTGACGCGCTCCTGCTGGCGCTCACCGCCACCTGGCTGGATGCTGTAGAGATAATCCCAGCGATCGGCATGAAAAGTGTCGGTCAGCAGGGGGTTGCCCATAATAAACCGTACTTGCCGTCGGGTCATTCCCGGGCGTAACTGGTCTATCATGTCCTGCGTGACGACATTGCCCTGCTGGATGTCGATTTTGTAAACCCCGGGGAATGAACAACCGGCGAGTGCGAGCAGTCCCACAAGGGTGAAACTGGTTAGCAAGAGCTTGGTGTTTTGCATCGGTGGGCGACTTCCACTATCTTGGCTGGGACAACGTAAACGCCGATCATACCCGTATTAAGAGAAGCTGCGAAGCAGCATCCGCGAGAAAGCTAACCATGGTTGAAAATAGCGAACTACGCAAAGCCGGTCTTAAAGTGACTCTGCCACGAGTCAAGATTCTACAAATGCTCGATTCTGCTGAGCAGCGCCACATGAGTGCCGAGGATGTTTACAAGGCGCTGATGGAGTCTAACGAGGACGTTGGCCTAGCCACGGTTTACCGTGTGCTGACCCAGTTTGAAGCCGCAGGGCTGGTGGTTCGTCATAATTTCGACGGCGGTCATGCAGTGTTCGAATTGGCTGACGGTGGTCATCACGATCACATGGTTGACCTGGATACCAATGAGGTTATCGAGTTCACCAGCCCGGAAATCGAGAAGCTCCAGCACCAGATCGCTGAGCAGCATGGATTCGATTTGGTGGACCATAATCTGGTCCTGTACATCCGTAAGAAAAAGTAAAAATCGACACAGATTTGCTCTGTGAAACGATAGAAGGCGACCCTAGGGTCGCCTTCGTGCTTTCTATAAGAGAGAAAATAGAGCGAAAAAAGCTCGGTTCAAGCCTTGGCTGCCACTACCATCTTCTTCGCGTGGGCCAGGGACTCTTTCGTCAGGTCGATGCCGCCCAACATCCGCGCCACTTCTTCTACCCGCTCCGATTTGTTCAGCTTGGACACGGCCGTATGCGTCGCATCGCTGCCGCGCACTTTGTGTACAAATAAATGCTGATGCCCTTGGGCGGCCACTTGCGGCAAGTGAGTCACGGTGAGCACCTGGCCACGCTCCCCAAGGCGGCGCAGCAGTTGGCCGACAATCTCCGCCGTCGGCCCGCCAATCCCCACGTCCACTTCGTCGAATACCAGCGTGGGTACCCGCGAGGTCTGGGCGGTAATGACCTGAATCGCCAGGCTGATCCGCGACAGCTCACCGCCGGACGCCACTTTCGCCAGTGCCTTGAGCGGCTGGCCAGGGTTGGCGCTGACCAGCAGCTCCACCTGTTCCAGGCCATGGGGTTGCAGCTCGTTGCTGGTGTTGGCGTGCAGCTCAATGGTGAAGCGCCCGCCAGGCATGCCCAGGCGTTGAATTTCCTGCTCCACGGCACTGGCCAGGCTGGTAGCGGCTTGCTGGCGCAGGTGGCTGAGCTCGCGGGCCTTTTCCTGGTAATGGCGGGCGAAGGAGGCGAGTTCGTCGCCCAGCCGTTCAATGGATTCATCATTGGCGTTGAGGGTTTCGATCTCATCCAGCAGCTTTTGCTGCATCGTCGCGACTTCGGTCGGCTGGATGCGGTGTTTGCGCGCCAGGGTATAGATAGTGTCCAGACGCTCTTCGATTTCTTGCAGGCGCGCGGGGTCGGCGTCGAAGTGGTCCAGGAAGCGATTCAGTTCCCCAACGGCTTCTTCTACCTGGATCTGCGCACTGGTCAGCAGGGTGGTGGCCTCGCTCAAGGAGCCCGACCCGCTGTTCACACTCGATAGGCGATTGAGGCTGGCGGTCAGTGCGTTCAGTACATTGCCCGAATCACTTTCGCTGCATTGCTCCACCACTTGGCGGCAGATACCCAGCAGGGTTTCGGCGTTGGTCAGGTTCTTGTGTTCCTGCTCCAGTTGCTCCAGCTCGGTTTCGCCAAGGCCCAGGCTCTCCAGCTCTTCAAGCTGATAGCTGAGCAGTTGATGGCGAGCGCGTTGTTCATCGCCGGAATTGGAGAGTCGCTCCAATTCCTGGCGGGTTTGCCTCCAGCGCTGGGCGGCAAGCTGCACCTGGCGCGCCAGGTCTGTGGCGCCGGCGTATTCGTCGAGCAGGCGGCGATGAGTGTCGGTTTTGAGCAAGGATTGGTGTTCGTGCTGGCTGTGGATATCGATCAGCAACTCGCCCAGTGCCTTTAAATCGCCAAGCGGGCAGGGCGTGCCATTGATGTAGCCGCGTGAACGACCTTCCGCCGTAATGACGCGGCGCAGGATGCACGGGCCTTCATTATTAAGGTCGCGCTCGGCCAGCCAGGCCTCGGCTTCGGGAATATCGGCCAGGTCGAACGTGGCCAGAATGTCGGCCTTGTCTGCGCCGGGGCGTACCACGCCACTGTCGGCGCGGTCGCCCAGGGTCAGGCCCAGGGCGTCGAGCATGATCGATTTGCCGGCGCCGGTTTCGCCTGTGATTACGCTCATCCCGCGATCCAGTTCGAGATCCAGGTGTTCGACGATGGCGTAGTTATGTACGGACAGGTGCACCAGCATGACGGCCGCTCCCAGGCTTTAGGTCTGGTTATTTATACAGTGTTTTATTCAGGGCTGGCAATCCTGGTGCTTAGCTCAATTTGCTTGAGTGCGCGGATTTTTTAGCGCAAAGCGCAATGACGCTGCCGGAATTGATCCAGAGCAAGCGAAAGACTTTTGGTAACGCCTGCGCCCTTGAACCTGAAAATTGTGGCCCCATATACCGGAACAGAAGCGCGAGTTGAGTTCGCGCATGATTTTGAAAGGAGAAATCTATGGCTGACGAACAGACGCAGGATACGCAAACTCCAGACGCCAATTCGGCTGCCGGTGATGAACTGGCAACTCGTGTGCAAGTGCTCGAAGAGCAATTGGCCGCTGCGCAGGATCAATCTTTGCGTGTTGCCGCCGATCTGCAGAACGTCCGCCGCCGTGCCGAGCAGGATGTCGAGAAAGCTCACAAATTCGCGCTGGAAAAATTCGCCAACGACCTGCTGCCGATTATCGACAGCCTGGAGCGTGGCCTTGAGTTGTCCAACCCGGATGACGAAAACATCCGTCCGATGCGCGAAGGGATCGAGCTGACCCTGAAAATGTTCCAGGACACCCTGAAGCGTTATCAGTTGGAAGCCATCGATCCGCAAGGCGGTGAGCCGTTCAATGCTGAGCATCACCAAGCCATGGCCATGCAGGAAAGCCATGACCTGGAGCCCAACAGTGTACTGAAAGTGTTCCAGAAGGGTTATCAGCTCAACGGTCGCTTGCTGCGCCCGGCGATGGTAGTGGTGAGCAAGGCTCCTGCACCCGTTGCACCTTCTATTGATGAGCAGGCTTGAAATCAGTCGTAACGGCCCCATCTATAAGTCAAGCGTTTAAGTGCTACCGCAGTTAGCCACCACTGCTGCGGCAACCTAATTAAAGTTTCGGGAGAGTAAATCATGGGCAAAATTATCGGTATCGACCTGGGGACTACCAACTCCTGCGTCTCCGTGCTGGAAAACGGCGTTGCTAAAGTTATCGAAAACGCCGAAGGCGCGCGTACCACGCCGTCGATTATTGCTTACGCCAACGACGGTGAAATCCTCGTAGGTCAGTCGGCCAAGCGTCAGGCTGTGACCAACCCGCACAACACCCTGTACGCGGTTAAGCGTCTGATCGGTCGTAAGTTCGACGAAGAAGTCGTACAGAAAGACATCAAGATGGTCCCTTACAAAATCGCCAAGGCTGACAACGGTGACGCCTGGGTTGAAGTAAACGGCCAGAAAATGTCGCCGCCGCAAATCTCGGCTGAAATCTTGAAAAAGATGAAGAAAACCGCCGAAGACTACCTCGGTGAAGCCGTGACTGAAGCGGTGATCACCGTTCCGGCCTACTTCAACGACAGCCAGCGTCAGGCGACCAAAGACGCCGGCCGCATCGCTGGCCTGGACGTAAAACGTATCATCAACGAACCCACCGCAGCCGCTCTGGCCTACGGTATGGACAAGGCCAAGGGCGACCACACCGTGATCGTTTATGACCTGGGTGGTGGTACTTTCGACGTCTCCGTCATCGAGATTGCTGAAGTTGATGGCGAGCACCAGTTCGAAGTGTTGGCCACCAACGGCGACACCTTCCTGGGTGGTGAAGACTTTGACATTCGTCTGATCGACTACCTCGTTGACGAATTCAAGAAAGAAAGCGGCATGAACCTTAAGGGTGACCCGCTGGCGATGCAGCGCCTGAAAGAAGCCGCTGAAAAAGCCAAGATCGAGCTGTCTTCGGCTCAGTCGACCGACGTGAACCTGCCTTACATCACTGCAGACGCCACTGGTCCTAAGCACTTGAACGTGAAAATCTCGCGTTCCAAGCTCGAAGCGCTGGTTGAAGACCTGGTACAACGCACCATCGAGCCTTGCCGCATTGCGCTGAAAGACTCCGGTATCGATGTTGGCTCGATCAACGACGTGATCCTGGTTGGCGGTCAGACCCGTATGCCACTGGTTCAGAAGCTGGTCACCGAGTTCTTCGGTAAAGAAGCACGTAAAGACGTGAACCCGGACGAAGCGGTTGCCATGGGTGCTGCGATCCAGGGTGCGGTATTGGCCGGCGACGTGAAAGACGTTCTGCTGTTGGACGTCAGCCCGCTGACCCTGGGTATCGAAACCATGGGTGGCGTGATGACCGCGCTGATCGAGAAAAACACCACGATTCCTACCAAGAAATCGCAAGTGTTCTCGACTGCCGACGACAACCAGGGCGCTGTGACCATTCACGTGTTGCAAGGTGAGCGTAAGCAAGCCGCTCAGAACAAGTCCCTGGGCAAGTTCGACCTGGCTGAGATTCCACCAGCACCACGCGGCGTGCCGCAAATTGAAGTGACCTTCGACATCGATGCCAACGGTATCCTGCACGTAGGTGCCAAAGACAAGGCGACCGGCAAAGAGCAGAAGATCACCATCAAGGCCAACTCCGGTCTGTCTGATGAAGAAATTCAACAGATGATTCGTGATGCTGAAGCCAACGCTGATGCGGATGCCAAGTTTGCTGAGCTGGCCGGTGCACGTAACCAAGGCGATGCCCTGGTTCACTCGACGCGTAAAATGGTCTCCGAAGCAGGCGACAAAGTGACCGCCGAAGAGAAGACCGCGATCGAAGCAGCTGTGGTTGCCCTGGAAACCGCCATTAAAGGCGACGACAAGGCTGCCATCGAAGCCAAGGTTGAGGAGCTGTCGAAAGTCTCCGCACCGGTTGCCCAGAAAATGTACGCCGAGCAAGGCCAGCCGGCAGAAGGCGCTGCACAGCACGCAGGGCCTGAAGCCAAGCACGATGATGTTGTCGATGCCGAGTTCGAAGAAGTCAAAGAGCAGAAGTAAGTTGGTTGCCCGGTTGACCGCTATCAAGCGGTGACTGGTAGGATGTCGCCGCGCGGGAGCTTGCTCCCGCGTTGGCGTGTCTGGGGTATGTGAATTTTTACAGCATGCGACAAGGTTCGGGTGCTGGCGGTGTGATCGGGAATGCTCCTGCTTTCCGAGCAGTAAATACCGCATTTTTGGCCGGGTCCCTGGCTAAAAAGTAGTTATGACCAGGATCGTTGAATTGACGTGAGTTGGGTCCGGGCCTGTATTGGGGCTCAACGAGTTCGGCAAGGCTCAGGAGGGCCGGGCTGAACGTCCTTAAGAGTGCAAAGACTTATGGCAAAGCGTGACTATTACGAAGTGTTGGGTGTGGAGCGCGGCTCCAGCGAGGCGGACCTGAAAAAGGCTTACCGTCGCCTGGCGATGAAGCACCACCCGGACCGTAATCCGGATAGCAAAGAATCCGAAGAGATGTTCAAAGAGGCCAATGAAGCCTACGAATGCTTGTCTGATTCCAGTAAACGCGCGGCCTACGACCAGTATGGTCATGCCGGTGTCGACCCGAGCATGGGTGGCGGCGGTGCCGGTTTTGGTGGTCAGAACTTCTCCGATATTTTCGGCGACGTTTTCAGCGACTTCTTTGGTGGCGGCCGTGGCGGTCAGCGCGGCGGTGCCCAGCGTGGCAGTGACTTGCGTTACACGCTGGAGCTGAACCTGGAAGAGGCTGTGCGCGGTACCACGGTCAATATCCGTGTACCGACACTGGTCAATTGCAAGCCGTGCGACGGTTCGGGGGCCAAGAAGGGGTCCTCGCCGATTACCTGCCCGACCTGTGGCGGTATTGGCCAGGTGCGCATGCAGCAGGGCTTCTTCTCGGTGCAGCAGACCTGCCCGCGCTGCCATGGCCAGGGCAAGATCATTTCCGATCCGTGCGACTCCTGCCACGGCGAAGGTCGTGTCGAAGAGTACAAGACCCTTTCGGTGAAAGTGCCGGCGGGTGTTGATACCGGTGACCGTATTCGCCTGTCTGGCGAAGGCGAGGCGGGCACTCAAGGTGGCCCGACGGGCGACCTGTACGTGGTGATCAATGTGCGTGAGCACTCGATCTTCCAGCGTGATGGCAAACACCTGTTCTGCGAGGTGCCGATCAGCTTTGTCGACGCGGCATTGGGCGGAGAGCTGGAAATTCCGACCCTTGATGGTCGGGTCAAGCTCAAGATCCCGGAAGGCACCCAGACCGGCAAGCAGTTCCGTATCCGTGGCAAAGGCGTTGCGCCGGTGCGCGGTGGCGGTGCTGGCGACTTGATGTGCCGTGTGGCGGTGGAAACGCCCGTCAACCTCGGCCGTCGTCAGCGCGACCTGCTTGAAGAGTTCCGCAGCTCGTTGGAAGGCGATGACTCCCATTCGCCGAAAACCACCGGCTTCTTCGATGGCGTGAAGCGCTTCTTCGGCGACTTGTAAGGACGTGAATATGCGACGTATAGCCGTAATGGGCGCTGCTGGGCGCATGGGCAAGACCTTGGTCGAGGCGGTGCAGCAGCGCTCGCCGGCCTCCGGGCTGACGGCGGCGATTGTTCGCCCCGGCAGCACGCTGATCGGTGCGGACGCCGGTGAGCTGGCCTCGCTGGGTCGCATCGGCGTTTCGTTGTCGGGCAACCTGGAGCAGGTGGCTGACGAGTTTGATGTGCTGATCGACTTCACCTTGCCGGAAGTGATGCTGAAAAACCTGGCGTTCTGCCGCAAGACGGGCAAGGCCATGGTCATCGGCACCACAGGCTTGAATGCCGAGCAGAAGCAGTTGCTGGTGGAGGCGGGCAAGGATATTCCGATCGTCTTCGCCGCCAACTTCAGCGTCGGCGTGAACCTGTCGCTCAAGTTGCTGGACCTGGCCGCGCGCGTGTTGGGTGATGAGGCGGATATCGAGATCATCGAGACCCACCATCGCCACAAGATCGATGCGCCGTCGGGTACTGCGCTGCGCATGGGTGAGGCGATTGCCGATGCCCTGGGGCGCGACCTGTCTAAAGTCGCTGTTTACGGGCGTGAAGGCCATACCGGTGCGCGTGCCCATGACACCATCGGCTTTGCCACTGTGCGCGGTGGTGATGTGGTGGGTGATCACACCGTTCTGTTTGCCAGTGAAGGCGAGCGCCTGGAGATCACACACAAAGCCTCCAGCCGCATGACATTTGCCAAGGGCGCGGTGCGTGCGGCGCTCTGGCTGGAAGGTCGTGAGCCTGGTCTGTATGACATGCGCGACGTGCTGGATCTGCACTAAGAGTAGCCAAAACCGGGCCTCAAGCTTATGCTTAGGCCCCGTTTTTACCCGCTAGGCGACGTCCTGTCGCATTCCCCTGCCTTTAAGGCTCATTAGCGGTGGACCAAAAAAGCCTTTTTCTGTAAGCTACAGCTTTAGTGTGTCCACTAAAAGCGCGCAGAATAATTCAGTGAAGAAGCGGGGTGACGTGTCCATACGTCACTCCGCTTTTTTACAACCTGCGATCGCCCTTTCAGGCTTTATTTACGGGAGGTCTTCTTGACTAAGCCAGCCATACTCGCCCTTGCTGATGGCAGCATTTTTCGCGGCGAAGCCATTGGAGCCGACGGTCAAACCGTTGGAGAGGTAGTGTTTAACACTGCCATGACCGGCTATCAGGAAATCCTTACCGATCCTTCCTACGCCCAGCAAATCGTTACCCTGACCTATCCGCACATCGGCAACACCGGTACTACACCGGAAGACGTCGAGTCTGATCGTGTCTGGTCGGCCGGTCTGGTCATTCGTGATCTGCCACTGGTTGCGAGCAACTGGCGTAACACGATGTCGCTGTCCGATTACTTGAAAGCCAACAATGTTGTGGCGATCGCCGGTATCGATACGCGTCGCCTTACACGCATCCTGCGTGAAAAAGGCTCGCAGAACGGCTGCATCATGGTCGGTGACAATATCTCCGAAGAGGCGGCGATTGCCGCTGCCCAAGGCTTCCCTGGCCTGAAGGGCATGGACCTGGCGAAAGTTGTCAGCGTCAAAGAGAAGTACGAGTGGCGCTCCACTGTCTGGGACTTGAAGACCGACAGTCACGCGACCATCGACGCCAGCGAGCTGCCATACCATGTTGTGGCCTACGACTACGGCGTGAAGTACAACATCCTGCGCATGCTGGTTGAGCGCGGCTGCCGCGTGACCGTGGTGCCGGCGCAAACGCCTGCGAGCGATGTGCTGGCCCTGCAACCGGACGGCGTGTTCCTGTCCAACGGCCCGGGTGACCCTGAGCCATGCGACTACGCCATCCAGGCAATCAAGGACGTGCTGGAAACCGAGATTCCGGTATTCGGCATCTGCCTCGGTCACCAACTGCTGGCCCTGGCGTCCGGCGCCAAGACCCTGAAAATGGGCCACGGCCACCACGGTGCCAACCACCCGGTACAAGACCTGGACACCGGCGTTGTGATGATCACCAGCCAGAACCACGGTTTTGCGGTGGATGAAGCAACCTTGCCGAGCAACGTTCGCGCCATTCACAAGTCGCTGTTCGACGGCTCCTTGCAAGGCATCGAGCGCACCGACAAGAGCGCGTTCAGCTTCCAGGGCCACCCTGAAGCCAGCCCTGGCCCGAACGACGTAGCGCCGCTGTTCGACCGTTTCATCAATGAGATGGCCAAGCGACGCTGACTGAGAGGCCTGCGGGCGGCCCCGAACCTCGGTGGCCCCCGCAGGCTCTTCAACGATTGTTCAAGACGGCTTGCCGACTGACCTGCGGATTTGAGTGACAAACCCATGCCAAAACGTACAGACATAAAAAGCATCCTGATTCTCGGCGCTGGCCCGATCGTGATCGGCCAGGCTTGCGAATTCGACTACTCCGGCGCCCAGGCCTGTAAAGCCCTGCGCGAAGAGGGTTACCGCGTCATCCTGGTGAACTCCAACCCGGCCACCATCATGACCGACCCGGACATGGCCGACGCCACTTACATCGAACCGATCAAGTGGCAGACCGTTGCCAAGATCATCGAAAAAGAGCGTCCCGACGCGCTGCTGCCGACCATGGGTGGCCAGACCGCACTCAACTGCGCCCTGGACCTGGAGCGCGAAGGCGTTCTGGAGAAGTTCGGCGTAGAGATGATTGGCGCCAACGCCGACACCATCGACAAGGCTGAAGACCGTTCGCGTTTCGACAAGGCCATGAAGTCCATCGGCCTTGACTGCCCGCGCTCCGGCATTGCCCACAGCATGGAAGAGGCCAACGCGGTTCTCGAAAAGCTGGGCTTCCCGTGCATCATTCGTCCGTCCTTCACCATGGGCGGCACCGGTGGCGGTATTGCTTACAACCGTGAAGAGTTCGAAGAAATCTGCGCCCGTGGCCTGGACCTGTCGCCGACCAAAGAGCTGCTGATCGACGAATCCCTGATCGGCTGGAAAGAGTACGAGATGGAGGTTGTCCGCGACAAAAAGGACAACTGCATCATCGTCTGCTCCATCGAAAACTTCGACCCGATGGGCGTGCACACCGGCGACTCGATCACCGTTGCTCCGGCGCAGACCCTGACGGACAAGGAATACCAGATCATGCGTAACGCCTCGTTGGCGGTACTGCGTGAGATCGGCGTTGAAACCGGCGGTTCCAACGTTCAGTTCGGCATCTGCCCGGACACTGGCCGCATGGTCGTCATCGAGATGAACCCGCGTGTGTCGCGTTCTTCGGCACTGGCTTCGAAAGCGACCGGCTTCCCGATTGCGCGCATCGCCGCCAAGTTGGCGATCGGTTACACCCTGGACGAGCTGCAAAACGAAATCACGGGCGGCGCTACGCCGGCGTCTTTCGAGCCGTCCATCGACTACGTCGTGACCAAGCTGCCGCGCTTTGCCTTCGAGAAGTTCGCCAAGGCCGACGCACGCTTGACCACTCAGATGAAGTCGGTTGGCGAAGTAATGGCCATCGGCCGGACCTTCCAGGAATCCCTGCAGAAAGCCCTGCGCGGCCTGGAAGTGGGTGTTTGCGGCCTGGATGAAAAGCTCGACCTGAGCAACCCGGAAAGCATGAGCGTGCTCAAGCGCGAGCTGACCGTGCCGGGCGCCGAGCGTATCTGGTACGTGGCCGATGCTTTCCGCGCGGGTATGACCGTCGAACAGATCTTCGGCATGAACATGATTGATCCGTGGTTCCTGGTGCAGATCGAAGATCTGATCAAGGAAGAAGAGAAGGTCAAGACCCTCGGTCTGTCCTCTATCGACCGCGACCTGATGTTCCGCCTCAAGCGCAAAGGTTTCTCCGATCAGCGTCTGGCCAAGCTGCTGGGTGTGACCGAGAAGAACCTGCGCACCCACCGCCACAAGCTGGAAATCTTCCCGGTCTACAAGCGCGTTGATACCTGCGCGGCCGAGTTCGCCACCGACACCGCGTACCTGTACTCCACTTACGAGGAAGAGTGCGAGGCCGCGCCGTCGGGCCGCGACAAGATCATTATCCTGGGCGGCGGTCCGAACCGTATTGGCCAGGGTATCGAGTTCGACTACTGCTGCGTACACGCCGCCCTCGCGCTTCGCGAAGACGGGTACGAGACCATCATGGTCAACTGCAACCCGGAAACTGTTTCGACTGACTACGACACTTCCGACCGTCTGTACTTTGAGCCGGTAACCCTGGAAGACGTGCTGGAAATCTGCCGCGTCGAGAAGCCGAAAGGCGTGATCGTGCAGTACGGCGGCCAAACCCCGCTGAAACTGGCGCGTGCCCTGGAAGCGGCCGGCGTGCCGATCATCGGCACCAGCCCTGACGCCATCGACCGTGCCGAAGACCGTGAGCGCTTCCAGCAAATGGTCGAGCGCCTGAACCTGCGTCAGCCGCCAAACGCCACCGTGCGCAGCGAAGACGAAGCCATCCGCGCCGCCAGCAAGATTGGCTACCCGCTGGTGGTGCGTCCGTCCTACGTATTGGGTGGCCGGGCGATGGAAATCGTCTACGAAGAAGAAGAACTCAAGCGCTACCTGCGTGATGCGGTGAAAGTGTCGAACGACAGCCCGGTGCTGCTGGACCACTTCCTCAACTGCGCCATCGAAATGGACGTGGATGCGGTGTGCGACGGTACCGACGTAGTCATCGGCGCGATCATGCAGCACATCGAACAGGCTGGCGTTCACTCCGGTGACTCCGCTTGCTCGCTGCCGCCGTACTCGCTGCCAGCGCACATCCAGGACGAGATGCGCGAACAGGTCAAGAAAATGGCCTTGGAACTGGGCGTGGTCGGCCTGATGAACGTTCAGTTGGCGCTGCAAGGCGAAGACATCTACGTCATCGAAGTGAACCCGCGTGCTTCGCGTACCGTGCCATTTGTTTCCAAGTGCATCGGTGTGTCCCTGGCCATGATCGCTGCCCGCGTGATGGCGGGTAAGACCCTGAAGGAAATCGGCTTCACCAAGGAAATCATTCCTAACTTCTACAGCGTGAAAGAGGCGGTGTTCCCATTCGCCAAATTCCCTGGTGTGGACCCGATCCTGGGCCCAGAGATGAAGTCCACCGGTGAAGTGATGGGTGTGGGTGACACTTTCGGTGAAGCATTCGCCAAGGCCCAGATGGGCGCCAGCGAAGTGCTGCCGACCGGCGGTACTGCGTTTATCAGCGTGCGTGATGATGACAAACCACTGGTTGCAGGCGTGGCCCGTGATCTGATCAACTTGGGCTTTGAAGTCGTGGCAACTGCCGGGACCGCCAAGCTGATCGAAGCTGCCGGCCTGAAAGTACGTCGCGTGAACAAGGTGACGGAAGGCCGTCCGCACGTGGTCGACATGATCAAGAATGACGAAGTCACGCTGATCATCAACACCACCGAAGGTCGCCAGTCGATCGCGGACTCCTATTCCATTCGTCGTAATGCCTTGCAGCACAAGATCTACTGCACCACCACCATTGCTGCTGGCGAAGCCATCTGCGAAGCGCTCAAGTTCGGTCCGGAAAAGACCGTGCGTCGCTTGCAGGATCTACACGCAGGATTGAAGGCATGACCAAATACCCAATGACCGTCCAGGGCGCCAAAGCCCTGGAAGAAGAACACGCCCATCTGACCAAGGTCGTCCGCCCGAAGCTGAGCCAGGACATCGGTACGGCCCGCGAGCTGGGTGACTTGAAGGAAAACGCCGAATACCACGCTGCTCGTGAGCAGCAAGGTATGGTCGAGGCGCGGATCCGTGATATCGAGGGTCGCATGCAGAATGCGGTCATCATCGATGTCACGACCATCCCGAAGACCGGCAAAGTGATTTTCGGCACGACCGTAGAAATCGCCAACGTCGAAACTGACGAGCGCGTGGTTTACCACATCGTCGGTGAAGACGAGGCTGACTTCAAACTCGGTAAAATCTCTGTTGGCTCGCCACTGGCCCGCGCCTTGATTGCCAAGGAAGAGGGTGATGTGGTGACCGTTAAGACGCCAGGTGGCGTTACCGAGTACGAGATTGTTGAAGTTCGTCACGTCTGAAAGGCGGCGCCCGCTTCGTGCGGGCGCCATGCTTTGGCAGCTCGCCCAGATGCTTTGGGTGGGTGGCCTATGGTTGTTGCACATCGGTGTGCTGCCGGTGTTGGGCCTGATTGGCCTGGCACCGCTGCTGATCGATGAGCTCAACGGAATGCTGAGTGCGCTGCTGGTGGGTTTTGCAGCGGCGTGCGTGACGCTCCAGGCATTGGTGCTGGTCAAGACCGAGGGTTTGAGGAGCTTGTGGCGGGATATTCGCGGCCAATTGCTGTTGATGGCGCTGTATGCGTGCGCAATGTTTTGCGTGGTGCATGTGTGGCTGCCGCAAGCGTTGCGCTGGCAGCTATTCAGCTATCTTGTGCTAGGGTTCTCCGGCCTGGTGCTGGTTATACAGCCGGCACCGGGATGGAGCGGCGGGGCGCGCGAAGCACGCCCGTGACCCTTGTATTACTTGAAGCGGTGTACGTTCGACAGCTGCTTGTTGACGCTGAAGTTCTTGCGATACAGCAGTGCCATCTTGCCGATGACCTGTACCAGGTCCGCTTTGCCGACCTTGCACAGTTCTGCAATGGCGGCCAAACGCGCTTCGCGGTCAAGGATGTTGACCTTGATCTTGATCAGTTCATGATCGCCCAATGCGCGTTCCAGTTCGGCTAACACACCTTCAGTCAAACCGTTGTCTGCCACAATCAGAACTGGTTTCAGATGGTGGCCAATGGATTTGTACTGTTTCTTCTGCTCTTGAGTGAGCGGCATAATCTGACCCCTGCGTCTGATCTTGTAAAAAGCGGCGGCCAGTTTACCCGAGCGAGTCCGGGACCGCCCAGTTAATCACGACCCGTTTTATTTTCGAGGTGGCCCGTGGCCCGTTCCAAAACCAGCCTTAAGTGGCTACAAGAACATTTCAACGATCCTTACGTCAAAAAGGCGCAAAAGGACGGCTACCGTTCCCGGGCCAGCTACAAACTGCTGGAGATCCAGGACAAGGATAAATTGATTCGTCCAGGCATGAGCGTTATCGACCTTGGCGCAGCCCCTGGTGGCTGGTCCCAAGTGACCAGTCGTCTGATTGGTGGGCAAGGTCGATTGATCGCTTCAGACATCCTTGAGATGGACAGCATCCCGGATGTGACCTTTGTACACGGCGACTTCACCCAGGACACGGTGTTGGCCGAGATCCTTGAGGCTGTGGGAAATTCGCAGGTAGACCTTGTGATTTCCGACATGGCCCCCAATATGAGTGGATTACCGGCCGTTGATATGCCGCGGGCCATGTTCCTGTGCGAGTTGGCACTGGATCTGGCGGGTCGGGTTTTGCGTCCCGGTGGTGATTTCCTGGTGAAAGTCTTCCAGGGCGAAGGTTTTGACGAGTACCACAAGAACATTCGCAAATTGTTCGACAAGGTACAGACGCGCAAACCAGACTCTTCGCGAGACCGGTCACGCGAGCAATACCTGCTGTGCCGCGGCTTCCGTGGTGTCGAAGGGGCGGAGAGCGAAGAGCGTTTTTGAGGAATTCGAGGAGGGCGATAGGTTTTTTTATATCGCTTTCGTCACGAAGCTTTACGAATATTGTGTAGTCAAAGTTTCACAAAGGGTTACAGACGGCGCCTGCCAGAGTTGTAGGTAATGTAGTAAGTTAGGCCGGTGAATATCATGCGAAGCGCGCGCCAGTAGCGGAGCTTGCTTCAGAGGGTAGTTAATTGAACGATATGGCAAAGAATCTGATCCTGTGGTTGATCATCGCGGCTGTCCTGGTGACGGTGATGAACAACTTCTCCAGCCCTAACGAGCCGCAGACCCTCAACTATTCCGACTTCATCCAGCAAGTTAAGGATGGCAAGGTCGAGCGTGTAGCGGTTGATGGCTACGTGATCACCGGCAAGCGCAACGATGGCGACAGCTTCAAGACCATTCGTCCGGCAATCCAGGACAACGGTCTGATCGGCGACTTGGTGGATAACCACGTAGTGGTTGAAGGCAAGCAGCCTGAACAGCAGAGCATCTGGACTCAGCTATTGGTAGCGAGCTTCCCGATCCTGGTGATTATCGCCGTGTTCATGTTCTTTATGCGCCAGATGCAAGGTGGTGCGGGAGGCAAGGGCGGGCCGATGAGCTTCGGCAAGAGCAAGGCGCGCCTGCTCTCTGAAGATCAGGTGAAAACCACCCTGGCTGACGTCGCAGGTTGTGATGAAGCCAAGGAAGAAGTCGGTGAGCTGGTTGAGTTCCTGCGTGATCCGGGCAAGTTCCAGCGCCTGGGCGGCCGTATTCCTCGCGGCGTGCTGATGGTCGGTCCTCCGGGTACCGGTAAAACCTTGCTGGCCAAGGCGATTGCCGGTGAAGCCAAGGTGCCGTTCTTCACCATTTCCGGTTCTGACTTCGTCGAGATGTTCGTCGGTGTTGGTGCCAGCCGTGTTCGCGATATGTTCGAACAGGCCAAAAAGCACGCACCGTGCATCATCTTCATCGACGAAATCGACGCCGTGGGTCGCCATCGTGGCGCCGGCATGGGTGGCGGTCACGATGAGCGTGAGCAGACCCTCAACCAATTGCTGGTTGAGATGGACGGCTTTGAAATGAATGACGGCATCATCGTCATCGCCGCGACTAACCGTCCGGATGTGCTCGACCCAGCGTTGCTGCGTCCGGGCCGTTTCGACCGTCAGGTTGTGGTGGGGCTGCCGGATATTCGCGGTCGCGAACAGATCCTGAAAGTACACATGCGCAAAGTGCCAATGGGTGACGACGTGGCTCCGGCCGTGATTGCCCGTGGTACGCCAGGCTTCTCCGGTGCCGACCTGGCCAACCTGGTCAACGAGGCTTCGTTGTTCGCTGCCCGTACCGGCAAGCGCATTGTGGAAATGAAAGAGTTCGAACTGGCCAAAGACAAGATTATGATGGGTGCCGAGCGCAAATCCATGGTCATGTCCGAGAAAGAGAAGCAGAACACCGCTTATCACGAAGCCGGTCACGCCATTGTTGGTCGCGTTGTGCCTGAGCATGACCCGGTCTACAAAGTGTCGATCATTCCTCGTGGCCGTGCGCTGGGTGTGACCATGTTCCTGCCGGAAGAGGATCGTTACAGCCTCTCCAAGCGTGCGCTCATCAGCCAGATCTGTTCTCTGTATGGCGGCCGGATTGCTGAAGAGATGACGCTTGGCTTCGACGGTGTGACCACCGGTGCTTCAAACGACATCATGCGTGCCAGCCAGATTGCGCGGAACATGGTGACCAAGTGGGGGTTGTCGGAAAAACTCGGTCCTTTGATGTATGCCGAGGAAGAAGGCGAAGTGTTCCTGGGTCGTGGTGGCGGCGGTCAAGCTGCCAGCTTCTCGGGTGAGACGGCCAAGCTGATCGACTCCGAAGTGCGCAGCATCATTGACCAGTGCTACGGCACGGCCAAGCAGATCCTGACGGATAACCGCGACAAGCTCGATGCAATGGCTGATGCGCTGATGAAGTACGAAACCATTGATGCCGATCAGATTGACGACATCATGGCGGGTCGCGCACCGCGTGAGCCTCGTGATTGGGAAGGTGGTTCGGGCACTTCGGGCACCCCGCCTGTGGTACAGAACGAACGTCCTGAAGCCCCGATCGGCGGCCCCGCAGCTGACCACTAAGGTTTGAAATGACTTCTGCGCTGTCCTCCACCCGGTTGCCTTGCGGCAACCGGGTTCTTGATTTGGCCCATACGCATGTCATGGGCATTCTTAATGTAACCCCCGATTCTTTTTCTGACGGCGGCCGCTTCAATCAGCAGGATGCCGCGTTGCGTCATGCCGAGGCGATGGTGGCGGCTGGCGCGACCTTGATTGATGTCGGTGGTGAGTCAACTCGACCGGGCGCTCGCGTGGTTTCTCCCTTGGAGGAGCTGGAGCGGGTCGCGCCAATCGTCGAGCGGATTGCCCGTGAGCTGGATGTGATTATCTCGGTGGACACCTCGACTCCCGCAGTAATGCGCGAGACAGCGCGCCTCGGTGCGGGGCTGATCAACGATGTGCGCTCCCTTCAGCGTGATGGCGCGCTGGATGCGGCGGCGGCAACCGGACTGCCGGTGTGCCTTATGCATATGTTGGGAGAACCCGGCAATATGCAGGACAGCCCGCATTACGATGATCTGGTTGGTGAGGTGAGTGGGTTTCTTGCGCAAAGAATGACTCAATGCGCCAAGGTGGGCATCGCAGCCGAAAAGATTATCCTGGATCCCGGGTTTGGCTTCGCCAAGACCCTGCAACACAACTTGAGCCTGTTCAAGCATATGGAAGCTTTGCACGCCCTTGGTCGACCCTTGTTGGTCGGCGTGTCGCGCAAGAGCATGATAGGGCTGGCCCTGAATCGCCCTGTGGGTGAGCGGTTGTACGGTGGCCTGGCGTTGGCGGCACTTGCCGTGACCAAGGGCGCGCGTATTTTGCGGGTGCATGATGTCGCCGAGACGGTTGATGTGGTGCGCATGCTGGCCGCGGTAGAATCAGCCGAATAGAACGATGGAGCACTTATGACTAAAAAATATTTTGGCACCGACGGTATTCGTGGTCGGGTCGGCGAATTCCCGATTACTCCTGACTTTATGCTTAAGCTGGGCTGGGCCGCAGGTATGGCGTTCCGCAGCATGGGCGCTTGCCGCATCCTGGTGGGCAAAGACACTCGCATCTCGGGTTACATGTTCGAATCTGCGCTGGAGGCGGGGCTGTCTGCCGCAGGCGCCGATGTCATGCTGCTGGGGCCCATGCCGACGCCGGCAATCGCTTACCTGACACGTACCTTCCACGCTGAAGCCGGTATCGTGATCAGTGCCTCGCACAATCCCCATGATGACAACGGCATCAAGTTCTTCTCGGGCCAGGGCACCAAGCTGCCGGACGAGATCGAGCTGATGATCGAAGAGTTGCTGGACGCGCCGATGACCGTGGTTGAGTCCAGCAAGCTGGGCAAGGTCTCGCGTATCAATGACGCCTCAGGCCGTTACATCGAGTTCTGCAAGAGCAGTGTGCCGACCAGCACCAACTTTGCCGGCCTCAAAATTGTTGTCGACTGTGCTCACGGTGCAACCTACAAAGTGGCGCCCAGCGTATTCAAGGAGCTGGGTGCCGATGTGACGGTGCTGTCGGCCCAGCCAAATGGTTTGAACATCAACGATAACTGCGGCTCGACGCATATGGAGCAGCTGCAGGCTGCTGTCCTGGCCGAGCACGCTGACCTCGGTATTGCCTTCGATGGCGACGGTGACCGCGTATTGATGGTGGATCACACCGGTGCGGTGGTTGATGGCGATGAGCTATTGTTCATCATTGCCCGCGACCTGCATGAGCGTGACAAGCTGCAAGGCGGTGTGGTTGGCACGCTGATGAGCAATCTCGGGCTTGAGTTGGCCTTGGCCGAGCTTGGGATTCCGTTTGTACGCGCCAATGTCGGTGACCGCTATGTCATCGCCGAGCTGCTGGAGCGTAACTGGCTGGTGGGCGGAGAGAACTCGGGGCATGTGGTTTGCTTCCAGCACACCACCACGGGCGATGCCATTATTGCTGCGCTGCAGGTATTGCTGTCCTTGCGTCGTCGCAAAGAGAGTCTGGCTCAAGCGCGCCAGGCGCTGCGCAAGTGCCCGCAGGTTCTACTGAATGTGCGCTTTGCCGGTGGCGAAAACCCTATCGAGCACCCTGCTGTCAAAGACGCCTGCGAGCGTGTGACCCTTGCAATGGCTGGGCGTGGCCGCGTGTTGTTGCGCAAGTCCGGCACGGAGCCGCTGGTGCGTGTCATGGTCGAAGGCGAGGACGAAACACAGGTTCGCGGCCACGCCGAAGACCTGGCAAAACTGGTAACTGAAATTTGCGCCTGAATTCGGCTTGCCAGTGATGGTGTGGTTGGGTAACATCTGCGCCCACTTTGACCGACGAGGTACAGCATGCGTCGCACTATGGTAGCTGGTAACTGGAAGATGCACGGTACCCGCGCCAGTGTCGCTGAGCTGATCAATGGCCTTCGTCACTTGGCCTTGCCTAGCGGTGTTGATGTTGCGGTTTTCCCGCCTTGCTTGCATATCAACCAGGTGGTTGATGGTTTGAAAGGCAAGTCGATTCAGGTCGGCGCGCAGAACTCTGCGGTGGAACCCATGCAAGGTGCGTTGACCGGTGAGATTTCACCGAGTCAGCTGGTTGATGCGGGTTGTTCCTATGTGCTTGTCGGGCACTCCGAGCGCCGTCAGATGATGGGCGAGCGTGATGGGACACTCAATCGCAAGTTCGCAGCGGCACAGGCTTGTGGCTTGATTCCAGTGTTGTGCATAGGGGAGACCCTGGAGCAGCGTGAATCGGGCAAGACTCTTGAAGTTGTCTCGCGTCAGCTGGGCAGCATCATCGAGGAGCTGGGTGTTGGTGCATTTGCAAAGGCAGTAATTGCTTACGAGCCGGTCTGGGCCATTGGCACCGGGCTGACTGCTACACCGCAACAAGCGCAGGATGTGCATGCAGCCATCCGCGCGCAGTTAGCGGCAGAGAATTCTGAAGTCGCGCAAGGTGTGCGGCTTCTATACGGCGGCAGCGTGAAGGCGGCCAATGCGGTCGAACTGTTCGGCATGCCGGATATCGATGGGGGGCTCATTGGTGGAGCTTCCCTGAATGCAGATGAGTTCGGTGCGATCTGTCGCGCCGCGGGAAACTGAAAAAATGCTGGAAACAGTCGTGGTCGTTTTTCATCTGTTGGCTGCCCTGGGCGTAGTTGCCCTGGTTTTGTTGCAACAGGGTAAAGGTGCGGATGCTGGTGCGTCTTTCGGTGCAGGTGCTTCAAATACTGTGTTCGGAAGCCAAGGTTCCTCTACCTTTCTTAGTAAGTTTACTGCTATACTTGCCGCCGGTTTCTTCATAACCAGCTTGGGGTTAGGTTACTTTGCTAAAGAGAAAGCTCATGTGCTGACTCAGGTAGGTCTCCCAAACCCAGCAGTTTTGGAAGTACCAAAAGCAAAACCGGCTTCTGATGATGTCCCGGTGCTTCAAGAGCAAAAGTCGGCTACTCCAGCGACTGACGTACCTCCAGCTCAAGAGCAGAAGTAAGAAGGGTTGTAAACGCTGTATTGCCGAGGTGGTGGAATTGGTAGACACGCAACCTTGAGGTGGTTGTGCCCATAGGGTGTAGGGGTTCGAGTCCCCTTCTCGGTACCAATTATCAGGAGAGCCCGCTGTTGCGGGCTTTCTTGTAGGTGGAAGGTTACATTGACCCTGTAAGGGATCGGTCGTATACTTCCGCCCCAGCTTTGTCGCGGGGTGGAGCAGTCTGGTAGCTCGTCGGGCTCATAACCCGAAGGTCGTCGGTTCAAATCCGGCCCCCGCAACCAGTTTTAGCGGAGCCCCTTTTAAGGGGCTTTTTGTTAGCTGGACACTTTCAACGCCGCTGTTCGACGGCGTTTCAAGGATGGGCGTTTCGCCCATTTTTTTATTTTGCACAGCATGCACATACATGCACGAGGGGGTTCAGGTGTCGAGCAAGCTAGAAGAGTTGCAGGCCTTGCTGGCCCCGGTGGTCGTGGCCCTAGGCTATGAATGCTGGGGTATTGAGTTTTCGGCTCAAGGTCGCCACTCAATGTTGCGCGTTTATATCGATAAAGAGGGCGGCGTGCTGGTGGACGATTGTGCCATTGTCAGCCGTCAGATCAGCGGTGTGCTGGATGTTGAAGATCCAATCGCCGTTGAATACACCCTCGAAGTTTCCTCGCCAGGCATGGAACGCCCACTGTTCACTATTGATCAGTTTGAAAAATTTGCCGGTGAACAAGTGAAGATCAAGCTGCGCTCACCCTTTGAAGGGCGACGCAACTTTCAGGGCCTTCTGCGCGGTGTAGAAGAACAGGATGTCGTGGTGCAGGTAGAAGACCATGAGTTCCTGTTGCCGATCGATATGATCGACAAGGCCAACATTATTCCCAGTTTTGACTGAGACGCGGATCCCGCGGATCCAATGGCTTGCGAAAGGCGAGGCGTACGATGAGCAAAGAAGTACTGCTGGTTGTTGAGTCGGTATCCAATGAAAAAGGCGTACCGGCAAACGTGATTTTTGAAGCGCTGGAGCTGGCCCTGGCCACTGCTACCAAAAAGCGTTTTGAAGACGAAGTTGATCTGCGTGTGGAAATCAACCGCCACACCGGTGCCTATGAGACTTTCCGTCGCTGGACGGTCGTCGAAGAAGCCGATCTTGATGATCCGGCCATCGAAACCTGGCCGAGCAAGGTTGCGCAAACGCATCCGGGCGCCCAGGTCGGTGATGTCGTCGAAGAAAAGATCGAGTCGATCGAATTCGGCCGTATTGCTGCACAGACTGCCAAGCAAGTCATCGTGCAGAAGGTTCGCGAAGCTGAGCGCGCTCAAGTCGTTGACGCTTATCGCGAGCGCCTGGGTGAAATCATCTCCGGCACCGTGAAAAAAGTTACTCGTGACAATGTGATCGTTGACCTGGGCAACAACGCTGAAGCGTTGCTGGCCCGCGAAGACATCATCTCTCGCGAAACCTTCCGTGTCGGCGTGCGTCTGCGTGCGCTGCTCAAGGAAATCCGCACCGAGAACCGCGGCCCTCAGTTGATCCTGTCGCGTACCGCGCCGGAAATGCTGATCGAACTGTTCCGCATCGAAGTGCCGGAAATCGCCGAAGGCCTGATCGAAGTCATGGCTGCGTCCCGCGACCCGGGTTCGCGCGCCAAGATCGCGGTCCGCTCCAAGGACAAACGCATCGACCCGCAGGGCGCTTGCATTGGTATGCGCGGTTCGCGCGTCCAGGCAGTGTCGGGCGAGTTGGGCGGTGAGCGTGTGGATATCGTGCTGTGGGACGATAACCCGGCGCAGTTCGTGATCAACGCCATGTCGCCAGCTGAAGTGGCGGCAATTATCGTTGACGAAGATGCCCATGCAATGGACATCGCCGTTGGCGCAGACAATCTGGCTCAGGCCATTGGTCGTGGTGGTCAGAACGTGCGTCTGGCCAGCCAACTGACCGGCTGGACCCTGAACGTGATGACCGAATCGGACATCCAGGCTAAGCAGCAAGCTGAAACCGGTGACATCCTGCGCAACTTCATCGACGAGCTGGAAGTCGACGAAGACCTGGCGCAGGTGCTGGTAGATGAAGGCTTCACCAGCCTGGAAGAGATTGCCTACGTACCGTTGGAAGAAATGCTCAACATCGACGGCTTTGACGAAGACACCGTCAACGAGCTTCGCGCTCGAGCCAAGGATCGCTTGTTGACTAAAGCCATCGCTACTGAGGAAAAGCTGGCAGACGCCCATCCGGCCGAAGACCTGCTCTCGCTTGAGGGTATGGACAAGGATTTGGCGATGGAACTGGCGGTGCGCGGCGTAATTACCCGCGAAGACCTGGCCGAGCAGTCTATTGACGATCTGCTCGACATCGACGGCATTGACGAAGATCGTGCCGGCAAGTTGATCATGGCCGCCCGAGCCCATTGGTTCGAGTAACTAGGCGCGGCCTGAGGAGAGAAGTGCATGACGCAAGTCACGGTGAAACAACTGGCCGATGAGGTCAAAACACCGGTAGAGCGCCTGTTGCAGCAGATGCGTGAGGCAGGTCTGCCGCACACCGCCGCCGATGAAGGTGTGAGCGATAGTGAGAAGCAGTCTTTGCTGACTCACTTGAAGAGCAGCCACAAGGCGAAAGTGGAAGAACCGCGCAAGATTACATTGCAGCGCAAAACCACCAGCACCCTGCGTGTTGCTGGTAGCAAAAGCATCAGCGTTGAAGTGCGCAAGAAGAAAGTCTTCGTACAGCGCAGCCCGGAAGAAATCGAAGCCGAGCGCAAGCGCGAGCTGGAAGAACGTCGCGCAGTAGAAAATGCTGCTCGTCAGAAGGCTGAAGAAGAAGCCAAGCGTCGCGCCGAAGAAGAAGCGCGTCGCCAGCCTGCTGCTGCGCAACCTGCTGCCACTGAAGCAGCCGCTGCGCCTAGCGCGCCAGTTGAAGCTGTGCGTGAGGCCGCCCCGGTTGCCGCAGCTCCCGCAGCTGACGCTCGCAAGCGCGACGAACCTCGTCGTCCGGACAAACCACGTGCCGACGATAACAATCGTCGCGGTGGTGGTGGCGATGGTGAGCGTAAAAACGCTCCGCATCGTGCTTCGGTCAAAGAGAAAGCGCCTGCTCCACGCGTTGCCCCACGTACTACCGACGAAGAAAGCGATGGCTTCCGTCGTGGTGGTCGCGGCAAGGCCAAGCTGAAAAAACGCAACGCCCACGGTTTCCAGAGCCCAACCGGCCCTGTCGTGCGTGAAGTGAAGATCGGCGAGACCATCACTGTTGGCGATCTCGCCCAGCAGATGTCGGTCAAGGCAGCTGAAATCATCAAGTTCATGTTCAAGCTGGGCACTCCAGCCACCATCAACCAGGTACTGGACCAGGAAACTGCCCAGCTGGTTGCTGAAGAGCTGGGCCACAAAGTGACCCTGGTCAGCGACACCGCCCTGGAAGATTCCCTGGCTGAGTCCCTGAAGTTTGAAGGTGAGGCTGTTTCCCGTGCACCGGTTGTGACCGTAATGGGCCACGTTGACCACGGTAAAACTTCCCTGCTCGACTACATCCGTCGTGCCAAGGTTGCTGCAGGCGAAGCCGGCGGCATTACCCAGCACATCGGCGCGTACCACGTTGAAACCGAGCGTGGCATGGTGACTTTCCTCGACACCCCTGGTCACGCTGCGTTTACCGCAATGCGTGCCCGTGGTGCCAAGGCTACCGACATCGTGATCCTGGTAGTTGCAGCGGACGACGGCGTGATGCCGCAAACCATCGAAGCCGTTCAGCACGCGAAAGCGGCTGGCGTACCGCTGGTGGTTGCAGTGAACAAAATCGACAAGCCGGGCGCTGATCTCGATCGCATCCGTAGCGAACTGTCGGTTCACGGCGTGACTTCTGAAGAGTGGGGTGGCGAGACGCCATTCGTGTCGGTATCCGCAAAAATGGGTACTGGCGTTGACGAACTGCTCGAAGCTGTTCTGTTGCAAGCCGAAGTACTTGAGTTGACCGCTACTCCATCGGCCCCTGGTCGTGGTGTTGTGGTGGAATCGCGTCTGGACAAGGGCCGTGGCCCGGTTGCGACCGTTCTGGTTCAAGACGGTACCCTGCGCCAAGGCGACATGGTGCTCGTTGGTTCGAACTACGGCCGTGTACGTGCCATGCTCGACGAGAACGGCAAGCCAATCAAGGAAGCCGGCCCGGCTATCCCGGTCGAGATCCTCGGCCTGGACGGTACCCCGGACGCTGGCGACGAGATGAGCGTAGTTGCCGACGAGAAGAAAGCCCGTGAAGTGGCTCTGTTCCGTCAAGGCAAGTTCCGCGAAGTCAAGCTGGCCCGTGCTCACGCAGGCAAGCTGGAAAACATCTTCGAGAACATGGGCCAGGAAGAGAAGAAGACGCTTAACATCGTCCTCAAATCTGACGTTCGTGGCTCCCTCGAAGCGTTGAACGGCGCCTTGAACGGCCTGGGTAACGACGAAGTGCAAGTGCGCGTTGTGGGTGGCGGTGTCGGTGGTATCACCGAATCCGACGCCAACCTGGCACTGGCTTCCAACGCTGTACTGTTCGGCTTCAACGTGCGTGCCGATGCTGGCGCTCGCAAGATCGTCGAGCAGGAAGGCCTGGACATGCGTTACTACAACGTCATCTACGACATCATCGAAGACGTCAAGAAAGCCCTTACCGGCATGCTTGGCAGCGATGTCCGGGAGAACATCCTGGGTGTTGCCGAGGTGCGTGACGTGTTCCGCTCGCCGAAATTCGGTGCGATCGCCGGTTGCATGGTTATCGAAGGTACTGTGTACCGTAACCGTCCGATCCGTGTACTGCGTGAAGACATCGTTATCTTCGAAGGCGAGCTGGAATCCCTGCGCCGCTTCAAGGATGACGCTTCCGAAGTACGTGCCGGCATGGAATGCGGTATCGGCGTCAAGAGCTACAACGACGTCAAGGCTGGCGACAAGATCGAAGTCTACGAGAAGGTCCAGGTTGCTCGCAGCCTCTAACTCGCGCACTTCCGGAGCCACGCCGCGTGTGGGCATGCAAATGCCCCGCGCAGCGTACGGACTCTAAACGCAACGCCCGGTCTGGCTTTTGTCAGGCCGGGCGTTTGCCGCTTTCAGACCCCACGGGTTTCACCGTGTGGCAGTAACAGGTAACAAGACATGGCAAAAGAATACAGCCGTACCCAACGTATCGGCGATCAGATGCAGCGTGAGCTGGCCCAACTGATCCGTCGCGAAGTCAAAGACCCGCGCGTTGGCCTAGTCACCATCACCGCCGTTGAAGTGAGCCGTGACGTGGGTCACGCCAAGATCTTCATCACCGTGATGGGGCAGGACAACAGCGAAGAAATCGCGCAAAGCATCAAGGTGCTCAACTCGGCTGCAGGCTTCCTGCGCATGCAGTTGGCCCGTGAAATGAAGCTGCGCAGTGTTCCCCAGTTGCACTTCCACTACGACGAAAGCGTCGTGCGTGGTGCGCACCTGTCGGCATTGATCGAGCGCGCTGTGGCTGAAGACAGCCAGCACCCGTCCACACCTGAAGACGCCAAGGAGTAAGCGGTGGCTCAGGTCAAACGTATCCGTCGCAACGTCAGCGGCATCATTCTGCTCGACAAGCCCATTGGCTTTACCTCCAATGCCGCGCTGCAGAAGGTTCGCTGGCTGCTCAATGCCGAGAAGGCCGGGCACACCGGCAGCCTCGACCCATTGGCCACCGGTGTACTGCCGTTGTGCTTTGGCGAGGCCACCAAGTTCTCGCAATACCTGCTCGATTCCGACAAGGGTTACGAAACCCTCATGCAACTGGGCAAGACCACCACCACGGCCGATGCCGAAGGTGATGTTCTGCAGGTTCGCGACGTGACCGTTGGTCGTGCTGATATCGAGGCCGTTTTACCCGCTTTTCGTGGGCAAATCAGTCAGATACCGCCGATGTACTCGGCGCTCAAGCGTGATGGCCAGCCTCTTTACAAGCTGGCACGTGCGGGCGAAGTAGTGGAGCGTGAACCGCGTTCTGTTACTATTGCGCGGCTTGAATTGCTCGCCAGTGAAGGCGACACCGCACGATTGTCGGTGGACTGCAGCAAAGGCACCTATATTCGTACACTGGTGGAAGATATCGGTGAGCAACTGGGCTGTGGTGCATACGTTGCAGAGCTGCGACGTACTCAAGCCGGACCTTTCACCCTGGCCCAGACGGTCACGCTGGAAGAGTTGGAAGCGGTACATGCCGAAGGCGGCAATGAAGCGGTTGATCGCTTCCTGATGCCCTCGGACAGCGGTTTGCTGGATTGGCCATTGCTGCACTTCTCGGAGCACAGCGCGTTCTACTGGCTAAACGGTCAGCCGGTACGTGCCCCGGACGCTCCGAAGTTCGGTATGGTGCGGGTACAGGATCATAACGGTCGCTTTATCGGTATCGGTGAAGTGAGCGAAGACGGGCGTATAGCGCCGCGTCGACTGATTCGGTCAGAATGACCGAACGAGTGTGGCTGTTAACAGGCACGGTCAACACTCATTTTTAGATACAGGGATTTGTCCCTGGCCTGTTGAAACTGCCCTTTGGGTGGTTTCCTGAAAAAAGGATTGCCTCATGGCTCTCGACGTTCAAGAAAAAGCACAAATCGTTGCTGACTATCAGCAAGCTGTTGGTGACACTGGTTCGCCAGAAGTGCAAGTTGCACTGCTGACCCACAACATCAACAAGCTGCAAGGTCACTTCAAGGCCAACGGTAAAGATCACCACTCCCGTCGTGGTCTGATCCGCATGGTAAACCAGCGCCGTAAGCTGCTGGACTACCTGAAAGGCAAGGATCTGGGTCGTTATCAGGCTCTGATCGGTCGCCTGGGTCTGCGTCGCTAATAAGCGATTGCGCTAGAGGTTGGTTGTCTGCCGTGTGTCAGTGGGATTTCCGCTGGCCCATGGCAGGCTCCCAGCCTCAAGTTTTATCTGGATACACGTTTTACCCTGGACGAGCGTCGGGCCGATTCCCGGCATTGCCCAAGAATTTCGCAAGAAGACAAGTTCCCCCAAGAGCCACAAAGAAGGTAGGACACCGTGAACCCGGTTATCAAAAAATTCCAGTTCGGTCAGTCGACCGTTACCCTCGAGACAGGCCGTATCGCCCGTCAAGCCTCCGGCGCAGTGCTGGTTACCGTTGACGACGACGTTACCGTATTGGTGACCGTTGTTGGCGCAAAGACCGCAGACCCGAGCAAAGGCTTTTTCCCTCTGTCCGTTCACTACCAGGAAAAGACTTACGCTGCCGGTAAGATCCCTGGCGGTTTCTTCAAGCGTGAAGGCCGTCCTTCCGAGAAAGAAACCCTGACTTCCCGACTGATCGACCGTCCGATCCGTCCGCTGTTCCCAGAAGGCTTCATGAACGAAGTGCAGGTTGTCTGCACCGTCGTTTCCACCAGCAAGAAGACCGATCCGGACATCGCTGCGATGATCGGTACCTCGGCTGCCCTGGCCATCTCCGGCATTCCTTTCGATGGCCCGATTGGCGCTGCGCGCGTTGCTTTCCATGAAAGCACCGGCTACCTGCTGAACCCGACTTACGAGCAACAGAAAGCGTCGAGCCTGGACATGGTCGTTGCCGGTACCTCTGAAGCCGTATTGATGGTTGAATCGGAAGCCAAAGAGCTGACCGAAGACCAGATGCTGGGCGCTGTACTGTTTGCTCACGACGAGTTCCAGTCCGTGATCAAGGCCGTTAAAGAACTGGCTGCCGAAGCTGCCAAGCCAACGTGGGCCTGGGCTCCACAGGCTGAAGCGACTGAACTGCTGGGCGCTATCCGCTCCGAGTTCGGTGCTGCCATCTCCGACGCCTACACCATCACCGTCAAGGCCGACCGTTACGCGCGCCTGGGCGAGCTGAAGGATCAGGTTGTAGCCAAGCTGTCCGGTGAAGAAGGCCAGCCTTCTTCCAGCGAAGTCAAAGCGGCCTTCGGTGAAATCGAATACCGCACCGTTCGCGAAAACATCGTTAACGGCAAGCCACGTATCGACGGTCGCGACACTCGCACCGTGCGCCCACTGAACATCGAAGTCGGCGTTCTGCCGAAGACTCACGGTTCGGCGCTGTTCACCCGTGGCGAAACCCAGGCTCTGGTCGTTGCAACACTGGGTACTGCCCGTGATGCACAGCTGCTGGACACCCTGGAAGGCGAGAAAAAAGACCCGTTCATGCTGCACTACAACTTCCCTCCGTTCTCGGTGGGCGAGTGTGGTCGCATGGGTGGCGCTGGTCGTCGCGAAATCGGTCACGGCCGCCTGGCTCGTCGTTCGATCTCCGCGATGCTGCCTGCTGCTGACGTGTTCCCGTACACCATCCGTGTTGTGTCGGAAATCACCGAGTCCAACGGTTCCAGCTCCATGGCTTCCGTTTGCGGTGCTTCCCTGGCACTGATGGACGCTGGTGTACCGATGAAGGCACCGGTTGCCGGTATCGCCATGGGCTTGGTTAAAGAAGGCGAGAAGTTCGCCATCCTGACCGACATCCTGGGCGACGAAGACCACCTGGGCGACATGGACTTCAAAGTAGCCGGTACCGCCAAAGGTGTTACCGCGCTGCAGATGGACATCAAGATCAAGGGCATCACCGAAGAAATCATGGAAATCGCCCTGGGCCAAGCCCTGGAAGCGCGCCTGAACATCCTCGGTCAGATGAACCAGATCATTGGTCAGTCGCGCACCGAACTGTCGGAAAATGCTCCGACCATGATCGCGATGAAAATCGACACCGACAAAATCCGTGATGTTATCGGTAAAGGCGGCGCGACCATCCGTGCGATCTGTGAAGAAACCAAGGCTTCGATCGATATCGAAGACGACGGCTCGATCAAGATCTTCGGCGAAACCAAGGAAGCTGCTGAAGCTGCACGTCAGCGCGTTCTGGGCATCACCGCTGAAGCCGAGATCGGCAAGATCTACGTGGGTAAGGTTGAGCGCATCGTCGACTTCGGCGCATTCGTCAACATCCTGCCGGGCAAAGACGGTCTGGTGCACATCTCCATGCTGAGTGACGCTCGCGTTGAGAAAGTGACCGACATTCTCAAAGAAGGCCAGGAAGTGGAAGTGCTGGTACTGGACGTGGACAACCGCGGCCGTATCAAGCTGTCCATCAAGGACGTAGCAGCAGCCAAGGCTTCGGGCGTTTAATCACCCGCAGGCTTTACGCTGAAAAAGAGGACTCTTCGGAGTCCTTTTTTTATGCCCACAGGAAAGTAGCGGGAAATCAGTCGCTTAGTAAACTCTAAAAGCCGCAACTTGCATGCAGGCACGATCGACTTCATGCAAGTTGCACGATTTCGAAAATTGCCTGTTTTTATAAGTTGTTGTTTATAAAGGGGTTATTCCGATTTCGCGACTTGGCACACTGCCTGCAATAACCCTGTTAACGCTGCAGCATCAAGGTTTACACGCTGCAGACTTTTAATAAAACAGGAGTTACTCGTATGAAGAAGTTCGCTCTCGCTACTGCTACCGCTCTGACTCTGGCCATGGGTGCTAACGTAGCCTTTGCTCAGACTTCCCAAGCCCCAATGACCCTGGCGGCCGGTGAAATGACCAAGGCTAAAGAGTCCACTTCGGACACTTGGATCACCACCAAAGTAAAAGCTGATCTGCTGACCGAGAAAGGCATTCCTGGTTCGGACATCAAGGTTGAAACCAACAAAGGCGTGGTTTCCCTGTCCTCCACCGTCGCTATCTCTGATTCCCAGAAAGCCACGGCTGTAGCGATCACCAAGAAAATCAAAGGTGTTACCGCTGTTTCTGCTGACGGCCTGATGGCTGGCGGCGTAGCTAAAGCCGACAACGTCGACAAAGCCAAGACCAGCACTTCGGACACCTGGATCACCACTAAAGTGAAATCCGATCTGGTTACTGAGAAAGGCATTCCTGGTACCGACATCAAAGTCGAAACCAACCACGGTGTAGTGTCGCTGTCGTCGACTGCTGCTGTGACCCAGTCTCAGAAAGACACCGCAGTTGCGATCACCAAGAAAATCAAAGGCGTTAAATCTGTATCGGCTGATGGTCTGACCGTTCAGTAACGCTAAAAGAATCGTCTGAGCTAGACGGCGGCGGCTTAGGGTGAGTTAGTTATCCACCCGATGCACCTCTAAAGTTCATGCGACCGACCACACGGATGTGGTCATTACAGGCCCCGGCACTTGTGTCGGGGCCTGTTCTATTGTGTGGGGAATAGGATTGCGCAGGGCAGCTGACGTTCAACTGTGGGAGCTGGCTTGTGTGGGAGCTGGCTTGCCTGCGATGCAAACACCTCGGTTATTCAGTTAAACCCGGGTGATGCTATCGCAGGCAAGCCAGCTCCCACACAATCTATCTCCCACACAAGCCAGCTCCCACATTTTGATAGGGCCTTAGGGGTTACTCGGCATCCAGATGCATCGGCGTTACCACTCTGCCATCCTTCTCCGCCTGCCCCAGGCTGGCGTCAATGAAGTACACCCGGTCATCTTCCAACTGGCCTTTGTCCACCAGGTAGTCCTTGATAGTGCTGGCACGGTCCTGCCCCAGTTGGCGCAGCAGTACATCACTGGCGCCCCAGAACTTGATCAAGCCATCACGCAGCTTCGCAGTGCGGTCATCGCTGCTCAGGTCTTTCCATTCGGCCGGTGGTTGTTGCTTAAGACGGGTGCGGTAGATGCCTTCGAGCAATGGCGCTTTTTCCTTCTCCGGCACCACCAGCAATGACGCCTGGGCTGGCACCTTGTCGCCGCGACGCTGGAGGATTTTGTAGTAGTTGTACTGGTATTCACGCTCCAGGCGATCTGCGGCGATGAACGGACCATCGCTGCTGGCCGCTGCCGTGCCTTCAATCTCAAGGCGCAGGGTAGGGCGCTCTTTCAGTGCCTTGGCCAAGGTGTTCAGAGCACCCTCGGCCTCTTTGTTCAGTTCGCTGGACCCTGCGGCAAACGACACGTTACCCAGGTCTTCCGAGCCGCCACCGCTGACCAGCCCGCCGATAAACTTGAACGGCGCCGTGGCTGCGCGCACCACCAGGTTGCGCAGGGTCTGCCACACAATCGGCATGACGCTGAACTGCGGGTTATTCAAGTCGCCGGTCACGGGGAGTTCGATGGAGATCTTGCCGTCAGTGTCCTTGAGCAGCGCAATGGCCAGGCGAATCGGCAAATCGACGGCATCGGCACTGTCGACCTTCTCACCCAGTTGCAATTGCTCAACCACCACCTTGTTTTCAGCCTTCAACTGGCCTTTGGTGATCATGTAGTGCAAATCGAGGTTTAGACGGCCTTTGCGAATGCGGAAACCCGCGAACTTGCCGGAATATGGCGTCAACGTGGTCAGTTCGACACGCTTGAAGCTGGTGGCGATATCCAGCGCCGCCATCGGGTCAAACGGGTTGACGCTTCCCTTGATAGTGACCGGCGCGTAGCGATCCACCTTGCCCTTGATGTCGACGCTGGCCGGTTTGGCCTGGCGACTGTCGATAGTGCCAATCTGCCCGTTGAGTTGCTGGATAGCCGTGGCGAAGTTGGGCGTGAGGCTGAAGTCGGCGAAGTTGGCCGAGCCGTCATTGATCGCAATCTGCCCGATATGAATGCCCAATGGCTTGTCTTTGCTCGCCGCCGGTTTGGTTGCCGACTTGGCGCCACTGTCGGCCGGTTGCGGGATCAACAAGTCATCGATGTTGGTGGTGCGGTCATCGTTGATCATAAAGCGCGCATACGGCTGCAGCAGGTTGACCTTGTCGATCGACAGGCTGTCGCCGTGCTGGTAGTTCACACCTTCAAGTACCAGACGCTGCCACTTGAGGAAGTCGCGGGTCTTGAGGGTGTCCAGGGTGTGCAACTGGTCGACCTGAGCGCGGCCGGTGACCTGCAGGGCCAAAGGCTCGGTGCTTTTGAGGTTCACATCGAGGTTGCTGCCCAGCATACCGCTGCGCAACTCCAGGCGAATAAACGGACTGATATAGGATTGCGCGACGCGCAGGTCGATGTCCTGGGTGTTCACTTTCAACTTGGCGCTGACCGGGTTGAGGTTGACCTCGCCGGTTGCGCTGATCTTGCCTTGCTTGCCCAGGCCGGAGTCGACCTTCAGGGTAAAGGGGCTGCGGTTGAGGCTGTCGAAGTTCTGCATATCGACATTCAGCGGGCCTAGCTCCAATGCAACTGCCGGTTTGGCAGCTCGGTCCGCCAGGTGTACTTGATAGTTGCGCAGTTGCACGTCCTTGAGCAGCACTTGCCAGGGTTTGCTCGGTGCGGCAGGTGGGGCGTTTGGCGTATCGGCGGTTGCAGGCGCGCTGGCAGGCTTGAGTTCCTTGGCCGGTTTGCTCGGTTGGCTGGCAAACAGTTTCTGCCAGTCCAGTTGCCCATCGGCTTCGCGGGCGGCCCAGGTTTCCAGTTTGTTGCTGCGGATCTTGCCGACCACCACTTGCTGCTTGGCCAGGTCCACCGTGGTGTCGCTGACGTCCAGGCGCTCCAGGCGCACCAGTGGCCGGCCATCCGGCGCCTTGATCGCAAAGGGCGCGATGCTGGCGGCGGTGTTGGTCAGGTTCAGTTCGGTTTCTTTGGCCAGGCTGAATTTATAGTCGGTGCTGAAGTTCAACACGCCGTCTTCAAGTACCAGCGGCAGGGCATCCCGCACATAGGGCCACCAGGCTTTCATCTTGCCATCGGTGACTTTCAAGGTGCCTTCGGAAGTGATCGGCACCAGGCTGAAATTGCCTTTCCAATCGATCTGACCGCCCTCTGGGCCGGCCGCCACCAGGGTCATGTCGGCATTGTCTTCGGGCAACGTGCTGAGGTTTTTCAGCTCGAAGTCGAGCTTGTCGTAAAGAAATTCGATTGGCTCGCTGGGGCGCAGGTCGCGAAAATACACATAGCCGCCGGCCAGCTTGATGCTGTCGATGCGCAGCGGGAACGGCTTGGCATTCGGGTCGACCGGGGTCGGCTCACTCGGCGGCAGCTTGAACAGCTGCGCCAGGTTCAACTGGCCGGTTTTGTCGAACAGCACTTCGGTCTTCGGCTGGTCCAGTTGTACGTCTGCCAGGTGCAGCGCGCGCGTCCACAGGCTGTCGATCTGCAGGTTGGCGTACAGGCGCTCGAAACCGACTTGCTCCTTACTTGGCTCGCCGAGCTTCAGGCCCCACACCGTCAGTTCCAGGCTGAACGGGTTGAGCTCGATACGCTCGATACGGGCCGGCACCGTGGCGTAATTGGCCAGTTGTTGGTTGGCAATGCGAAGGGCAATGCCCGGCAGAATCAGAAAGCCCAGCAAGCTGTACAGAGCCAGGGCGGTCAACAAGGCGCCAGCGGCGCGGATCAATCCTTTGGGCATGAGTGACGCCATCTATGTAGAACGAGAGTGCCTTGGAGTATGGCACGGGTTTTCGGTTCCGAAGTACTGGACTCCTTGGGAAAAGTACTACAACTGCAGGATCAGTGTTTTTAACGGTGGCTGCTGATCCAGGGACGGGAAGTCAGCCCCAGGCGTCATGATTTGCCACTCGCGTACCGGGCGGCCGGCTTTTTCGGCGCAACGCAGCACCTGCTCACGCCAGTCATCCATGCTGACTTTTGCCAGGTTGTTGCAGCAGATCAACACGCCATTGTCGGCGGTGGTCAGCAGTGCGGGCTTGAGCAGGCTCTGATAATCGCGCAACAGGTCGACGGTGCCGAAAGCACTCTTGGCCCAGGCCGGTGGGTCGAGCAGCACCAGGTCGAACTGGCGCTGCTCAAGGCGTGGATAACTCGGCAGCTTCTGGCCACGACGCTGGGTGATCGGCAAACCGGCCAGTTGGCGAATCGCCGGGAAGTAGTCGGACTGCACGAATTCCATGGTCGGCAAGTGCGGGTTGAGCAGGCCGTTTTCGCGCCCGACCGCCAGGTTGCCTTCGGCGAAGTCCAGGTTGCACACCTCGCTTGCGCCCCCGGCTGCGGCGCTCAAGCCTACGCCACAGGTGTAGGCGAACAGGTTCAGCACGCTTTTGCCGGCGCTGTGGTCCTTGACCCAGCCACGGGTGTTGCGCAGGTCCAGGAACAGCAGCGGGTCTTGCCCGGCATGGCGGCCGCGTACACGGTAGTTGAGGCCCCATTCGTGGCCGACCTGATCTGCCAATGCCGCAGGCTCGGCGCGGTACACCGTGTCTTCACGGTCGATGCGCGAGTTGCCACGGGAGCGGTCGTTGTACACGAGCTGCAATTCCAGCCCCATGAACTGGTTGACCTGTTGATGCAGGTCCAGCAGCTCCTCGGTTTGCAGCGACTGGTGGAAGCTTTGCACCAGCAATTGCGGGCCGTAACGGTCAATGGTCAAGCCGCCGGCGCCTTCCTGGCTGCCATGGAACAGCCGGTAGCAGTCGGTGCCTTGGGCGTGCAACTCGTTGATCAGGTCTTGGCGATGGTTGAGAGCGGCGCGCAGCGCCTGATTCAAGGGAGTCATGGAGCGCGCCTTGCGGGTAAAAGAGGGCGCGAAGTTTAACAGCTATGGGCCGCCGTCTACATCAACCCCATCCGCCGCTGGGCGCGTTGCACCGAACCGTTGCGCATCGCCCAGCGCAGCAAGGGCGCGCTGCGCTTCACACCCGCGCGGATCACCAAGCGTTGCATCGAGCTTTGGTGTTGCCCGAGCATAGCGCTGGCCCAGTCCGGCAACAGGTCGATGCCGGCCTGCATCATCAAGCTGCCAAAGGGTTTGGCCAAGGTGCTGGGCGCAGGTGCATTGACCAGCAGGCGCAGCACTTCGCGGCTGCGATCGTCGCACAGCAGTTGTGGACGAATGCGCGCCAGATAATCGGAAATTTCCTGGCGTGAACGCGGCACGTGGCGTGCGCCCAATCGCTCGGCCACCAAGGCAATTTCACTGTAGTAGCGGTCCTGGTCGCGCCCAGACAGATGCGGGTTGCGATAACGCAGGTGTGCCGCCAGAAAGTTGCTGACCTCCGCCACGTGTACCCACGTCAGCAGCTCCGGGTCACTGGCCGCATAGGCTCGCCCATCCGGCGCATGCCCGACCACTTGCAGGTGGATGGTGCGCACCTTCTCAATCAGCCATTCGGCGTCCTGGCGCGAGCCGAACGTGGTGCCGGAAATAAACTGCGAAGTGCGGCGCAGGCGCCCGAGCATGTCCTGGCGAAAGTTGGAATGGTCCCACACGCCGGCCAGGGCCAGCGGGTGCAAGGCTTGCAGCATCAACGCGCTGATGCCGCCGATCAGCATGCTGCTGAAGTCGCCATGCACCTGCCAGCTCACAGAGTCCGGCCCGAACAGGCCGGGGTCGCCCTTGGGGTTTTCCAGGTCCAGTTGGCCGAGTGACAAGCCGGTGAGGCTCATCAACTGGGTTTCGATACGGCTGCGGATAAATTCCATGGCGACTCTGGGTGGCTCCTATCGGTTCAGGCGTTTATCGATCAGGCCGTCCACCACGCTCGGGTCGGCCAGGGTCGAGGTGTCGCCGAGGCTGTCGAGTTCGTTGCAGGCGATCTTGCGCAAAATGCGCCGCATGATCTTGCCCGAGCGGGTTTTCGGCAAGGCGGGCGCCCATTGGATCAGTTCCGGCTTGGCAAAGCTGCCGATTTCCTTGCTGACCAGCGCCAGCAAGTGTTTTTTCAGCTCATCGCTGGGCTCGACGCCATTCATTGGGGTGACAAACGCATAGATGCCCTGGCCTTTGACGTCGTGGGGGTAACCGACCACAGCGGCTTCGGCCACTTGGTCATGCAGCACCAGCGCGCTTTCCACTTCGGCGGTGCCGATGCGGTGGCCGGACACGTTGATCACGTCGTCAATGCGGCCGGTGATCCAATAGTCGCCATCCTCATCGCGGCGCGCACCGTCGCCGGTGAAGTAGTAGCCGGGGTAGGGTTTGAAATAGGTGTCGAGCATGCGCTGCGGGTCGCCGTAGACGCTGCGTATCTGCCCTGGCCAACTGGCCTTGATGGCGAGCACGCCACTGCCGGCGCCGTTGAACTCCTTGCCGTGTTCATCCAGCAGCACTGGCTGCACACCAAACATCGGTTGAGTCGCGCAGCCGGGTTTGATCCGCTGGGCGCTGACCAGCGGGCTGAGCATGATGCCGCCGGTTTCGGTCTGCCACCAGGTATCGACAATCGGGCAACGTTGCTCGCCCACGGCGTTGAAGTACCAATCCCAGGCCTCTGGGTTGATCGGCTCGCCGACGCTGCCCAGCAGGCGCAGGCTGGCGCGCGAGGTGTTCTGCAGTGGCCCGTGGCCCTCACGCATGAGCGCGCGCAATGCGGTGGGCGCGGTGTAGAAGATATTCACCTGGTGTTTATCGATGACCTGCCAGAAACGCGAGCTGTCCGGGTAGCTCGGCACGCCTTCGAACATCAGTGACGTCGCACCGTTGGCCAGCGGGCCGTACACGATATAGCTGTGGCCGGTGACCCAGCCCACGTCGGCGGTGCACCAGAACACTTCGCCGTCACGGTAGTCGAGCACGTACTTGAAGGTCATCGCCGCTTGCAGCAGGTAGCCACCGGTGGTGTGCAGCACGCCTTTGGGTTTGCCGGTGCTGCCGGAGGTGTAGAGGATAAACAACGGGTCTTCGGCGTCCATCGGCTCGGGCGGGCAATCAGCGCTGGCGGCGTCCAGGGCGGCTTGATACTTGAGGTCGCGGCCTTCTACCCAGTCAAGTTTCGCCCCCGTGCGCTCCACCACCAGTACCGTGCTGACGTTCGGGCAACTGGCCAGGGCTTTGTCGACATTCTTTTTCAAGGCCACCGGCTTGCCGCCGCGCACGCCTTCATCGGCGGTGATCACGGTGCGACAGTCGGCATCGAGGATGCGGTCGCGCAGGGCATCCGGAGAGAAGCCGCCGAACACCACCGAGTGCACCGCGCCAATCCGGGTGCAGGCCAGCATCGCGTAGGCGGCTTCCGGGATCATCGGCATGTAGATACACACCCGGTCGCCTTTTTTCACCCCACGGCTTTTCAGCACATTGGCCAGGCGGCTGACGTTTTGATGAAGTTGGCGGTAGGAAATTTTGGAGGACTTTGCAGGATCATCGCCTTCCCAGATAAAGGCCGGCTGGTCGGCGCGTTGCGCCAGGTGACGGTCGATGCAGTTGTAGCTGACGTTCAGTTGGCCGCCGGCAAACCACTGGGCTGCGCCGGTAGTGATGTCCGAGTGCTGCACGGTGTGCCAGGGTTTGATCCAGTCGAGAAAGTCCTTGGCCTGCTCGGCCCAGAAGGTATCGGGTTGCTCAATGGATTGGCGATAGAGGCGCTGGTACTCGTCTTGACTGAGCTGCGCGGCCTGGCGGACGGCATCGGCGTTGGGGAATGTGCGGATATCGAACATGAGCGGTCCTTATTCTTGTTTTAGCGACAAGGCATAAAGATGCACGCTGTGGGGAGAGGGTTCAAGGCCAACGTCCAAACGGACGTTGGCCTTGGTGTACCGGCCTCAGCCGCGGTGACGACCGCGGAAGTAGTTGATCAGGCCCTGGGTCGACGCATCGTCAGCCAGGGTTTCTTCGGCGCCGGTCAGGCGGTTGTAGACACCTTTGCCCAGCTCTTTGCCCAGCTCCACGCCCCATTGGTCGAAGGCGTTGATGCCCCAGACCACGCTTTGTACAAACACTTTGTGTTCATACATGGCGACCAGTGCGCCCAAGCGACGTGGGCTGATGCGCTCGACCACGATGGTGTTGCTCGGACGGTTGCCCGGGATCACCTTGTGAGGCGCCAGCTTCTGCACTTCGGCTTCCGGCAGGCCTTTTTCGCGCAACTCAGCCTCGGCTTCACTGCGGGTCTTGCCGAGCATCAGTGCCTGGCTCTGGGACAGGCAGTTGGCGTACAGCCACTGGTGATGGTCGGACACCGGGTTGAAGCTGACGATCGGCACAATGAAGTCGGCCGGGATCAGTTGAGTCCCCTGGTGCAGTAACTGGTGGTAAGCATGCTGACCGTTGCAACCGACACCGCCCCAGATAACGGGGCCAGTATCGGTAGACACCGGTGTGCCGTCCTGGCGCACGCTTTTGCCGTTGGACTCCATGTCCAGCTGTTGCAAGTGTTTGGTGATGTTACGCAGATAGTGGTCATACGGCAGGATCGCATGGCTCTGCGCACCCCAGAAGTTGCCGTACCACACGCCCAGCAGGCCCAGCAGCACCGGCATGTTTTGCTCGAACGGCGCGTTCTGGAAGTGCTGGTCCATGGTGTAGGCACCGGACAACAGTTCTTTGAAGTTGGACATGCCGATGGCCAGGGCGATTGGCAAGCCAATGGCCGACCACAGCGAGTAACGGCCGCCGACCCAGTCCCACATCGGGAAGATGTTTTCTTCACGGATACCGAACGCCACGGCCGCCGCGTTGTTGCTCGATACGGCGATAAAGTGACGGTACAGTTCGGCTTCCGAGCCACCCTGGGCCAGGTACCAGGCGCGGGCGGCCTGGGCGTTTTTCAGGGTTTCGAGGGTGTTGAAGGATTTGGACGAAACGATAAACAGCGTGGTCTCGGCGCGCAGCTTCTGGGTCAGTTCGTGGAACTCGCTGCCGTCGATGTTTGCCAGGTAGTGGCAGCGCACGCCTTTGTGGGCGTAGGACAGCAATGCCTCGGAGACCAGCTCCGGGCCGAGGAACGAACCACCGATGCCGATATTCACTACGTCAGTGATCGGCTTCTCGGTGTAACCACGCCACAGGCCGTCGTGGATGCGGCCGACCAGGTCAGTGATCTGGTTCAGCACCTTGTGCACGTCCGGCATGATGTTTACGCCGTTGACCGACAGCTTGTCGCCCACTGGGCGGCGCAGCGCGGTGTGCAGGGCGGGGCGACCTTCGGAAGAGTTGACCGGCTCGCCTGCGTACAGCGCGTCAATCGCGGCTTTAAGGTTGACTTCTTTGGCCAGGCCCACCAGCAGGTCACGGGTTTCGCTGGTGATCAGGTTTTTCGAGTAATCGAGGAAAAGCCCGCAGCTGCTCAAGGTGAACTGGGAAAAGCGCTGGGGATCGGCATTGAACGCGTCGCGCATGCTGAAATCCTGCATGGCTTGGCGATGTTGATTGAGCGCTTGCCAAGCGGGCAGAGCGGTAACGTCATGAGGAGTGCGGTAGTACGCCATCGCTGCGGGTTTCCTTTTATTACGGGGACTTGCCTTTAGGACACTTCTAAATCCGGAACGTTGAGTCTTTCATCAGGCGTTTGAGTCCGGTCAGCGCCAACAATGGCGCAGGGCGATTACATTAAACCTAGCGTGTCGATATGTCTTGGCTTTGTCTGCGCTGTTGCCGGTACTTTTTTATACCGGCACAGCGATCAGGGCAACAGGCGAAGTGCCTGGCGGGGTCAGTTGAGGGTCAAATGCAGGTTGTCGATCAGGCGTGTCGCACCCAGATAGGCCGCCACGAGGATGACGATATCCCGATCCACAGGCGTGGCCGCACGCAGGTGCACGCCTTGGCGCACTTCCAGGTAATCCATGCGCAGCCCGGCAGCTTCAATCTGCGCGATCTGCTCGGTACGCAGCTTGGCGAAATCCTGCTCGCCGCCTTTTATAGCCGCCGCAATCTGGCTGAGGCTGCGGTAGAGCACCGGCGCAATCGCGCGCTGTTCTTCGTTGAGGTAGCCGTTGCGTGACGACAGCGCCAGGCCGTCGGCGGCGCGCACGGTGGGCTCGCCGATGATCTGGATGGGCATGTTCAAGTCATGCACCATGGCGCGGATGACCGCCAGTTGCTGGTAGTCCTTCTGGCCAAATACGGCCATGTCCGGCTGGACCATGTTGAACAGCTTGCTCACCACCGTCGCCACACCTTCGAAGTGCCCGGGGCGGCTGGCACCGCACAGGCCCTCGGACAGTTGCGGAACGCTGACGCGGGTTTGGCCGGTCATGCCGCCGGGGTACATTTCGTCAACGGTGGGCGCAAACAACAGGTTGCAACCGGCTTGCAGCAGCTTTTCCTGGTCGGCCGCCAGCGTGCGCGGGTACTTGTCCAGGTCTTCGCCAGCGCCGAACTGCAACGGGTTGACGAAAATGCTCGCCACCACAAAGTCCGATTGCTGTGCTGCCTTGGTCACCAAGGTGGCGTGGCCGCTGTGCAGGTTGCCCATGGTGGGCACAAAGCCAATGCGTTTGCCGGCACTGCGCGCGTGGGCGACGGCGGCGCGTAGTTCTCTTACGGTTTTAACGGTGTTCATGCAGAGAACCCATGTTCTTCGCCAGGGAACGTCACGGCTTTGACTTCACTCACGTAGGCGGCCAGGGCTGCCTGGATGCTGTCCTGGCCTGCCATGAAGTTTTTCACGAATTTGGGCGCACGGCCGGTCAGCGACAGGCCGAGCATGTCGTGTACCACCAGCACTTGGCCGTCGGTGGCCGAGCCTGCGCCAATGCCGATCACCGGCACTTTGACTGCCTGGGTAATTTCTGCCGCCAGTTCGCTGGGCACGCATTCGAGCAGGATCATCGCGGCGCCGGCTTGCTCCAGGGCAATGGCATCCGCACGCATCTGGCGCGCCTGGGCTTCATTGCGGCCTTGCACCTTGTAGCCGCCGAAGATGTTCACCGACTGCGGTGTCAGGCCCATGTGCACGCACACTGGAACGCCGCGCTCAGCCAGCAGCCGGATCGACTCCGCCAGCCATACCGCGCCTTCGACTTTGATCATGTGTGCACCGGCTTGCATCAGCTTGCCGGCGTTCTGGAAGGTTTGTTCAAGGGTGGCGTAACCCATGAACGGCAGGTCAGCGATGATGAAGGCGCCGTTGTTACCGCGTTTGACGCTGGCCGTGTGGTACGCAAGTTCGTCAGTGGTGACCGGCAGGGTGCTGTCATTCCCTTGAAGAACCATGCCCAGTGAATCGCCAATCAACAGCACTTCAACCCCGGCCTCACAGCTGGCGTGGGCGAAGGTGGCGTCATAGCAGGTCAGCATGGTGATTTTTTCACCTTTGAGCTTCAGGCTCTGCAAGGTGGTCAGGGTAATGTCTGGCATGGAAAGGGTCCTCGTTCAGGCGCTTGGAAACAGCGAGTAACGCGCGTGAGTCTTCGTTTATACAGGCGCACTGTCTTGAGAGCAGTGCTTATAAGGCCTGGATTGCGCCCTTCAGCGCCGGGTTGGCGGCAGCGGGACGCCTATAGTCGTGATGAGGACACGGGAAGTCAATTGGATGTGTTACCGCATTGTTACGAGTGGGGTGTTACCCCTGTTACGGGTGGGAGCTGGCGTGCCTGCGATGGCAGCATCGCGCAATAGCGGGTGTACCGAGTTGCCCGCATCGCAGGCAAGCCGGGTCCCACATTGACCGAGTCAGTCTCGGGGCACGCGCTCCAGGCCAACAAACGGGCAGGCGGCCAGCAAGTCGCTAAGTGTTTGGCCATTGGGCAGTTGCAGGTCGGCGGGTGCCAGCTCTGCCAGCGGGTACAGCACAAACGCGCGCAAATGCATCTGATAGTGCGGCACCTTCAGCCGCGGCGTGTCGATCAGGCGGTCGCCAAACAACAGGATATCCAGGTCCAGGGTGCGCGGGCCCCAGCGTTCAAGGCGCTCGCGGCCCTGGTCGTTCTCGATGGTTTGCAGGGCATCGAGTAAATCCAGTGGCGCAAGATCGCTGTCCAGGGCGGCGACCGCATTGGTGTAGCGCGGTTGGCCCGGGAGCAGGGAGTCACTTTGATAGAACGCCGACACGCCAACGAGGGCCGTGCCGGGCAATTGCGCCAGGGCTTCGACAGCGCTGCGCAATTGCTGGTCCGGGGCAGCCAGGTTGCTGCCCATGCCAATGTAGACACGTTCCACGTTTATTCGCCCGCAGCGCCCGAGGCATCGGCCGCGCTGCGTTTGCGCTTGGTGCCGCTGCGACGACGTTTTTTCGGGCCAGTGCCTTCGCCATCGCCTTTGCTGCCGAGGTCGCGAATCATCTCGCGGCGCTGGCTGTCATTGGCATCCTGGTAGTCGGTCCACCATTCGCCCAGGCCGTCGGTCTGCTCGCCGGCGCTTTCGCGCAGCAGCAGGAAGTCGTAACCGGCACGGAAGCGCGGGTTGTCCAGCAACAGGTCGGCGCGCTTGCCACTGCGGCGTGGCAGGCGCTCCTGCATGTCCCAGATCTCGCGGATCGGCATGGTGAAGCGTTTGGGAATGGCGATGCGCTGGCACTGCTCGGCGATCAGCTCATGTGCGGCTTCCTGCATGGCCGGAATCGGCGGCATGCCACGGTCTTGCAGGCGCAATACGCGCTTGGGCAGGGCAGGCCACAGCAGGGCGGCAAACAGGAACGCCGGCGTTACCGGTTTGTTCTGCTTGATGCGCAAGTCGGTGTTGATCAACGCTTCGCTGATCAGCGTGTGGGTGTACGTGGGGTTGTATTCCAGTGCCTCGGCGCTGGCCGGGAACAGCGGGTCGAACAGTTGCAGGTCGACCAGCATTTCGAACGTATCGGCGGCATAACCCGAGAGGAACAACTTCAGCACTTCTTCGAACAGGCGTGCCGAAGGAATTTCCCGCAGCATCGGCGCCAGCTCGCGAATCGGCGCGGCGGTGTGTTTCTCGATGCCGAAGTTCAGCTTGGCGGCAAAGCGCACGGCGCGCAGCATGCGTACCGGGTCTTCCTGGTAACGCTGCGTCGGGTCGCCGATCAGGCGGATCAGGTTGTTGCGAATGTCGTGTACGCCGTTGGCGTAATCGAGAATGCGCTCGCTGACCGGGTCGTAATACAGGGCGTTGATGGTGAAGTCGCGGCGCTGCGCGTCTTCTTCCAAGGTGCCGTACACGTTGTCACGCAGGATGCGGCCGCTCTCGTTGCGGGAAGACTGATTGGTGTCTTCCTCATCATCGTTTTGCGGATGGCCTGCGCGGAACGTCGCGACCTCGATGATTTCGCGACCAAAGTGGATATGCACCAACTTGAAGCGGCGACCGATGATTCGCGCATTGCGAAACTCGGCACGCACCTGCTCCGGCGTGGCGCTGGTGGCGACGTCGAAATCCTTGGGCGTGATATTGAGCAGCATGTCACGTACGCAGCCGCCCACCAGATAAGCCTGGTAGCCGGCGTTCTGCAAACGTTCGACGATGTTCACTGCATAGCGGCTGAATTGAGCGCGCTGCAATGAATGCTGATTGCTGTTAAGCACTTCAGGCGTGCTGCGAATGTGTTGCGTACGACGCAAGGGGGAACGGAATGACTGGAACAACTTCTTCAGCATGGGATGCACTGTTTGAAGGAATGTTCGGCCATAACGAAGAATGACCGCATGATGGGCCGGGATTCTAGCATTTAGTCGAGGGATGGTGTAGGAACAAGCTGCAAGGCTTGAGCCAGAAGCTTAAAGAAGGGTGTGAGCGGGTCAAATGCCGGAAACTACAAGGGGAGCCGAAGCTCCCCCAGAAGTAGTTGCGTGCTCTATTTTTATTATGGTTGCGGGCTTTTTGTTTTTGTTGATCGCCCTCGCCATGAAGTTTCACCTTCATGACACTCCCAATAGGGAGCCAAGAGCAAACGGATTGCTTTGGTCGCTGTGTTGCTGATCTACGATCCAACCAGTTCAGGCTCTGCCTTAGGGCAGTTTTTGTTGTTCTCGGCCTGGTTGCGGGGCAAGCCCCAAATGCAACGCCTCTCCAAAAGAATCAGTTAGCTGCGCCTCCGCCGTGTTGTTTTTGTTATGCGTGAGTCGATTCGTCTTATTTTTATTGTCTTGTACAAAGCTTGTTATTGTTTTTGTACTAAGCATATAGCAGGGTGCGTGCCAACTTTTGTGCCGCCCAGCAAAACCGGGGGTTTGAGCTGGTTCTGGCTTTTGGAAGGGCGAAAAAAAGCCGGGGCTTCGTTACCGTAAGCCCCGGCTTCTGTTACGTGAAAAAGCTGCGGTAACAGTTTTTTCACATCTGAGGGTGTTACCTGTGGGGGTGCGCCCTCAGCTTTCGCTGGCCACCCCGGTCTTGCGCCGTGGAATGCCCAGGCGTTGGCGCCGTTCCCACAGGCATTTGCGACTTACGCCCAGCTTGCGAGCCAGCTCGGTCTCGGTCATATGGTCCTGATGCTCAAGCACGAAGTGCTGGAAGTAGTCTTCCAGTGACAGGTCTTCGGTCGGCTCATGGCTGGTATTGCTGCCACCGCCCTGTTGCGGGGCCAGGCCGATGAAGTCGTCGTCTTCCAGGTCGCTCAGCTCGATATCGATACCCAGCAGCTCGGCAGAAATTTCCGGGCTCTCCGACAGAATCACCGCACGCTCGACCGCGTTCTCCAGTTCGCGGACGTTACCCGGCCACGAGTAATGCCGAATCGCCTGCTCGGCGTCGGCGGCAAACTTGAGGTCGGTACGGTTGATGCGCGCGCTCTGGCGCAGCAGAAACGCGCTGGCGATCTCATTCACGTCGGCGCCACGCTCGCGCAAGGCCGGCAGCTTGAGGGCGATTACGTGCAGGCGGTAATACAAGTCTTCCCGGAACTGGCCGATCTTGGCCAGGCTCTTGAGGTCACGGTGGGTCGCGGCGATCAGGCGCACATCGACCTTCTGTGATTGCACCGAACCGACACGGCGAATCTCGCCTTCCTGCAACACGCGCAGCAAGCGCGCCTGGGCTTCCAGGGGCAGTTCGCCAATTTCGTCGAGGAACAAGGTGCCGCCGTCCGCCGCTTCGACCAACCCCGCACGCCCGGCGCTGGCGCCGGTAAATGCGCCTTTCTCGTGCCCGAACAGTTCGGACTCGATCAGGGATTCGGGAATCGCCGCGCAGTTCACCGAAATCATCGGCGCTTTGGCACGTTTGGACAGGTTGTGCAGGGCGCGGGCCACCAGCTCTTTACCGGTGCCCGACTCGCCCTGGATCAATACATTGGAGTCGGTCGGCGCCACTTTGCGGATCTTGCTGTACAGATCCTGCATCGGTGGGCAGGAGCCGATGATGCCGATCTCGCCATTGCTGTTGTCGACCCCCGGCTTCTCGGCAGCCTTGCCGGCAGGACGCTGTTCGGCCGGCGCACTGCCAGCCGACTGACGGTCACGCAGAATGCGCGCCACGGCCTGGAGCATTTCGTCGTGATCGAAAGGCTTGGCGATGTAGTCCACCGCGCCCATCTTCATCGAGTCCACCGCCGAGCGCAGGCTGGCGTAGCTGGTCATGATCAGCACGGGCGTGCCCTGGCCAAGCTTGATCAGCTCGGTCCCCGGCGCGCCCGGCAGGCGCAGGTCGCTGACAATCAGGTCGAACGTGGGAATGCTGAAACGCTCTTGGGCTTCCTGCACCGAGCCGGCTTCGCTGACCTGGTACTGATTACGTTCAAGCAGGCGACGCAAGGCAGAGCGGATAATGGTTTCGTCTTCGACGATCAAAATGTGCGGCATTGATTCAATTCTCTCGACGGTCTCAGTTCACAGCGGACGTCGCTTCGACATGACGCGGCAAGGTCACCCGAATACGGGTGCCGCGTTGGCTTTCGGTGTCAGCCGGGCTGTCGATGGTGATTTGTCCATAATGCTCTTCAACGATGGAATAGACCAGTGCAAGGCCCAGACCGGTACCTTCACCCGGGTCCTTGGTGGTGAAGAAAGGTTCGAACAATCGATCCATGATGTTCTGTGGAATACCGCTGCCTTCGTCCTCCACGATCAGGTCGACCGTGTGCTCGAAAGCCTCGCTCTTGACGCGTACCGCACTGCCGGCGGGCGTTGCGTCACGGGCGTTTGAAAGCAGGTTGATCAGCACCTGCGCCAAGCGTTGGGAGTCGCCGTCAACCCAGTGGTCCGGGTCGCACAGGTTAAAAAACTGTACTTCGAAATTGCGCCGGTTCAAGGCCAGCAGCCCAATGGCATCCTGCGCCACTTCCGCCAGGCACACCGCTTCGTCATGGTTCTGATGCGCGCCGGCGTGGGCGAAGCTCATCAGCGACTGCACGATGCGTGACACGCGCTTGGTCTGCTCGAGGATCTGCCCGCTGATTTCGGTGATTTCAGCGTCTTCTTCGCGCTCTTCCCGCAGGTTTTGCGCCAGGCACGCGATACCGGTGATCGGGTTGCCGATTTCATGGGCCACACCCGCAGCCAGGCGACCGATGCTGGCCAGGCGTTCGGAGTGCACCAGCTTGTCTTCGAGCATCTGGGTTTCGGTCAGGTCTTCCACCAGCAGCACCAGGCCACTGTTGCCCGGCGCCAGCGGCTCGTCGATCGCCGCTTTGTGCAGATTGAGCCAGCGGGTCTGGCCGTCCAGCGCCAGGTGCTGTTTGTGCAAGTGCTCGTCGGGCAGGTTGATAAAGCCTTGCAACAGTTCTTTCCAAGGGTCGCCCAAGGTGTTCAGGCGTGAACCCACAACACGTTGTGCGGCGATGCCGGTGAGTTCTTCCATCGCCTTGTTCCACATCAGGATCTCTTGATCCTTGGCCAGGGAACACACGCCCATCGGCAGTTCTTGAAGGGTTTGACGGTGATAGCGGCGCAGGGCATCGAGTTCGGCGGCAAGGCCGGTGAGGCGTGAGTGGTAATCCTCCAGCCGGCTCTCGATGAAATGGATGTCTTCGGTGACGTAGTTTTCGCCGCCGGCCTTGTAGGGCAAGAAGGTTTCCACCATGTCCTGGGACACGCTCGGTCCCATCAGGCCGGACAGGTTGGCCTCAATGCGGTCGCGCAAACGGCGCAGGGCGTAGGGCCGGCGCTCGTCAAACGGCAGGTAAAGGTCGCGCAGCGCCTGCTCGACTTCCTTTTGCGCAGCCTTGGCGCCCAGCGGCTTGGCCAGTTGGGTGGCGAACTCTTGCGGTGAGGCGGCGTGCAGCTCGCGGCGTTGTGGGCGGCGCACGTTGTCCACCGCGCAGGCTTCGGCGGCGCTGGTTTCTTCGGGGCTGGCGTTGGTGAACAGCGAGATCAGGGTAAACATCAGCACGTTGGCGGCCAAGGAGGCGATCGCCGCCATGTGCCAGCTGGTGTCATCCAGCACGTAGATCATGTTCAGCAGCGGAATATAGAAGCCCTGCAAGTTGCCGACCAGCGGCAGCAGCATGGTCACCATCCACACCAGAATGCCTGCCAGCAGCCCGGCGATAAAGCCGCGACGGTTGGCGGTTGGCCAGTACAGCACCGACAACACACCCGGCAAGAACTGCAAGGTCGCTACAAACGCGACGATGCCGAGGTTGGCCAGATCTTGCCCAGCGCCCAGCAGCAGGTAGAAGCCATAGCCGGCCATGATGATGGCGACGATCAGCGCGCGGCGCGTCCATTTCAGCCAGCGGTAGATATTACCTTCGGCTGGCGGCTGATACAGCGGCAGCACCAGGTGATTGAGCGCCATGCCGGAGAGTGCCAGCGTGGTGACGATGATCAAGCCACTGGCCGCCGACAAACCGCCCACGTAAGCCAGCAATGCGAGGGATTTGCTGTTGGCGGCAATACCGACGCCAAGGGTGAAGTATTCGGGGTTGGTGGTGGCGCCGAGCTTGAGGCCGGCCCACAGGATCAGCGGCACCGCCAGGCTCATCAGCAGCAGGAATAACGGCAAACCCCAGCTGGCGCTGACCAATGAGCGCGGGTTGAGGTTCTCGGTGAAGGTCATGTGGTACATGTGCGGCATCACGATGGCCGAGGCAAAGAACACCAGCAGCAGCGTGCGCCATGGGCCTTCCTGCAACGGCGTGTGCAAAGCGGCGAGGGCGGTCTGGTTTTGCAGCAACCACAACTCCAACTGTTGCGGCCCGTCGAATACGCCATACAGCGCATACAGGCCGACACCGCCGATGGCGATCAGCTTGATCACCGACTCAAAGGCAATCGCAAACACCAGGCCTTCGTGTTTTTCGCGGGTGGCGATATGGCGTGAACCGAAGAAAATCGTGAACAGCGTGATCAGTGCGCAGAAGGCCAGGGCAACGCGGTGCTGCACCGGTTCGCGGGTGAGGATGCTGATGGAGTCCGCCACCGCCTGGATCTGCAGGGCCAGCAACGGCAGCACGCCGATCAGCATGAAAATCGTGGTCAGCGCGCCGGCCCAGGTGCTGCGAAAGCGGAAGGCAAACAAGTCCGCCAGGGACGACAGCTGATAGGTGCGGGTGATTTTCAGGATCGGGTACAGCAACACCGGCGCCAGCAGGAACGCGCCGGACACGCCCAGGTAGCTGGACAGAAAGCCGTAGCCATACTGATAGGCCAGCCCCACCGTGCCATAAAATGCCCAGGCGCTGGCGTAGACGCCCAGGGACAAGGTGTAGGTCAACGGATGGCGAATGATCGCCCGCGGAATCATTCCGCGCTCACTGATCCAGGCAACCCCGAACAACGCGGCCAGGTAGGCGGCGCTGATCAGCAGCATCTGGGTGAGGCTAAAGCTCATCGGCATCTTTTTGGCTCTGCAGGATGAAGGTCACGACGATCAGGATCAACCACAGCAGATAAGGGCGATACCAGGCGCCCGTGGCGTCGATCCACCAATCCATGATGGCCGGGGAAAACAGGTAGATCCCGACGACCAGCAGCAGGACCAATCGATAGATGTACATGTTGGCCTCTGATTAAAAAACTGCCGCGATGGTAACGGATGCTTGGCAAGCTGCAAGCGCCTTCAGCTCAATTGCGCTTCGGCCAGCGTGAGTGTGCGCGGAATCTGGCTGGCGTCCCAGTGTGCAATGCCCCAATCCAGCAGTTCCCGTGGGCTGGCGTGCAGCAGTTCGCTGCCGGGTTGCTGGCCGAGGGCGCGCAACGCTCTCAATAGCAAAGGTGTGGCCTGGTCGGGTGTCAACGGCGGCGAGCGGTAGGATTTGCCCAGCTTGTTGCCGTCCGGCTGGGTGATCAGCGGCACGTGCAGGTAGCGCGGTTGGCGCAGACCCAGCAGTTCCTGCAGGTAAAGCTGGCGCGGCGTGGAATCGAGCAGGTCGGCGCCGCGCACGATGTCGGTGACACCTTGCCAGGCATCGTCGAGTACCACTGCCAGTTGGTAGGCATACAGGCCATCGCGACGGCGGATGATGAAATCGCCCACATCACGGCCCAGGTGCTGTCGGAATTCGCCTTGCACGCGGTCGGTAAAGTGATACTCCAGCTCCGGAACGCGCAGGCGGATCGCCGCGTCTTGCTGATCGTGCCCGAGGTTTCGGCACAGGCCTGGATAGATCCCGTGGTAGGGCTCCAATTGTTTACGCGAGCAGGTACAGGCGTAAGCCAGGCCGTGGTTGAACATGTCGTTCAAGACTTTTGCGTAGGCATCATGCCGCTCGCTTTGCCGGACCAGTTCCCCGTCCCACTCGAAGCCATAGCTTTCCAGGGCGTGCAGGATCGCCGCCTGGGCGCCGGGTTCTTCACGGGGTGGGTCGAGGTCTTCCATGCGCATCAGCCAGCGGCCGTGATTGGCGCGGGCATCGAGGTAGGAGGCGAGGCCGGCAACCAGCGAACCGAAGTGCAGGTGGCCGCTGGGCGTGGGGGCGAAACGCCCGATATAAGTAGAGGCTGTCATGGGCCGGATACTACTGGAAAACCGCGGAACGCCAGAAACAAAAATGGAGCGTTTGCACGCCCCATTTTTTGTTTGTCGCGTTCAGCCCGGCAGGGTTACTTGCCGACCTGTTTTTCCTTGATTTCAGCCAAGGTCTTGCAGTCTACGCACAGGTCCGCGGTTGGGCGGGCTTCCAGGCGGCGAATACCAATCTCGACGCCGCAGGATTCGCACCAGCCGTATTCCTCGTCCTTGATCAGTTGCAGGGTCTTGTCGATCTTCTTGATCAGCTTGCGCTCTCGATCACGCGCTCGCAGTTCAAGGGCGAACTCTTCTTCCTGGCTCGCACGGTCGGCCGGATCAGGAAAGTTGGCTGCTTCGTCCTTCATGTGGTCAACGGTACGATCAACCTCCTGCATCAAGTCCTGTTTCCACTTGTTCAGGATCTTGGTGAAGTGCTCGCGCATGGGCTCGCCCATGTACTCCTCGCCCTTTTTTTCCACATAGGGTTCGAAGCCGCCGAGGCCTTGAGTCTGCTGTTGCTTTGCTTGGGTGGACATGAATAGACCGCCTCTCACTCTTCTAATCCATTGCGCAGGATTGCAACGTCACCGACACCTGCCGGCCCTGCGGCTGCAAGCGGGCGAACTTACCAGATAGATTCGGGGTGCGCCACTCCCGGTTGTCGAGGCCCAACGTGGCAGGCTTGCAAACTGTCATGGCCCGCCATGGCTGGGTATAGCGTGTCTCGAATGTTGATTTTAGTCGTTTTGCAGGCGCTTGCCCGGTTCAGCACGGAGGACCGAGCAGGCAATAGAGCATGTTTTACCGCGCGGGTTCGGTAGAATCCGAATTTTGTCCTCACCGTTTAAGGAAGGCTAATGGCTCAGCCCTACAGTGCGCGCAGTCGCGCCATCGAACCTTTTCACGTTATGGCGTTACTGGCGCGAGCCAATGAGCTGCAGGCGGCTGGCCATGATGTTATCCACCTGGAGATCGGCGAGCCGGATTTCACCACGGCCGAGCCGATTATCCAGGCTGGCCAGGCCGCGCTGGCCAACGGCAAGACGCGCTATACCGCGGCCCGTGGGCTGCCCGAACTGCGCCAGGCCATCAGTGGTTTTTACCAGCAGCGCTACCGCCTGAGCGTCGACCCCGAGCGCATTCTGATCACGCCCGGTGGCTCTGGCGCGTTGCTGCTGGCCAGCAGCCTGCTGGTCGATCCGGGCAAGCACTGGCTGTTGGCCGACCCAGGCTACCCGTGTAACCGACATTTCCTGCGGCTGGTGGAAGGCGCGGCGCAGTTGGTGCCGGTTGGCCCGGACGTGCGCTACCAATTGACCGCTGAGCTGGTGGCCAAACACTGGAATGCAGACAGCGTTGGCGCGCTGGTGGCCTCACCAGCCAACCCGACCGGCACCATTCTGACCCGCGACGAACTGGCGGGGTTGTCGAGTGCAATCAAGGCGCGTAACGGCCATTTGGTGGTGGACGAGATCTATCACGGCCTCACCTACGGCACCGATGCCGCCAGCGTGCTGGAAGTCGACGACGATGCCTTCGTCTTAAATAGTTTTTCGAAGTATTTCGGCATGACCGGCTGGCGCCTCGGCTGGCTGGTGGCGCCCCCGGCGGCAGTGGGCGAATTGGAGAAGTTGGCGCAGAACCTCTACATCAGCGCGCCGAGCATGGCCCAATACGCGGCGCTGGCGTGTTTCACCGAGCAAACCCTGAGTATTCTGGAAGAGCGCCGCGCCGAGTTCGGGCGCCGCCGGGATTTCCTGCTGCCAGCCTTGCGCGAGTTGGGTTTCGGCATCGCCGTAGAGCCCGAAGGCGCGTTCTACTTGTACGCCGATATCAGCGCGTTCGGCGGTGATGCCTTCGCGTTTTGCCGTCATTTCCTTGAAACCGAGCATGTGGCGTTTACGCCGGGCCTGGATTTTGGTCGTTATCAGGCCGGCCATCATGTGCGTTTTGCCTACACGCAAAACCTCGATCGGCTACAGGAAGCGGTGGAACGCATCGCCCGTGGCTTGCGGAGCTGGCAAGGCTGATGCGCTTTCATCCTCCCCTCGAAGAAGGGCGGCTGATCCGCCGCTACAAGCGCTTTCTCACCGATATCGAAACGCTGACCGGCGAGTTGCTGACCATTCACTGCCCCAACACCGGCTCTATGCTCAATTGCATGGTGGAGGGCGGCCAGGTCTGGTTCAGTCGCTCCACAGACCCCAAGCGCAAGTTGCCGGGCACCTGGGAAATTGCCGAAACCCCCCAAGGCCGGCTGGCATGCGTCAACACCGCGCGTGCCAACCAACTGGTGGAGGAGGCGTTGCGTGCCGGGGTGATCACTGAACTCAACGGTTTTACCGCCTTGAAGCGCGAAGTGCCTTACGGCCAGGAAAAAAGCCGTATCGATTTTCGCCTGGAGTACCCACACGGCGCGGCGTATGTGGAGGTCAAGAGCGTCACCTTGGGCTTTGATGGCTCGCCGGTGGCAGCGTTTCCCGACGCGGTGACCCAACGTGGCGCCAAGCATTTGCGCGAGTTGGCACACCTGGCGCGTGAGGGCGTGCGTGCGGTGCAGTTGTATTGCGTGAACCTGTCGGGGATCGACGCTGTACGCCCGGCGGTGGAAATCGATGCGGGCTACGCCGCTGCGCTGCGCGAGGCCAAGGCGGCCGGCGTGGAGGTGTTGGCCTATGGTGCGCGGGTCACGCCGCAGGAAATTATCATCGACCGGCGCCTGGACGTGATGATCGGCGACTAGAGTTGCACCCACAGGCCTTGCGCGTCTTCACGGCCGGGCAGGGCTTTAAGGCTTTGGCCCGCGCACGGCCCTGCGATGCACTCGCCGCTTTCGATCAGGAACAAGGCGCCGTGGGTGGCGCACTGGATCAGGCTGGCGCTGCTGTCCAGGAACTGGTCGGGCTGCCATTCCAGCGGGATGCCGCGATGGGGGCAGCGGTTGAGGTAGAAGTAGGCCACGCCGTCACGGCGCACAGCCAACACTTTGCAACCGTCTATTTCAAAACCACGGCTGCTGTTGGGCGCCAGGGCATCTGAGGGGCAGAGAAGCTTCATAACAATCCTTAAGTGCCTTGACGTTCAAATGCAAACAATTATCAAATGCCGGCTTCGCCCGTTAGCTGATTGGGTGCTCTGTACGATGCCAGACAGGGTTTATCTGTCACATCCATGAGTGCTTGAGTGGCCCCGCCCTTGGAAGGAAACCCTGTTATGCGCCTGAGTACCAGCGCTATTGCGCTTGTTGCCTCACTGCTGGTCAACCACGGGGCGCAAGCCTCTGAACTGCCGCAACGCTGGGTCAGCGCCGGTGGGGCGCTATCGGAATGGGTGACGGCGCTGGGCGGGGAGTCAAAGCTGGTGGGGGTGGATACCACCAGCCAGCATCCAGAATCGCTCAAGGCGTTGCCGAGCATCGGTTATCAGCGGCAACTGTCGGCGGAAGGGATTTTAAGCCTGCGTCCGCAGGTTCTGGTCGGGACTGAAGAGATGGGCCCACCGCCGGTGCTGGCGCAAATTCGCGGCGCGGGCGTGCAGGTGGAGATGTTCTCGGCAGAGCCGGATTTGCCGACCTTGAAAGGCAACCTTCAGCACTTGGGCAAGCTGTTGGGTGATGAAGCCAAGGCCAACGAATTGTTTACCGGATATGAACAAAAGCTGGATCAGCAGCAAGCCTGGGTCACCAAGGCCCAGGCCACGCAAAAGGCACCGGGTGTGCTTTTGTTGCTAGGGCATGCAGGTGGCAAACCGCTGATTGCAGGCAAGGACACGGCCGCCGATTGGATGTTGCAACAGGCGGGCGGGCATAACCTGGCGACCCACACGGGCTATAAGCCGTTTTCGGTGGAGTCGCTGGCCGGGCTGAGCCCTGATGTGCTGGTGTTTGCTGATCGCGCCCTCACTGGCGATGCGGCGCGGGCGGCCTTGTTCAAGGAAAACCCGATTCTGGCGTCGACCCCGGCCGCCAAAAACGGCCGCGTGTTTGAGCTGGACCCGACCCTGCTGGTCGGCGGGCTCGGGCCGCGTCTGCCGCAAAGCCTGGTGCAATTGTCTGCCGGGTTTTATCCGTCCCAGGCTAAACCTGCCCCATGACGACTCTGGTTAAACCGAAAACGCTGTTTATCGGGCTGGCGCTGTTATGCCTTCTGGCAATCTGGCTTTCACTGGCCCTGGGGCCGGTCAGCCTGCCGTTGCTGGATACGCTCAAGGCCGCCTTGCGCCTGATGGGCGTACCGATTGAAGCCCAGGGCCTGGAGCAGGCCGAATTGATCCTGGGGCAGATTCGTTTGCCGCGAACCTTGCTGGGTTTGGCGGTAGGTGGTGTGCTGGCATTGTCGGGTGTGGCGATGCAGGGCTTGTTTCGCAACCCGCTGGCCGATCCGGGGTTGGTCGGTGTGTCCAGCGGCGCGGCGCTCGGGGCGGCGATTGCTATCGTCGGCGGTTCTTTTTTTGGTGGCCTGCCGGATGCGTTCGGGCCTTATCTGCTGTCGTTGTGCGCGTTTCTTGGCGGTTTGGGCGTCACTGCCCTGGTCTATCGCCTGGGGCGCCGCAACGGCCAGACCAACGTTGCAACGATGCTGCTTGCCGGTATCGCGCTTACCGCCCTGGCCAGTTCGGCGGTGGGGTTGTTTACCTATCTGGCCGATGACGCCACCTTGCGCACGCTGACGTTCTGGAATCTTGGCAGCCTCAATGGCGCCAGCTATTCGCGGTTGTGGCCATTGCTGTTGGTGAGCGCCGGTGTGGCGCTGTGGTTGCCGCGCCGTGCAAAAGCCTTGAATGCATTGTTGCTCGGCGAGTCCGAAGCCAATCACCTTGGCATTGATGTTGAAGGGCTCAAGCGTGAACTGGTGTTTTGCACGGCCCTTGGTGTGGGCGCGGCGGTAGCGGCGGCGGGCATGATCGGGTTTGTCGGGCTGGTGGTGCCGCATCTGGTGCGCTTGTTGGCCGGGCCGGATCATCGGGTGTTGTTGCCGGCGTCTGTGCTCGCGGGCGCGAGCCTGTTGCTGTTTGCTGACCTGGTGGCACGCCTGGCGCTGGCGCCGGCTGAACTGCCGATCGGCATCGTGACGGCCTTTATCGGCGCACCGTTTTTTCTTTATTTGTTGCTGCGAGGGCGCGCCTGATGCTGCGAGTAGAAGCGTTGCAGGTTCGGCGTGGCGATAAAACCGTGCTGGCGGATGTCACCCTGGACTTGCTGCCGGGTGAAGTGCTCGGTGTGCTCGGCCCTAACGGAGCAGGCAAGAGCACGCTGCTCGGTGCGTTGTGCGGCGAGCTGAAGCCGGATCAGGGCAAGGTGTGGCTGGATCAGCAAGCCTTGACGGACTGGAGCGGGCCGCAACGTGCCCAACGTTTGGCAGTGTTGCCGCAGACTTCCACGCTGGATTTCGCATTTCGTGTCGAGGAGGTTGTAGGCATGGGCCGCTTGCCCCATCAGACCGGACGCGTGCGTGATGACGAAATCATCGAGGCGGCGCTGCACGCGGCAGACGTGGGCCATTTAAGCGGACGCAGCTACCTGGCGCTGTCGGGTGGTGAACGCCAGCGTGTGCATCTGGCGCGAGTGTTGGCGCAGTTATGGCCGGGGGAAGCCGGGCAGACCCTGCTGTTGGATGAGCCGACCTCGATGCTTGACCCCTTGCACCAACACACGACCCTGCAAGCTATACGTACATTCGCGGATCGCGGCGCTGCGGTGCTGGTGATTCTCCATGACCTGAACCTGGCGGCGCGTTATTGCGACCGAATTCTGTTGCTGGAGCAGGGGCGCCCACACGCGTTGGATACGCCGGCGCAGGTGATGCGGCCCGAGCCACTTAAGGCGGTGTTTGGTTTGGAGGTGCTGGTACAGCCGCACCCGGAGCGTGGGCATCCGTTGATCATTGCGCGCTGAATCGGCTTTTTTACAGGTAAAAAAAGACCCGGCAAGAGCCGGGTCAAATAACCGTGATTAGCCTGATGAGGAGATAATCTGAGAGTCCGAACCAATGGTCTTTCAGTTATCGGCTGATCTCGCGACCAGTTGTGATAATCATAACGATTCTCATTTGAGAGTCAACATCTGTTTTTCAACGATCTGCCGTTTTTCTCAAACACGTGTTCGAACTGCCCATGAACATTGGGGATTCTTGCAGACCTAAATTTTCTGACGCGCTGAAATCGCTTCCAACTGACGGTTCAATGCCTCCTTGCGTTCCGTCGGGATGTCGTTCCAATGCACGTCCATCAAGGCTCCCTCGATTGCATACAGCAGCACTTTCGAGGCCCGAAACCCGCGAGTGCGCACGGCTCGGTAGGCATCGACAGCTCCCAGGCGACGTAAGTCGGACGCGCTGTGGATGCCCACCGCATGCAGCCACTGCGCCGACGTCTTGCCCAGGTTTTTCAGGTGTTGCAGCTCATCGTTCATCAAGCCTCCTTGCGACGGCCGAATGGTGCGGTGGGTATCGTGACCAGGCAAGCCTGAAAAGGAGTGTAGCGCTCAGTAGGAAAAGCGTGGTTCTTTGGTCAGGAACGGCTGAAAAGCTTATAAGAATTTTTAAGGATATTGCCGACAAGCAGGCAGGAGGCGCCGCTACGCGTGAGGCGTAGCTGGGGCCCGAAAGATGAAGTTACTTGGTGCGGTAGCGCAAACGAGTGCCGAAATTGACCGACATGAGGATTTCGTCAGCCGTCAGTTCGGGGGAGAAGTAGGTGCCGGAAATCTGCGCATGGGCCAGGCTGGCGCCTTCCAGCGAGCACTCGCGCAGGTCCAGGCCGCGCAGGTCGGCAGAGCGGAAGTAGGCGTCGGTGAAATCCACGCCCGTGGCGTTCAGGTCACGCAGGTCCAACCCCCGGAAGTCGCCACCACGCATGTCGATGGGGCCGTCTTTGGGGCGTTCCTGGTTGAAGCCGCGGATGTCGTCTTTATGCAGGAGTGCGTAGAGCGGAGTATCAAGAAGCTTGGGCTGACTCATGACGGCGACTCCTGTTGGAATTATGACGCCATTATAGTGCCACTATTGCTCGGTCGTGCACCGAAGATCGGTGACACGACCAAGAAATATTTCTTACAGACCGGGCAGGCGCTGGCGAATGTGTGCCACCAGAGCGTCGAGTGTGCCGCTTTCGTTGGTTTCCACGCGTTTGCTCAGCAGCAGCTCTTCGGCGGTCAGCGGGTCACGGTTGGCCTGCTGTTCTTCGATAATGGTGAGCGTCGCGTCGGAAGGATCGTTTTTATCCGCCTGACGTTGCGCCAGCCAGCTGGCGATAACGGCTTGCGGTGCGTTGCAATCAAGGATCAGGAAGGGCGCACCGGTTGCCTCGGCAATCTTGGCGGCGGCATTGCGTTGTGCGCTTTTCAGGAAGGTCGCGTCCAGCACTACCGGGTAGCCGGCACGCAAGACGGTATCGGCGATTTCGTTGAGCCGAGCGTAGGTGGCAGAGCTGGCTTCGGCGGCGTAGATACCGGCTTGCGGGGTGTTCTCGACCTTTTGTTCGCCAAACAGGCGCTTGCGTTCCACATCCGAACGCAGGCGCACGGCACCCAAGGCTTCCACCAGACGCATGGCCACGTGGCTTTTACCGACGGCCGAAACACCGTGGGTTATCGCCAGGAAGCGCGATGGAATAGTGCTGTAGCTTTCCGCCAGGTTCGCATAGTTGCGGTATTGGCGCAGGGTGGTGGCGCGTTGCACCGGGCTGGCCTCGCTCGGCATGCTGAACAACGCCACCTTGGCGCGCACCAGTGCACGGTAGGCTTTATAGAAGTTCAGCACTTCCAGGCCCTGATAGTCGCCGGTCAGCTCCAGGTACTGGCTGATAAAACGGCGCGCCAGGGATTTGAGGCCGCGGTCTTCCAGGTCCATCGCCAGAAAGGCCGTGTCGGCATACACATCGGTGAAGCGGAACGGCTCGTTGAACTCGATGCAGTCGAAGATCACCACCTGGCCATCGATCAGGGTGGCGTTGCCCAAGTGGATATCACCGTGACACTCACGGGTGAAACCTTCGAGTTTGCGTTGGGCCAGCAGTGGCTTGAGGCGTTCGAAGCTGGCTTCGGCCCAGGCTTGCAGGGCTTCGAGTTGAGCCAGGTCGGCTTTGTCGCTGAGGAACGGGCGGATCTGGTCGAAGTTCTGGCGAACCGGTGCCATCACCTCATCCGGCGTGCCGGCGGGGTGGTCTTGCGGCACTTTCGGGGCGCTGAGGTGGAAGTGCGCAATCTGCTTGGCCATATCATCAATGTGCGCGCTGGTGACCTCGCCATTGGCTTGCAGTGTGCTGAGCAGCTGGCTCTGCGGGAATTGGCGCATTTTCAGCGCGTATTCGATGACCGGGCCATCACCGCCCAATTGCGGGGCTTCGGCGCTGCCGGTGATTGGCAACACGTCAAGATACAAATCTTCGGTCAGGCGCTGATTGAGGCGCAGCTCTTCGCGGCAGAAGTGGCCGCGATCATCCAGTTGGGTGAAATCCAGAAAGCCGAAGTTCATCGGCTTCTTCAGCTTATAAGCATAGGGGCCGGTCAGTATGACCCAGGAAATATGGGTCTCAATGACTTGAAACGCTTCAACCGGATGGGGATACAAAGCCGGGTTTTGCAGGGCAGCGATCAGGGACTGGCTCACGGGCGATCCTTCAAAGTCTGGGGGAAATCATGGCCGGCATTATGGCGGTTACGGTCGGTCGTGCAAACCGCTGTCCGGCTCATGTTGATCGTCAATAAAGTGCGTATAATCCGCCGCCATGACTCGAACCCGATCTCCCCGTTCCCGTAAAAAACCTCCTTCACGCGGCCTGCGCCCGTGGCTGGGCTGGGCCATCAAGCTGAGCCTGGTAGGCCTTGTGGTGCTCGCAGGCTTCGCGGTGTACCTCGACGCCGTGGTGCAGGAGAAATTCTCCGGCAAGCGCTGGACCATCCCGGCCAAGGTATACGCACGCCCGTTGGAATTGTTCACCGGCCAAAAGCTGAGCAAGGAAGACTTCCTTACCGAACTCGACGCCTTGGGCTATCGCCGCGAACCCGTGAGCAATGGCCCCGGCGCCGCTGCTGTCAGCGGCAATACCGTCGATTTGAATACCCGTGGCTTCCAGTTCTATGAAGGCCTGGAGAAAGCCCAGCCGGTGCGCGTGCGCTTCTCCGGCGATTACGTTGCCGAACTGTCGTCGCTCAATGGCTCCAAGTTGCCCGTGGTGCGCCTGGAACCGCTGTTGATCGGCGGTATTTACCCCAAGAACCTTGAAGATCGCATCCTGATCAAGCTTGATCAGGTGCCGCCGTACCTGCTCGATACGCTGATCGCCGTGGAAGACCGCGATTTCTACAGCCACTGGGGTGTGTCGCCCAAGTCGATTGCCCGCGCCATCTGGGTTAACACTTCCGGTGGCAAGATGACCCAGGGCGGCAGTACGCTCACGCAACAATTGGTCAAGAACTTCTACCTGACCAACGAGCGCAGCCTCACCCGTAAACTCACCGAAGCCATGATGGCCATGCTGCTGGAGCTGCATTACAGCAAGCAGGAGATTCTTGAGGCGTACCTCAACGAAGTGTTCGTCGGCCAGGACGGCCAGCGCGCGGTGCACGGTTTCGGCTTGGCCAGCCAGTTCTTCTTTGGCCAGCCCTTGTCCGAATTGAAATTGCATCAAGTCGCGTTGCTGGTGGGGATGGTCAAGGGGCCGTCTTACTACAACCCGCGTCGCAACCCGGAGCGCGCGCTTGAGCGTCGTAACCTGGTGCTGGATGTACTCGAACAGCAGGGCGTGGCCACCGCTGAACAAGTCGCGGCGGCGAAAAAAATGCCACTGGGTGTTACCACTCGCGGCAAGCTGGCCGACAGTTCGTTCCCGGGCTTTATTGATCTGGTCAAACGCCAGCTACGTGAAGACTATCGCGACGAAGACTTGACCGAAGAAGGCCTGCGGATCTTTACCAGTTTCGACCCGATCCTGCAGATGAAAGCCGAAGCGTCGGTCAACGATACCTTCAAACGCCTGACCGGCCGTAAAGGTTCGGATGAAGTCGAAGCAGCCATGGTCGTGACCAACCCGGAAACCGGTGAAGTGCAGGCCATGATCGGCAGCCGCCAGGCCAGTTTTGCCGGTTTCAACCGTGCCCTGGATGCGGTGCGGCCAATCGGTTCGCTGGTCAAGCCAGCGGTCTACCTCACGGCCCTGGAAAAACCAAGCAAATACACGCTGACCAGTTGGCTGTCGGATGACCCGCTGTCGGTCAAAGGGGCGGATGGCCAGGTATGGACGCCGCAGAACTTTGATCGTCGCTCCCACGGCACTGTGTTCCTGTACCAAGGCCTGGCGCATTCCTACAACATCTCCACCTCGCGCCTTGGGCTTGAAGTGGGCGTGCCGAATGTGCTGAAAACCCTGGGGCGACTGGGCATCACCCGTGAGTTCCCGGCGTTCCCCTCGATGCTGCTGGGCGCTGGCGCCATGACCCCGATGGAAGTGGCGACGATGTACCAGACCCTCGCCAACGGTGGCTTCAATACCCCGATGCGCGGCATTCGCAGTGTGCTGACCGCCGAGGGCGAACCGCTCAAGCGTTACCCGTTCCAGATCCAGCAGCGCTTTGACGCAGGTTCCATCTATCTGATCCAGAACGCCATGCAGCGCGTGATGCGTGAAGGTACCGGGCGTTCTGTCTATAGCGTGCTGCCGTCGAACCTGACGCTGGCGGGCAAGACCGGCACCAGTAACGATTCGCGCGACAGCTGGTTCGCAGGCTTCGGCCAGGATGTGCTGGCCGTGGTCTGGCTGGGTCGCGACGATAACGGCAAAACCCCGTTCACTGGTGCGACCGGTGCGCTGCAGGTGTGGACCAGTTTCATGCGCAAGGCCGATCCGTTGCCGCTTAACATGCCGCAGCCGGACAACATCGTGCAGGCCTGGATTGATCCGCATACCGGGCAGGGTTCCGATGCCAACTGTCCGGGCGCGGTACAGATGCCGTATATTCGCGGCAGCGAGCCACCCGCCGGTGCTGCGTGCGGTGGCAGTGCCCCCGCTGACGCGGATTCGGTGATGGATTGGGTCAAGGGCTGGATGCATTAAGCAAAGAGGGTTTCAAGTGAACAAGTTGTGGATTCCAGCTATTACCGCCTTGGTTATGCTCGGCGGTTGCTCCAGCGTGCAGCGCGGTTCGATTCCCGTGGTGGACTCAAGCACGAACGTTTCCAATAACGACCGTATCTCGGCCACTGGCGGTTTCCGTCAGACCGTGGTCAAGCGTCCTGCCCAAGCCACGCCTCAGGCCATACCGCAGGATTCGGGCGTGGTGGTGATGGTACCGGGCGGCGGTGCTGCGACGTCGGCGCCGATCAGTGCCGAGCCTTGGACGCCAGGGCCAAGCACTTCGGGGCCGGCCAACTCCGCGCCGATCCAGACGGCGCCGGTCAACCAGGGCACTTACAACATGCCGCCGTCCACGCCGAGCGGTATTCCGTCGTCGTCTAACGCGGGTGGCCTGTCGGCTGACGAGCAACTGGACGGGCCGGTGCTGGCTTTGCTGACCACCGCCCAGCAGCAACAGGCCGGTGGTGACCTGAACGGGGCATCGTCGAGCCTTGAGCGTGCCCAGCGTGTGGCGCCGCGTGAGCCGCAAGTGCTGTATCGCCTGGCCCAGGTGCGCATGGCCCAGGGCGACGCGCCGCAAGCCGAGCAGTTCGCCCGTCGCGGCCTGACCCTGGCCAACGGTCGCCCCGACCTGCAAGCCAACCTGTGGGCTTTGATTGGTGACGCGCGTGCCGCACAAGGCGACGCCGCCGGTGCTGCCCAGGCGCGGCAAAAAGCCAAGGTCAGCCTCTGATGGATGCACGGTTTCCGGCAATTGCCGAACAGCTGTTGCTGATTGAGCGTGAGTTACGTGTGCAGGGTTGGTGGGACGAAGTGCCCCCCAGCGCTGAAGCGCTTAGCAGCGTCGAGCCGTTTTCGGTGGACACACTGGACTTTCACCAGTGGCTGCAATGGATCTTCCTGGTGCGCATGAAGCAGATCCTCGAGCAGGACCTGCCATTGCCCAATGCTTCGGGGATCCTCGAGATGGCGGAGATGGTTTACGCCGATCGCCCGCTTGAAAGCATAGGCTTACGCAATGCGCTGAAAAAGTTCGACCAATTGATCGTCGACGCTCGTTAATTGCCTGACTGCCGGGTTTTTCGGCAGTCCTGCGCACATTTCTACCGCTTGACGACATTCAGGCGAGTTTTATCCCTCCTCAAGCCCCTTTAATCTTCGTTCTCATGCGCTTAGTTGGAAAAAAGCGCAATTATTGCTTGACTTGAAGGGGCTGAAACAGAAGAATCCAAAGTCCGCTGTATCGGGACTGCCAGAAGCAGGCCCGCTCAGCAGATCATGAGGCGCATATCCGCGCCGACCTGTAACACCCGCAACGCGTTACCTCGCGCTGGGTGGGAAAAGCCCGCAACACTTGGGACGATCCCAATACTTGCTCAGTCAGTGCTGACGTAGTCGGCGACCACCGTCGCTCATGCTCTGTTGAGAAGTAAACCTATTAAGACCCGTCGGTTTTTAACGGACGGTATTCTGGCGTTTTAGAGGTGAACAACGTGGAGCTTTTATCTGGCGGTGAGATGCTCGTCCGCTTTTTGCGTGACGAAGGCGTCGACTATATCTACGGGTACCCAGGTGGTGCTCTGCTGCATGTTTACGACGCACTGTTCAAGGAACCGGCTGTTACCCACATCCTGGTTCGCCACGAACAGGCCGCGACCCATATGGCTGACGGCTATGCCCGTGCCACCGGTAAAGCCGGTGTGGTACTGGTAACGTCCGGCCCAGGCGCAACCAATGCCATTACCGGCATCGCGACTGCCTATATGGACTCCATCCCGATGGTGATCATTTCTGGCCAGGTGCCTAGCACCATGGTCGGTACCGATGCATTCCAGGAAACCGACATGATCGGTATTTCCCGGCCGATCGTGAAACACAGTTTCATGATCAAGCATGCGTCGGAAATCCCGGAAGTCATGAAAAAGGCCTTCTACCTCGCACAGTCCGGTCGCCCGGGCCCTGTGGTGGTCGATATCCCGAAAGACATGACCAACCCGGCGGAAAAGTTCGAATACGTCTTCCCGAAAAAAGCCAAGCTGCGTTCCTACAGCCCGGCCGTTCGTGGGCACTCGGGGCAAATCCGCAAGGCGGCAGAAATGCTCTTGGCGGCCAAGCGCCCAGTGCTGTACTCCGGCGGTGGCGTGATTCTGGGCGGCGGTTCTGCACCTTTGACCGAGCTGGCCAAGTTGCTCAATCTGCCGGTGACCAATACCTTGATGGGCCTCGGCGCATTCCCGGGTACGGACCGTCAGTTCGTCGGCATGCTTGGCATGCACGGCAGCTACACCGCCAACCTGGCCATGCACCACGCCGACGTAATCCTGGCGGTGGGCGCGCGGTTTGATGACCGTGTGATCAACGGACCGAGCAAGTTTTGCCCGAATGCCAAGATCATCCACATCGACATCGACCCGGCGTCCATCTCCAAGACCATCAAGGCCGACGTGCCGATCGTAGGTCCGGTAGAAAGCGTGCTGACCGAAATGGTTGCGGCGCTCAAGGACATCGGCGAAACGCCGAACAAGGAATCGGTTGCCAGCTGGTGGAAGCAGATCGACGAATGGCGCGGCGACCGCGGCCTGTTCCCTTACGACAAGGGCGACGGCAGCATCATCAAGCCACAAACCGTGATCGAAACCCTGTGCGAAGTGACCAAGGGCGACGCCTTTGTGACCTCCGACGTGGGCCAGCACCAGATGTTCGCTGCGCAGTACTACAAGTTCGACAAGCCTAACCGCTGGATCAACTCCGGTGGCCTGGGCACGATGGGCTTTGGTTTCCCGGCGGCCATGGGTGTGAAACTGAGCTTCCCGGACACCGACGTCGCCTGCGTGACGGGTGAGGGCAGCATCCAGATGAACATCCAGGAACTGTCGACGTGCCTGCAGTACGGTCTTCCGGTGAAGATCGTGTGCTTGAACAACGGCGTGCTGGGCATGGTTCGTCAGTGGCAGGACATGAGCTACAACAGCCGTCACTCCCATTCCTACATGGAATCGCTGCCGGATTTCATCAAGTTGGTTGAAGCCTACGGCCACGTCGGCATGCGCATCACCGATTTGAAAGATCTGAAGCCGAAGATGGAAGAGGCGTTCGCCATGAAGGACCGCCTGGTGTTCCTCGATATTCAAGTGGACACCAGCGAGCACGTCTACCCGATGCAGATCAAAGACGGCTCTATGCGCGACATGTGGCTGAACAAGACGGAGCGTACCTAATCATGCGGCACATTATCTCCCTGCTTCTGGAGAACGAACCCGGCGCTCTGTCTCGTGTTGTCGGCCTGTTTTCGCAACGCAACTACAACATCGAAAGCCTGACCGTGGCGCCGACCGAAGACCCGACCCTGTCGCGCCTGACGTTGACTACTGTTGGTCACGATGAGGTGATCGAGCAGATCACCAAGAACCTCAACAAGCTGATCGAAGTGGTCAAGCTGGTCGACCTGTCGGAAAGTGCCCACATCGAGCGCGAGCTGATGCTGGTCAAGGTCAAGGCCACGGGTGCCCAACGTGCCGAGATCAAACGCACCACCGACATTTATCGCGGGCAGATCGTCGATGTGAGCGCCAGCGTTTATACCGTTCAACTGACCGGTACAAGCGACAAGCTGGACAGCTTCATCCAGTCGATCGGGACGGCCTCGATTCTGGAAACCGTACGCAGTGGTGTCACCGGGATTGCCCGTGGCGACAAAGTACTCAGCATCTAACCCAAATTAGCGAATGGCCTTACGGCCTGGATATATAGAGGAACCTCATGAAAGTTTATTACGATAAAGATTGTGACCTGTCGATCATCCAGGGCAAGAAAGTCGCCATCATCGGCTACGGTTCCCAGGGCCACGCCCAAGCGTGCAACCTGAAAGATTCCGGCGTTGACGTGACTGTTGGCCTGCGCAAAGGCTCGGCCACTGTTGCCAAGGCTGAAGCCCACGGCCTGAAAGTGACTGACGTTGCTTCCGCCGTTGCCGCTGCCGACCTGGTCATGATCCTGACCCCGGACGAATTCCAGTCCGCGCTCTACAAGAACGAAATCGAGCCAAACATCAAGAAAGGCGCCACCCTGGCCTTCTCCCACGGCTTCGCGATTCACTACAACCAGGTTGTGCCACGCGCTGACCTCGACGTGATCATGATCGCGCCGAAAGCGCCGGGCCACACCGTGCGCTCCGAGTTCGTCAAAGGCGGCGGCATCCCTGACCTGATCGCGATCTACCAGGACGCATCCGGCAACGCCAAGAACGTGGCACTGTCCTACGCTGCTGGCGTTGGTGGCGGTCGTACCGGCATCATCGAAACCACCTTCAAGGACGAGACCGAAACCGACCTGTTCGGCGAGCAAGCCGTACTGTGCGGCGGTACCGTTGAGCTGGTCAAAGCCGGTTTCGAAACCCTGGTTGAAGCTGGCTACGCGCCAGAAATGGCCTACTTCGAATGCCTGCACGAACTGAAGCTGATCGTTGACCTCATGTACGAAGGCGGTATCGCCAACATGAACTACTCGATCTCCAACAACGCCGAATACGGCGAGTATGTGACCGGCCCGGAAGTCATCAACGCCGAGTCCCGTCAGGCTATGCGCAACGCCCTGAAACGTATTCAGGACGGCGAATACGCCAAAATGTTCATCAGCGAAGGCGCTACCGGCTACCCTTCGATGACCGCCAAGCGTCGTAACAACGCCGCTCACGGTATCGAAGTGATCGGCGAGCAACTGCGCTCCATGATGCCGTGGATCGGTGCCAACAAGATCGTCGACAAAGCCAAAAACTAAGTCGTACGTATCCAGAAAAAACGCGGCTTAGGCCGCGTTTTTTCGTTTGGAGGCGGGTTCTGGTATAAAGCTGCATCGTTTGCGGGCGAACACGCGCTGCAAGTATTTGTCGAATTCTTTTCACACCGTTGCAAGGTAAAGTCCATGACCGAACGTCCCGAAGAGCCAAACCAGGCCTCTGACGCCGAAAGCCTGCTACCGATCGATGAGCATGTCGAAGAAGGGCATGATGCGGAAGGTCGCAAGGTCCGGCATCGTGGTATCTATCTTCTGCCCAATCTGTTCACCACGGCGAACCTGTTTGCCGGGTTCTACTCCATCATCAACTCCATGAGTGCGCAAAGCGCATTGGCGGCGGGTGATGCGGCGAGTGCCAGCAAGTATTTCGGCTTTGCGGCTATCGCCATCTTCGTGGCCATGGTGCTCGACGGCCTGGATGGCCGGGTGGCGCGCATGACCAATACCCAAAGCGCTTTCGGTGCCGAGTACGACTCGCTGTCGGACATGGTAGCTTTCGGCGTTGCGCCGGCATTGCTGGCATTTGCCTGGGCGCTGGGTGATATGGGCAAGGTCGGCTGGATGGTTGCCTTCATCTATGTCGCCGGCGCGGCGTTGCGTCTGGCGCGCTTTAACACCCAAGTGGGTACTGCTGACAAGCGTTACTTCATCGGCCTGGCCAGCCCGGCGGCGGCAGGTGTGGTGGCAGGTATCGTCTGGGCGTTCAGTGACTACGGCATCCAGGGTTCGAAGATGTCGTTCCTGGTGGCCTTGATGGTTGCAGCCGCCGGCATGCTGATGGTCAGCAATATCAAGTACAACAGCTTCAAGGAGTTTGACCTCAAGGGGCGCGTGCCTTTCGTGGCTATCCTGGTGGTGGTGCTGGTGTTTGCGGTCGTGTTCAGTGATCCGCCACGTATTCTGCTGCTGGCGTTCCTGGTGTATGCCGCGTCGGGGCCGGTTCAATACCTGCTGCACCTGCGCCGCGACAAAACATTGCCTTAATGTAATTTCCCCCATACTCCGCAGTCTATTGGTGCATCAGTTCTCCAATGCTGCGGAGTTGCCATGTTAATCAAGATCCCCAAAGCGTCCGATTGTCATGAATCGGATGTCACGCCTGAATCTTTCTATCTTTCGCGTCGCAGCTTGCTCGGTGGGGCGCTGGCCGGTGTTGCGGCCACTGCGTTGCCGCGTTGGGCGAGTGCCGAAGATGCCGCGCGTTATGCCGATGTCGAGCCGGGCAATGCCCCAGGCTGGTTTGCAGATAAGCTGCCCAGCACCCAATGGCAGGCGGTTACGGTAAAAGACGAAGCCATCACCCCGTTCAAGGACGCCACCCACTACAACAACTTCTATGAGTTCGGTACGGACAAGGGCGACCCGGCGAAGAACGCCGGTTCACTCAAGACCGAACCCTGGAGTGTGGTGATCGATGGGGAAGTCGGTAAACCTGGGCGCTATGCCCTGGAAGACTTCATGAAGCCTTATCAATTGGAAGAGCGTATCTACCGACTGCGTTGTGTCGAGGCGTGGTCGATGGTGATTCCGTGGATGGGCTTTCCTATTTCAGCCTTGCTCAAGCAGGTTGAACCAACCGCTAAAGCCAAGTACATCCGCTTTGAAACGCTGCAGGACCCCAAAAGCATGCCGGGACAGCGCTCCAGCTTCGGCTTGATCGACTGGCCCTATGTAGAAGGGCTGCGTCTGGATGAAGCAATGAATCCGTTGGCGATCCTGGCTGTGGGTATGTATGGGCGGGAGTTGCCGAACCAGAACGGTGCACCACTGCGTCTGGTAGTGCCGTGGAAGTACGGCTTCAAGAGCGTGAAGTCGATTGTGCGGATCAGCCTGGTCAGCGAGCAGCCAAAGACGACTTGGCAAAGCATTGCGGCCAATGAGTATGGGTTCTACGCGAATGTGAACCCGACCGTCGACCATCCTCGCTGGACCCAGGCGCGTGAGCGTCGTTTGCCGAGCGGTCTGTTCAGCCCGAATGTGCGAGAGACTCAGATGTTCAACGGCTATTCGGATGAGGTCGCTTCTCTCTATACGGGCCTCGACCTGCGGAAGAACTACTGATGCGTTATCCGATCTGGCGCATTGGCGTCTTTATAGCCGCGGCGATCTGGCCATTTTTCTGGCTGTATGAGGCGTGGAGCTCTGTGCTCGGGCCTGATCCAGGCAAAGTGTTGATGGATCGGTTGGGGCTTGGGACCCTGATCCTGTTGCTGGTAACGCTAGGTATGACGCCGTTGCAGAAACTCAGCGGGTGGGCAGGGTGGATTGCCGTGCGTCGGCAGCTGGGATTGTGGTGTTTTGCGTATGTAGCACTGCACCTGGCTGCGTACTGCGTATTCATCCTCGGGCTGGATTGGTCGCAGTTCGGCGTCGAGCTGCGTAAGCGGCCCTACATTATTGTCGGTGCGCTGGGGTTCCTTGGCTTATTGGTGCTGGCAGTAACGTCCAATCGTTATAGCCAGCGCCGGTTGGGTAGCCGTTGGAAGAAGCTGCATCGCCTGGTGTACGTGATTCTTGGGCTTGGTTTGTTGCACATGTTGTGGATTGTGCGGGCCGACCTGAAGGAATGGGCGATCTATGCATCTATAGGCGCGCTGCTGCTAGTGCTGCGGATCCCGCCAGTGATGCGCCGGATTCCCCGTCTTATTGCGAAAAAACCACTTTCTGCGACAAAAGCGTAATTAAGGATTGACGGCGTTTTATATCTGTCTATAATTCGCCCCACTTCCGGCGCAGTCGAAACGGAAAACTCCTTGGTAAACAATGAGTTACGAAGTTTTCGGCAGCAAGTTGCTTCAGTTCATCGAAGCCAAAAGGAAGTTGAAAAAGAGGTGTTGACAGCAGCGTGTAACGCTGTAGAATTCGCCTCCCGCTAACGAGAGATCGTAAGCGCAAGTGGTTGAAGTTGTTGAAGA
>NZ_WKDV01000034.1:0-77763 GCF_021605825.1 Pseudomonas sp. PA-6-3C
CACGGATTCAAGCCGGAGTGAGGGCACACCGAGCATTAGCGAGGTGCCGAGTGGTGGGGCGAAGACCTTTTGGTTACTTTTGGGGCGTTTGCCAAAAGTGACCCGCTGTAAGAGCGGAACCATAAGCCGCCGTTACCGCAACAAAGGATATGTACACCAAAAGCGCCAACATCACCCAGGCTTCTTAAGATCCCCCAACGGATCATAATCCACCTTTTTCCGCTGCTCCTTGTCCTTATCCAACGGCGCAATCGCCGGCCCAACAGGATCAACCTGCGGGTCCGACACATCAGGCGAATCCGGATCAAACCCCAATTCATTCTCGCCGCTGGCATGCTCGCCCGAACCCGGGCCTTTCGGATGATTACTCACAGTCACCTCCTGAACCTATAGCGGGCGCGCCCTGTCATGCAGGTTTTCCAGGTCTTCCTCAACCCGCTCCACATCATCTTCGTCCTGACGCTCGGCCGGGTCATTGGGCCGCAACGCATCATTGTCACGCTCCTCCTCTCCCGGCGTACGGTCAGGGTCAGGTGTACCCGGCGGCGGTTGCTTGTACTCAGACATGATGGCTTACCTCAAAAGGGCTACACAGATTTAGAGAAACCACCCCAAGCCATCGTTCAACTTGTTTGCCCAAAGCATGCGAAGATGCCACCCCGCCTTTCTTGAGACCTGACCCGGATGTTCGAGCTCAAACCCTGCGACCCCGCAACCTTCCGCCAACAAACCCGCCGCAGCACGCTGATCATCGCCGTGCTGTTCATGGCCCTGGCCATGCTGCTATCAACCCTGGCGGTGATGCTGTTCGGCGAACCCGGCGGCGATAATTTGCGTTTCAACATCGGCGGCGTATTCGCCGGGGTGCTGATCACCGTCGCCCTGGTGCGCGGCCCATTTTGGACCCAACCATGGCTGGCGCCTGCAGTGTACGGCTGGCAGCTCAAGCGCAACCTGATGCGCGTGACCAATGTGATGCACACCCTCAAGGACCGCGCACAGGCCAACGACCCCACTGCCCTCAAAGTGCTGCGTTTTTACCACTTGGGCCTGACGCAGATGCATGACCTGGACGCCAACTCCAGCGCCCAGGCGCAACTGGTCGGCGAGATGGAAGCGCATAGGGCGAAAATGCAGGCCCTGGGCATCGACACCGAACAAACCCGCTTCGACCCCGCCTGGCTGGAAGGTTTCAAAAAACCATAATCAGTTGGAAACCTTCGCGCGCCAGCAGAACACGGCGCTGACGGCAATCGCCGCGCCTGCCAGACCGAACACCCACGGCGCCGACGCCACCGGTAGCAGCAACCCCGCCATCAGCGGCCCAAGGCCAGCGCCGACATCGCGCCACACCGCGTTGGAGGCCAGGGCCGAAACGCGCATCGAACCAGGGTTGCGCTCAGCCACCAAAGTGGTCACCAACGGCAATTGCAAGGCGCGCAGCACCAGCACCGCGGCCGCGCCGACGATCACCCAATAACTGCCAAATGCCGTCAGCGCCAAGGCACTCAAGAACGAAAACAACAGCAGCATCGAGGTGGCACCAAAACGCTGCGCCGCACGCCCACCCAGCGGGCTCAGGAGCATCTCCGAGGCATAGCGCAGTGCCATCAGGCCGCCGGCGATCAGTACCGCATCGCCGCCAAGAATCTTCTGCGCCTGGATCGACAGGCCAAAGATAAACAGCCCGTCCAACGCCACGCCTTCGATAAACGACCACACCGCCACGCTGTCCGGCCACTTGAAGCGGCGCCCGGTGCTGTGCAAATCATGCCCGGCGGTCGGCAAACCACGTGCCACCCACACGCCCGCCAGGCAGCAGCCGGCCAGAATCATGAAGATAGGTCGCGGCCCGGCCCACAGGGTCAGCCAGCCCCCCAGCGGCAGCGCCAGCATCGGCCCGAGGGCGATCACCGCCCTGGAGCGCCCTGCCCTGCGCGCCGCGCCCGCAGGCTCAGAGGTGGCCAACACTTGGGTCGACAGGTTCAGCGCGGCAAAACACAGGCCCCAAATCAGCCGCAGCCCCAACAAAGCGGCAAAACCTGACAGCATCGAGTTGCCCAAGGCGCACACCGTGGCGGCACCCGCGGCGATCATGCAGGTCAGCCGGTCGCCATTACGGGCGTAGAAATTCAACACATGGCGGTAGCCGAAAATCCGCACCAGGCGGTTGGCTGCGAGCAACACCCCGGCCTGGGCCAGGGTGATGCCAAAGGCCTGGGATTCCATGGGCAGCAGCAAGTAGAGCAACACATCACTGGGCAGGCATAACGCGAGGGTCAGTGCGGCACGTCGGGAGGTGGTATCAGCAGTGCGTAGAGCCAGGCTGGACATAAATCTGAAACATCCCGAAATATTCAGGCCGCCACGTTAGCGTTGCCGCCGCGTGTTTTACAAGGGCTAAACCTTGTGTTTATACGGCAACAAGCGCAGCCCACTGGCCACACTGCCCACCAGCGCAAACCCACAGCCCAGCCACAGCGCGTATTGCGGGCCGCTGCCCAGGGAGAGGTGAAAGCAGAACGCCACCAACGACGCCCCCAGCGTTTGCCCCAGCAAACGTGAAATCGCGACGATGCCACTGGCCCCACCGCTGCGGGCCAACGGCGCGCTGGTCATGATCGCCTTGAGGTTGGGTGACTGGAAAAAACCGAAACCGGCGCCGCACAAGGCCATGCGCCAGCCAATATCGAAGGCGCTGGCGCCGCTGCCCAAGGTCGCCAACGCCGCCATGCCCGCGCTGAGCATCAGCAAACCGATGCCGCACAACAGGCCCAGCGACACACGATCCGCCAGCCGCCCCGCCACCAGGGCCATCACCGCCACCACGGCAGGCCACGGCGTCATCAAAAAACCGGTTGCCACCTGGCTGTGCCCCAGCACCGCCTGCAACAGAAACGGCAGCGATACAAAGGCCAGGCCCTGGGCGCTGAACGCACAGATGGCCGTGAGAGAAGACAGCGCAAACACCGGGCGCTTGAACAAGTCCACGGCCAGCATCGGCGCCGGGTGACCGGCTTCACGGCGCAACAGCAATGCGCCGCACACCATCGCCAGCGCAATCAAACCGAGGGTCAGTGTGCCTTGGGCGCCATGCACCGCCGTGCCCAGGCCCAGCACCAACAGCGCGAACAGACCAGCACACAACAGCGCCGAAAACCGATCGAACGCGTGACCGGTCAACGGCAGTGTCGGCAATGACCGCAGGCCCAGCCCCAGGGCCAGCAGCCCCAGCGGCACGTTGATCAGGTACAGCCAATGCCAGCTCGCCACCGACAGAATCGCCGACGCGGCGGTCGGCCCCAGCGTGAAGGCCAACCCCACCACCAGCGAGTTATAGCCCAGGCCGCGCCCGAGCATTTTTGACGGGTAGATATGCCGCAACAACGCCGTGTTGACACTCATCACCGCCGCCGCCCCGAGCCCTTGGGCCACCCGCGCGGCAGTCAGGGTGAGCAAAGAACCGGCCAACCCGCAAAACAGCGACGAGACAATAAACAGCAGCAAGCCGCCGAGGTACACGCGCCGGTGGCCCAGCACATCACTGAGCGACGCGAACGGCAGCACCGTGGCGATAATCGCCAACTGGTAGGCGTTCACCACCCAGATCACCGAGGCCGAATCAGTGCCGATACCTTGTGCCAGCGTCGGCAGCGCCGTATTGACGATGGCGGTGTCCAGGGTTGCCATGCCAATGCCCAAAGACAAGGCGATCACCGCCGGCAAGCGTTTATTGGAAGGCAGCCCATCGGCAACAGAAGACATGAACAATCCGCACAGGTGACAAAGGCCCTTAGATTAAGGGTTGCGCGAATTTTTTTCAGTGGCCGATTGCCTGGCTGTCCGAATTTTCATGTTTGGATGGCTAAGACTATCCAGACCTTCGCTGCGAACGGGGCTGTAGTGGAGAACTGGCTTGTTATGACGAGCGGGCTTGCCCCGCGTTGGGCTGCGAAGCGGCCCCAAAACCTGGCTGACCAGGTCCGTCAGGAATACCCGAGGTGGCTTCACTGGGAGTGCTTCGCACTTCAACGCGGGGCAAGCCCGCTCGCCACAGGGTCAACGATCAACTCACTGCCTAACCACCCGGCCAGGTATTCACCGGCCTGGGCCACTCCCGCCTCTTCACCCAGGCGCGCCACCAGAAACTCGCACAGCCCGGCAAAGCTGCCGTCGGCCTGCAGGTGCAACACGGCCTCAAGCTCCAACGCACTGACCTGACGTAAACGTGAGGTGTACTGACGCCGCCACACTAACAATCCACCTGCCTGTTCCAGCATCATTGCCTGCGGCGCAAGCGCGTCTTGCCACAGTGCCGACCAGATAGCCTCAGCATTGGTAGTCAGCCCATGGCAGCGCAACGACGGCGTCAGGCGCAAAACGGCGCTGTCCCAATCCAGCTCGGCCAGGGCTTGCAACGGCAAGGGCGTCGCATCGGCGGCGACAAACGCCTCATTCAGCGCCGACTCGATCCAGGCCAGTTCATGCACATCCGGGTTATTCGGCAATACGGTCTTCAAGGTCGCGTAAAACCCTTCGGGATACGCATCCAGGGTCCAGGCATGCGGGGGTTGCTGGTCGATATGGGTAATGCTGGCCGCCAGAAACGCCTCCTCGCCCAGCCAACGTCGCACAATCGGAAACGCCTGTTCCAGGCAACCCACCAGCTGCGCGCGATAGTTGTTCTGGTACACCGCCAGGCCTGCGTGCCGGTCGCCCAGCAGTCGGGCCGAATCATCCGACGCACTCACCAGCCACGTGCGAAATGCCTGCTGCCACTGCGCCAGCTTCATTGCGCCAGCCCCAAAGCCCGCGCCATTGACAGCTCCTCAAGCAATTCGGCCAGCGGTGGGATGGCATCATCGCGCTCAATCATCGTGGCCACCGGCCCGAGCAACCCGACAGCCTTGGCATACAACGCCCAAACCCCGCTGCACACCGGGCTGTCGTGGCTGTCGATCAACAGCTCACGGCCCTGGCTATGGCCGGCCAAGTGAATCTGGCGCACGCGCTCAGCGGGAATGCCTTCGAGAAAGGCCAGGGCATCAAAGCCATGATTGCTGGCACTGACAAACACATTATTGACGTCCAGTAGCAACTCGCACCCCGTGCGCTCGGCCATGGCGGCGATAAATGCGCATTCGCTCATGCTGGCACCGTCAAACGCCAGGTAGCTGGACGGGTTTTCCACCAGCAGCGTGCGGCCCAACACCTCCTGGGCCTGGTGGATATTGGCGCAAACGCGGTCCAGAGCCTCGTCCGTATAGGGCACCGGCAACAAATCGTGGGCATTGAACCCCCCGCTGCGCGACCAACTCAGGTGGTCGGAGACAAACAGCGGCTCCACCTCATCCACCAGCGCTTTGAGACGCCGCAGGTACTCCGGGTCCAGCCCTTCGGCCGTGCCGATCGACATCGACACCCCGTGCAGCGCCACCGGGTAACGCTCGCGAATCTGGCGCAGGATGTGCCGTGGTTGCCCACCTGCGACCATAAAATTCTCAGAAATCACTTCGACAAAATCCACGGGCACCAAGGTTTCCAGGAAGTCGCAGTAATGCTCCTTGCGCAGCCCCAGGCCATAGCCGGAAAAGCGCGGGTTAAATGTCGGCATCATCGGTACTCCAGCAAAAACTGTGGCGAGGGAGCTTGCTCCCGCTCGGCTGCGCAGCAGTCGCCCGTTTCTGGAGGCGCTGCACAACCAAGCTTGCTCGCCACAGGAAGGCGTTATTTCGGCTCAGTCAACGTGCCACCGGCCTTTAGGCATTCAGACGGCGTCTTGACGATCACGCCCTCGCCCTTGCAACTGTTGAGGCCCTTGCAGTCGTGCTTGGCGGTGGCGCACAGGCTTTCGCCCTTGCAACTGTTGACGCCGTAGCATCGGCCGGGCTTTTCCTGCTGATCGGCGGCGCTGGCGGCACTGGCGAATGACGCCGACGCCATGGCAATCAGGGCGGCGGCGGCGGCGAGGCTCAGACGGGATTTAAGTGCAGTGTTCATGGTTATTTCCTTTTGAGGTCTTGTGTGGGGTGAGAGGGATTATTTGATAACGGAAGCCGCGTCTTCGATGACCTTCGCCACAGCCTCAGGCTGGGAGATGTACACCAAGTGGCTAGCCTTGATTTCGGTGACCTTGGAACCGGCGCGCTGGTACATCCAGCGTTGCAGCGCGGGGCTCAGCGCACGGTCTTCGGTGGACACCACGGCATACGTCGGCTTTTTGTGCCACGCCGCCGCCCACACGGTGCCGCCGAACAAGGCGGTGGTAGCCGGCACTTGGGAGGCGGCCATGAAGTCGGTGCGGTTGGGGGTCAGGTCGGCGGCAAAATCGGCGTTGTATTTGCTGCGATCAAAGAACAGGTGGCCGTCGCGGCTCTGCTTGATGTCATCGCTGGGCGCCGGCATCGAGCCGATCAACTGGGCCATGTTCTCGCCCACTTCCGGCTGCAGCGCCGAGACGTAGACCATCGACTTGACCTTGTCGCGGTCGCCGGCAATCGAGATCACCGCGCCACCGGAACTGTGGCCCACCAACACCACGGGGCCGACTTGTTGCTCCAGCACTTCACGTGCCTCGGCCACATCCGCCGCGAGGTTTTCGTGGCCCTGGTGCACCACGGTGACCTTGTAGCCCTTGTGAATCAGGATGTCGTGCACCACACGCCAGCCGGAACCGTCGACAAACGAGCCGGGCACGATCACCACACTTTTGCCGGTGCCGGGCTGCGGTGTATCGGCCGCCTGGGCCAGCACGGGGACAGTCAGGGCCATGGCCATGGCCATGGCCAAAGAAGAAAGCATGCGCATCGGGTATCTCCATCAGGGTTGTTAAGGTTTGCCGAACAGCCGGCGATCCAGCGACCACGCCCCGCCGCCATAGGCCAGCAGCGGCAGCAACAGGCCCGCCCAAGTCAGGTGCGTCGGCCAGGCCTCGGGGTATACGAACACCTCGATCACCAGGGTCATGCCCAGCAGCGCGGCGGCCGCCGGGCGCGTCAGCAGGCCCACTAGCAGCAACAGCGGAAACAGGTGTTCGGCGTAGGTCGCCAGGTGCGCGGCCCAGTCCGACGGGATCAGCGGCAAGGCGTATTCCGAACGGAACAAGGTGTAGGTCGACGGTTTGAGGCTCAGAAAACCGCTGACCTTGGTGCGTCCCGACAGGAAGAACACCGCTGCGATGCCCAGCCGAGCCACCAGCAACAGCAGCGCTTGGGGCAACAGGCGCTGGATCACGGCTGTTCCGTCAGGCTGCCGAAGCCTTTGGGCGTCTTGATCTGGGTGCAGGTGCCCTTGTCGACCAATACCCAGGCGTTGCCCTGGTAATCGGCGGTGGCGGTACCGGCGCACGAGGTGCCTTTACCGGCAGCGCAGTCGTTGGCACCGGCGAGGGCGACGCCGAAGCATTTTTCCTGGGGCTTGGCGTCGTCGGCATGGGCCATCGCCGCAAAGGCGCTGAGGGACAGGGCGAAAGTGGCCGCAAGGGCCGCGTAGGGTCGCTTCATCGGTGTATCTCCTGGCTTGACTGAGTGTGGCCAGGGCGCGTGTGGCGGTGGGTGACCGCCTGCGCCAGCTGGTGAACAGAGTTAAAGCCAGGCGTGTATCCGGTCTGTGTCGCCGACACGCCAGAACGTCATGCCGATGTATCAAGGTGGTGCGGGGATACTTTGTAATACAAAGCCAATAAACCACCGCCAAATCGCCAGCGTTTCAGTCGGCATCCCGAACGACACAATTAGAAATATTCGTGTTTCCGAACGAAGGCATTCGCTGGTCGCCAACGACCCTAAAAATCACCATAAATTTCATATGGTTGTTGTCATCTTTGGTACATGCCAACTGGCATACATTCTGCTTTATCAGGGTTTCTGGTAATAAAATGTTTCAGCTTTGCGACAGTCTCATCCTCCGGGACATGCGCTGTGATACGCCCATAACAACGACTACGCCCCAAAGGAGGGCGGCCTTTCCGACGTTTTGATCGACATCAACTTTCCAAGACTGCTGCTGCACATCTGTACCCCAAAAAGGGCGAATGGCCTGATCGCCAATAACAAGCCCGACTATAAAAAGGACGATTTGATGAGCTCGAGCAAGAACCACGCGGTGTCCTTGATGGACGCCGATCACCCGACCCCGGCAGCCGCCGAGAATGTCCTGGGCTTTGGCCCCTTCCTGTTACTGGCCAGGCAGCACGTGCTGCTGCGTAACGGCGAGCCGGTCAGCCTGGGGAGTCGCGCCCTCTACCTGTTGATCGCCCTGGCGACCCGCGCCGGTGAATTGCTGGAGAAGACCGAGCTGATCGCCTTCGCCTGGCCCAAGGTGGTGGTGGAGGAATGCAACCTGCGTGCACAGATCGTCGCATTGCGCCGGGCACTGGGCGACGATGGCAACTTCAGCTATATCGTCACCGTGCCGGGGCGTGGTTATCGCTTTGTGGCGCCGGTGACCGTGCAAACCGCCGGCGAAGAAAGCCTGCCGGTGCTCTGCGCACGCACCGAGGAGCCCGCGCCGCCAGTGCCGTCCTGCGAGGTCATCGGCCGCGACAGCTTGATTTCAAGCCTTGCCGAGCAGTTGCTCAGCCAGCGCTTCGTCACCCTCACCGGCCCCGGCGGCATCGGCAAGACGACCGTGGCCACCGCCGTGGCGCAGCGGCTGGCGCATGAATCCAAGCTCGACACCTGCTTCGTCGACCTGGCGCCCGCCACCAGCGGGCAATGGGTGGCCGGTATGCTCGCCAGCGCCCTGGGGATCCAGACCGTCAGCACTGAACCGCTGCCGACCATCGCCGCCGCCTTGGCCGAACGCCGTCTGCTGCTGGTACTGGACAACTGCGAACACGTACTGCCGGCCGCCGCCGACGCGGTGGAGACCCTGCTGCGCTGCGCCCCACAATGTTATGTACTGACCACCAGCCGCGAACCACTGCGCGCCGACGGTGAGCGGGTGCATGATTTGGCGCCACTGGAAGTGCCCGACGAAGGCACCCGCCTCAACGCCAGTGAGGCAATGGCCTGGTCCGGCGTGCGCCTGTTTGTCGAGCGCGTGCGCGCCCTCGACCCCGACTTTGTGTTCAACGACACCGACGTGGCAGCCGTCTGCGCCATCTGCCGCAAACTCGACAGCAACGCGCTCGCCATCGAAATCGCCGCGGCCCGGGTACGGACCTTTGGCGTCCAGGACCTGGTCGGCCTGCTTGACGGCAGTTTCCGCCTGCAAATGACCGGCCGACGCACCGCCCTCGCCCGCCATCGCACACTCAGTGCCACGCTGGACTGGACCTACTCGATGCTCAGTGGTGACGAGCAGGCCATGTTGCGTCAACTGGCGGTGTTCACTGGCTCCTTCACCCTGGATGCGGTCAAGGCCATGACCGCCAGCAGCAGCCTGGACCCACGCAACGCCCTGCCGTTGCTCGAAAGCCTGATGGACAAATCGCTGTTGATCGCCGGTGAGGCGCAGTTGCTCAAACGCTATCGCCTGCTGGAAACCACCCGCGCCTATGCCCTGGAAAAGCTCGAAGAACACGGCGAAGTCAATGCCACCAGCCGGCGCCACGCCCACTATGCCCTCGGCGTATTGCAAGAAGCCGGGCAAACCCTGGACGGCCTGTCGCCAGACACCTGGATCGCCCTCTACGGCCCCGAAAGCAGCACCATTCGCTCGGCTCTGGACTGGGCCTATTCCGCCAGCGGCGAGCTGCCCCTGGCCATCGAACTGACCCTGGGCGGCGTGCCGTTGTGGTTGCGCCTGTCGCGGGTCAGTGAATGCCGAACCTGGGTCGACAAGGGCCTGGCCAGCGACGCCGTCGCACCCTTGGCCGTGCGTCAGCGCATGCTGCTGCAAACCGCCCTGGCCAGCGTACTGATGCTGACCTACGGCACCGGCGCGGAAATGCGCGAAGCCTGGCGCCAAGTCCGCGATGATGCCCGCGACCTGGGCGATGCCGAACACAAAATGCGCGCCTTGTGGGGCCTGTGGACCGACCGCTGCGGCTGCAACCAATACACTGAAGCCCTGGAACTGGCCGAGCGTTATATCGCCCTCAACAGCGGCGGTAATCAGCAATTGCTCGGCAAACGCATGCGCGCCGTGGCGCTGTTTCATATGGGCGACCTGCTGGGCGCGCGGCAAAACATCGATGAAGCGCTTGGCTCGCCGTCGGCACCGCGCTCGCACATCATCGACGTGCATTTTGACCAACGCATTGCCGCCCGTTGTCTCAAGGCCAAGGTGCAATTGCTCGAAGGCGACGTCGACCCGGCGCTGCGCCTGATCGCCAGCTGCGTCGACGATGCCATCAGCCTCGACCACCCCGCCACCCTCTGGTACACCCTGTGCCTGGGCGCACTGCCGCTGGCGCTATTGGCGTCCAACCTGCCGCAGGTGCGCTATTACCTGGGCCTGCTGCAAAGCAGCACTACGCTCCAGGACTTGCCGATCTGGCGGCAATTTCGCCTGTGCTTCGAGAACATCCTGCTGATCCGCGAGGGCTCACCGGAAACGGGCGTGCCGCAACTGGGTGAAGCCTTGCACCACCTGCAAAGCCAGGGCGACAGCCAGCTCTACAGCCTGCTGCGCTGTGAATACGCCTTGGGCCTGGCGCGCCTGGGCCTGGAAAAACTGGCTTTGGAGGTGTTGGAAGATACGCTGCAATTGGCGATTGGCCATCATGAGCGCTGGTTTGTGCCGCAGATGTTGCGGATCAAGGCGCAACTGATCTTGCGCCAAGGTCACTATGGTTCGGTTGACAAGGCCAAGGTGCTGCTGCGCCAGGCGTGGGTGGATGCGCAGTTGGCGGGGGCGCATTTTTGGCGGGCGCAGATTGCTGCTGACTTGGCGCGGTTGCAGGAACCTAAGTTGCGGATTGCTGCGTTGCCGCGGTTTCAGCATCGGTGATGGGGTGGGTATATATCCGTCATTTGGGTAACGGCTGAGTGGTGTGTTGGGTCAGATCAGGCGGGCGGCGACCAGCCAATCCGCCACGGCCTGGAATGAGGCGTCGGGCACCGGGTCACCGGGTACGGTTCTGCGCGCAATCTCCGCCGCCAAAGCCCGGTCCGGCGCATGCGGGATGCCTAAATCGTAAGCCTCCTGCAACATCAGCAACGCCTCCTCCGGCGCGGCGCGGCAGACAATCACTGGCACCGGCGTTTCGCCGCGCACATAGCGCACGCCGATCACCCAGCCATCGGTAGTCCCGATCATCATCGACGCACGGCCCAACCCCAGCTTGGTCGCAAGTGCCTGCATTTCATTGCGCTGGCGCCGGCGCTCGCTCTTGATCAGCGGGTCGCCGTCGATGTCCTTGCGTTCACGTTTGGTTTCGCTGCGGGTCATTTTCATGTCGCGGCCGAACAGCCAACGCTGCATTAACACGTCAACGGCGCCCACGGTGATAAAGGCGCACAGCACGGTAAACACCAGCGGCTTGAGCACCAGGAAAAACGTCGACTCCATGCATTCGGCGCCACAGCGCGAAGACTCCATCAGCGCCTGCAGCGCGTGCTTGCCGACCACATAGAACGCAATCGCCAACACGTGCACCTTGACCAACCCCTTGATGAACTCCACCAGGTTACGCAGGGCGAAGATCTTCTTCATGCCCTCTGCCGGGTTGATGCGCTTGAACTCCGGCTTGATCGGGTCCACCGAGAACACAAAGCCGCGCATGGTGATGATATTGGTCAGGATCACCACCCCGGTGGTCACCGCCATCACTGGCAGGGTAATACCGATGATCAACTGCTCGGCATGGTCCAGCACCCGCGGCCACACGGTGGCGAACGGCTCGATATAGATTTGCGCGGTCAGGTCGATCAGCGCCGTCACCTGGGCCATGGCCCGTGGCGCCAGAATCGAGATGCACAGGGTGCAGAACAAAATGACCATGCCCGACACCAGGTCCTGGCTCTTGGCGACCTGGCCTTTCTTGCGCGCGTCGCTGAGTTTTTTGTCCGTTGCCGGCTGGGATTTCTCTTCGCTGGTATCGGCCATGGGCTACTCCATGCCCGCCAGGGTTTTAAGCAGCTCGACGGTGCCACGAAACTCGGCCAGTTGGTCGAGCATCAGCGGGATCAAAAAGCCGATGTAGATCACCATCAGAATCGAGAAAAACAGGTTTTTCACCGGCAACGACAAGTCGAAAATATGCAGGTTCGGCGCCATCCGCGACAGGTACGCAAGCATCAAGTCGGTGACCAGCAACGCGATCAGCAACGGCGAGACCATCAGCACGCCAACCCGCATGATCTGGTCGAGGATCGACAGCACCGCCAGCAACGCGGAGCTGGCAAATACCGGCGTAAATGCGGTCACCGGCCATAACTGGTAACTGTGGTAATAGCCGTCGACCATCAGGATAAAACCGCCGGACATAAAGAACAGCGTGATCAGCATCACCGTGAGCAAGGTCGACATCACGCTCGACTCGCCGGTGGACAGCGGGTCCACCAGCTGCGCCATGGTCGAGCCGCGTTGCAGGTCGATCAACTCCCCCGCCACTTCCGCCGCCCAGAACGGAATGCCGAATAGCAGGCCGATAAGGATGCCGATCAAGAACTCCTTGATCAGCAAGCCGGCGATAAACACGCTGCCGTGTTCGGGCATGTGGGTCAGCGCATCGAACACCGGAAAGAACATCGGGATGGAAATCGCCACGGCCACACAGCCGCGAATCATGCCGGTGAGGCCCAGGCGGTTAAACGCCGGGGTGATCACCACCACACCCATGGCTCGACAGGCGGCGAGCGAGGCAGAACTGATCACCGGATAGGCGACTTCCAGGAACTGCGCGGTCAGGCTGGCATCCATGGGCGGTCAGCGCGTCCACATCGGGAAGTTGTCCAGCACCTGGCCACCCAGTTCCGCGACTTGCCCGGCCAATACCGGGCCGAGAAACACGATGGTCAGCAATACCGCCACCAGCTTTACCACCTGCGGCAGGGTCTGGTCCTGGATCTGCGTCAGCGCCTGGAACAGCCCTACGCTCAAACCCACGATAATCGCCACGCCCAGCGCCGGCGCCGAGAGCATCAGCACCGTCATCAGTGCCTGTTTCATCAATGACAGGAACACATCCTGGCCCATGGGTCGTGCCTCAGCCGTAACTCAGAATCAAACCGTGCATCAAGCGCGACCAGCCGCTCAAGGACACGAATAAAAAGATCTTCAGCGGGATCGAAATCAGGTTCGGCGAAACCATCGACATGCCCATCGCCATCAGCACGTTGGACACCAGCAAGTCCACCACCAGAAACGGGATATAGAGCAAAAAGCCGATCTCGAAGGCCCGCGTCAGTTCCGAACTGACGAACGCCGGAATCAACACCACCAGGTCATCGTCGCGCAAGTCGGCCCGCGCCTCCGGCGACCAGATGGTCTCGGTGGCCTGCACAAAAAAACCGCGCTCGGACTCGTTCGCAAAGCGCTTCAAATGCGCCTGCAAGGGCGGGCGCAGCGCATCGCCCAGATCCTTGAGCTGCTCCACATGCTCGATATTAAGGTCGCGGCCCTCCACTTGCCGGTACATGTCACCAATCAACGGCGTGGTCACATACACCGAGAGGATCAGCGCGATGCCGTACAGCACCAGGTTCGGCGGGGTCTGCTGCACACCGAGGGCGTTGCGGATCAGGAACAGCACCACCGAGATCTTCATGAAACCGGTGAGTGTCACCACCGCCAACGGGATCAGCCCGATCGTCGCAACGACCAGGATGATCTCGATCAGGTTGGGCTGATAACCGGTCATGGGGTGGCAAAACTCAGCAGGCGCACACCCAGGCCGTCACCGATTTTCACCAATTGGCCCTGGCCGACGCGGCGCCCGTTGACCATCAAATCGACGCTGTCCACGCCGGGTGTATTGAACTGCAACAAGCTGCCGGCGCCCAGTTCACGCAGTTGCGCCAGGGTCAATTCCAGGCTGCCGACCTGGCACACCAGTTTGAGCGGCAGATCATCCAGGGCCGCAGCCGCATCAACATCAGTCATAGTGTTCTCCATGTGCAAAAGAGGTGCTTGCAAGGCTTCCTGCAAGCGCAAGACTTCACCCTGGTATTGGCAGCGGGCCTGCAGGCGACCCGCCAGCTCCAGCAGCAAACCCGGGCCGGGTTCGAGCATCAGCACATCGCCGGGGCGCAGGCTGCGCAGCTCACCGAGGCTCAAGTGCTGCTGCCCGGCCAGCAGCGCCAGGCTCTGGCGCAGGTCGGGCAATGGGTCCGGCTCAAGCTGGGCGTGTTGATCCAGCAACTGCGCCAACAACACGGCGGCGCCTTCGCTCAGGTCCAGTTGCGCGTGCGTGGCAGGCTGGTTGGCGAAGGACAATTCCAGCGCCAGGTGCAGCGCATAAGGCTGTTGGTCTTGCGGCGCTTCGAGCAATTGCAGCGGCTGACCCAGCAGCGGTTCGAGACGCTCGATCAGGTCCAGTACCGCCAGTTCCAGCAGCAATGTACGCGGCAGCGCCGGCAGCAGTTGCACGTCAAACTGCAACGCCAGCGGCACCAACACCTGCTCTAAGGCGGCGGCCGACAGCCGCAAACGCACTGGCGCGCGACCAAGCAACAGCAGCACCTCGCGTGCCGCATCAAGCGGCTGCGGTTCAGCGGCCCAGTTCACGCGCAGGTCTTGCCCGGCGCAGCGGCCCCGCCAGGCGCGGCGGCGCCGGTGCAGTTGGTTATGCAGCGCCAGCAAGGCCGGGTCGTAGTGCGTCAACCATGGCGACAGCGGGTCGGCAAGGGCTGCAATCATGTGCCGGTGCCTTCATCACGCAGTTCACCGACGCGGCGCTCATCGCTTTCACGCCCTTCCAGCAGGCTCTGCCAGGCATCGGACTGACGCTGGCGGCTCAGGCGTTCCTGGCGGAACAGGTCGCGCTCACGCTCCTGGCTTTGCAGGGTGGTGGACACGTGGCTCACGTCGTTTTCCAACTGCTGCTGGTCATCCGACAGCCCACGCAAACGATCCTGAGCCGCCTGCCAACTGGCTACCGACAAGCCCTCGGTGAGCGAGGCGTACACCTGACGGGCTTCCTCGGCAATTGCCTCACGGTGCAGGCGCAGTTGCTCCTTGGCATCGGTCAACACGCCATGGGTCTGCTCGCAGCGTTGCTGCTGGGCGGCCAGCTGGCTGGCAGCACGTTGTTCGCGCAGTACCCGCAAGGTTTGCAGGGTGCGCAGTTGGTCGGTTTTCATTGGGCGTTTTCCTTTCTAATGCCAGCGACTACCGTTTCCGGATCAGCGAAGATCGACTGTGGGAGCTGGCTTGCCTGCGATAGCGGTGTATCAGTCACAACAGGGCTGACTGACCCACCGCTATCGCAGGCAAGCCAGCTCCCACAGGGTTTTGCGTGTATCTCGATTGCGCGGCTCATGCCAACACCTGGCGCATGTGCATCAGGGTCTGTTCCAGGTTGCTGGGCTCGCCCGCGTTCTGGCGCAGGAATGCTTCGATGGCGGCGTGGCGTGCAATGGCTTCGTCCGCCAGCGGGTCGCTGCCGGCGGAGTACTCGCCCACACGGATCAGCATTTCGATTTCGCCGTAGCGCGCCATCAGCTCACGGATTCGCATGGCCAGGCGCTTGTGCTCCTCCCCGGCGACCTGCTCCATCAAGCGGCTGCGACTGCGCAGCACGTCCACCGCCGGGAAGTAATTGCGCTGGGCCAACTCGGCGCTCAGGGCGATATGCCCGTCGAGGATCGAACGCGCTTCCTCGGCCACCGGGTCGCTCGCGGCATCGCCTTCAGTGAGCACGGTGTACAGCGCGGTAATGCTGCCGGTAGGGCCGGGGCCGGCGCGTTCGAGCAGCCGTGGCAACGCCGAGAAGAACGACGGCGGGTAACCGCGACGGGTCGGTGGCTCGCCCACGGCCAGGCCGATTTCGCGCTGGGCGCGGGCAAAACGCGTGAGGCTGTCCATTAGCAGCAATACATTGCGGCCTTGGTCGCGGTGGTATTCGGCCAGGGTGGTGGCGACGAACGCGGCACGTACACGCTCGGCCGCCGGGCGATCCGAGGTGGCGACCACCGCCACCGTGCGCGCGCGCGCCTGGGCATCGAGTTGCACGTCGAGCAACTCGCGCACCTCCCTGCCCCGCTCGCCGATCAGGCCGATCACAATCACATCGGCTTCGCTGTTACGGATGATGCTGGCAAGCAGCGACGATTTGCCCACGCCTGGCTCGCCAAAGATGCCCATGCGTTGGCCCTGGGCCAAGGTCAGCAAGCCGTCGATGGAGCGGATGCCCAAGGCCATGGAGCGCACGATCAGCTGCCGCGAAAACGGTGCCGGAGGCTCGGTGTGCAGCGGATAGCTTTTCAGGGCCAGAGTCGGTGGCAGGCCATCACCGTCGAGAAAGTCGCCCATAGGGCTGATCACACGCCCCAACTGCGCATCACCGACCGCCACGCCGAGGGTTTCGCCGGTGGCGGTGATCTGCGTGCGGGTCGACAACCCTTCCATCGAGCCGATGGGCGACAGAATCGCCTCGTCACCATCAAAACCAATGACCTCGGCACTCAAGCTGCGGCTGCTGCCGGGATCGCGCAATTGGCACAGCTCACCAATGCTCGCACCGGCCACACTGGCGCGCAGCAGCACGCCGCGAATGCTCAGCACGGTGCCGTGCATTGGTCGCGGGCGCGCCTGGGCCAGGCGCTCAGTCAGGCGTGGCAGCAACTGCTCCAGGTTCATGCCACACCTTCTTCGGCAAAGGGCAGCAAGCTGCGGCGCAGGGTTTGCAATTGCGCTTCCAGGCCCAGCTCCACCGAGCCGGCCGGGCTGCTGAGGCGTGCCTGGCCGGCGCCAAGCTGTTCATCGGCGTCCACTGCAAGCGCCAAGCCTTCAAGCTTAAGGCGTTGGCGCAATGCGTCGACCTCGGCGGGTGGCACCCACAGGGTCAGTGCCTGGTCCTGGCGAAACGCGCTCAAGGCTTGGCGGGTGCAGCGCACGACGCGCTCGGCGTTATCCAATTCACCCAGCACTTCACGCACGATGCCCAACGCCAAATCGGCCAGCGAAGTCTCCAGGCTGCTCAGGTAGTGCTGCACCTGGGCTTGGGTCTGCACCAGCAATTGCGCGACCTGCTCGGCACCAGCCTGCCGGGCGCTTTCAAAGCCCTCGGCGCGGGCGGCGTGCAGCCACTGGTCGCTGTCGGCCTTGATCTGTTCGGCCTGGTCTTTGGCCGCTTGCAGGAAGGCAAAACCGTCGGTCCACAACGCGGCTTCTTCGGCCCGCAAAATACGCGCAGCCGGACGGCTCGGTAGTTCATTCATGGGGCAACCTCCTCGGCCAGCAGGCAAGCAGCGGCGGCCTGGACGATTTCCAGGTCACGCGGCACGCGTGCGCTGTAGCCCTGGGGAAAGTCAAAACGCAAGCGCAGCCAGCCTTGCCAGTCAGCGTGCTGGGCCTGCAGCCAGGCGGCGACACAGCCAAGGCCGTCACGGTCGATGGCTTCGATCAACTCGACCGGTTCACGCAGCAGATCCGCCGCGCCCCCCAGTTGGCGCAGAGCCAGGGCAGCCACAAAGACCTCGGCGCCGAGGCCTTCACGCAGCTCATTGACCACCTCGCGGCGGATCTCACGGCTCAAGGTTGCGCCGTGCCAGATAGCCCCGCATAACCTCGGCAGGCGCGCAAATTGCGCGGGCGACAGCAGCAACACCGGCAGGTCGGCCGCCAACGGCGTGACCAATTGCTCGATCGGCGCCAACTGGTAGTGCTTGACCAGCAACTGCTGCAGGCGCGGGCGAAAACGTGGCTGGGCCTGCATGGCCTGCAACACGTCATCTGGCAGCTCAGCGGCAAAACACGCGCCCAGGCTAGGCCCGCGCACAAACTGCAAAGGCTCGGCGATCAACCCCTGCCAGCGTTCGAATAAACTCATTCACCCTCCTTGAGCACATACAGCGCCTGGGACTGGCGCCGCGCCCACTGCTGGCGTGCCAATACACCGAGGGCGCCAAGCGCAATCAGCAACAACGTGCCGAACATGAAACGCGCCTGAGGCACGTTGTCTTCCAGCATCCACAAGCCCATAAAGCGCGCCAGCCGTGGTTGTGCCGGGTTCTGGCTGATGGCGACAGCTGCCTTGATCGCCGTGACCGAAACGCCTTCGTAGCTCAGACCGGAAATGCCGTTGGCCACCAGCGTCTTGATCTGCGGGATCAGCGTATTGATGTCGGTACCCGGGTCGTAACGCACCAGTACCGAGGCCGACGAGGGTGAAATCACGCGTTTGAGCAGGTCGTTATCGGGCAGCACCACATGCACGCGCGCAGCGACGATGCCGTCGATCTGCGACACCGAATGCGAGAGCTCCTCGCTCAGCGCATAGATCATCTGCGCGCGCTCCTGCACCGGCGACGACACCAGGCCGTTGCCCTTGAACACTTGGCCCATATTGGAAAAGCTCTGTTGCGGCAGGCCGGCGTTGTCGAGCAGCGTCATGGCTTCGGCGAAACGCTCCTCGTCGACCACCACTTTGAGCTGGCCGTTGTCCTGGGTCTTGCGCTCCGCCGGGATACCACCGCGCAGCAGCACCGCGACCATGGCGTTGGCATCGCGCTCGCTGAGGTTGGTATAGAGGTCGGTGTTGCACGCCTGCAACAGACTGGCCAGCAGGCCGATCAGCAACAGACGCAGGGCGCGGTTTGGGCTTGGCATGGCGTTATTGACCCTTGAGCAGCGTGTTGGCGGAGCCGGAAATCTGCGTTGCACCGCGCACCACCATCTGGGTTTCGATGGAGTAGTCGAACATCTTGCCCAGGGAATGGACGATCTGGTCGACCTGCTGCTCGCCGACTTTTTTTCCCGACTCAGCCAGGGGAGAAGCACTGGCCGTACGGATTTCGGCCTGCGCGGGTGGCGGCGCCGAGGGGTTGTTGGTGAGCAAATCCGCACGCTCGGAGAACGCTCGCGAACGGTCGATAAAGCTGTTCATGCGCTCCATCAAGCCCGAACCGATCTGGTGCGGGCTGGCGCCCTCGGGCATGCCCTTGGCGGTGTTGGCCATGTGTTCGAACAGGTTCTGCGAGGCCCCGGCGGGCCCCGCACCGGCGGACGGCGGCAAGGCCGTGGCGCCGGCGGCGAGACTGATAGTCATAGGGGCCTCCTACTCGTCGTCGTCATCGGACATGGCGTCGTTCAGCAGTTCCTGCATCTTCGGCATGATGATGAACTGGCCGCCGATGGTGACGGCCTGGGTAATCAACGCGTCGTTGAATTTGGCGTCGTCGGCGTCCGAGGTGTCCGCCGGTTTGTCGGCGGCCTTGGCGTTATCCACCGCGGCATTGAACTTGGCTTCAGGGCTGGCGCCACCGGGGGCGAGGTTGCTGTCTACGGCCGTTACGGACATGGTGCTGCTCCTTTACTGGGTTGGGGTTTCGGTACTGACTTGCGCGCCGCGAAACACCCGCACACCCCGCTCGCGGGCCACCGGGGCGGCCACGGCGTTGGGTTGCAGGTGATCGACGTGCTGTTGCACCAGCGCCAGGTACGGCGGTGGCCCGGACACGAACACTTCATCGCCTTCGGGGCCATTGCGCATCGACAGCTGCTGGCCGAACACATCAAGGGTGTTGAGGTAAGCCTGCAATTGGTCGAGGTTCAATGCGCTGGCCTTGAACAGTTTTGTGCCGATCTCATCGTTGGCGTTGAGGTACAGAAGGTTGCCGTCGAAGTACCAGGTCAGGCCGTTGGTGTTGCACAGGGTTTGCAGGAACTCACCGGCGCTGGCGGCGCGAATCGTGCTGCGCGCCTTGCCGCGCACCTTGTCCGAGAGCACCACGGGGATGTCGAGGTTGTGGCCGAACTCTTCCAGTGCGCCGCGCACATCCTGGTCGACCAACACGTAGGCATAGGGTTTGGAAAACCATTCGGGCGCTTCGGCCGCGTGGGCCAAACTGGCGCCGAACAGGCATAGGATGGCCATGAAAAATATGCTTACATGGCCTGCGCCTTCGCCCGACGAGTTGTGACGATGACCAAGAATTTCCTGCTTGCCAGTACCCTGCTGTTGGCTGCCTGCTCCAGCAAACCTGCGACCGATTCCGACAAGTCCCTGCAACTGGCCAACGACCTGAACAAGCGCGGCGATTACGCCAGCGCGGCTGCGCTGTACGAGCGCGCCACCCAGCAACCCGGCGCCGGCATCGACCTGTGGCTCAAGCTCGGCCAGGCCAGGCTCGACGCCAAGGACGCGTCGGGCGCCGAGCGCGCCTTCCAGCAAGCCCTGGGTTTGGACGCCCGCAACGCCGACGCCCTGCTCGGCCTTGGCACCGCGCAGTTGCAACTGGGCAAGACCCAACGCGCCGTCACGGCGCTGGGCCAGGCCGCCGAGATCAACCACCTGCCGGTCGCCTACACACGCCTGGGCATCGCGCAGGTCTTGAACGGCCAGGCCGTCGCCGCACAAACCGCCTTCGCCCAAAGCCTCAGCCTGCAACCCGACAACCTCGACAGCCGCTGCAACCTGGCCCTGGCTTATGCGCTGGGTGGGCAATCGCAACAGGCGCTGGACACCATCGCCCCCGTCACCCAATCGCCCCGGGCCTTGCCACGGCATCAGCGTAATGAACTGTTGGTGATGGTGTTGGCGGGGTATGAACAAAAGGTTGCCGGGCTGGCGCTGGATGATATTCCGGCGGCTGAGCGGGCACGTTTGATAACCGAAGCCAAGCGCATCAAAGCGATCAGTGATCCGGTGGCGCAAGCCAAGGAGCTGGGGTTGGTGGACCCGCGCTGATACACGACCAACCCGCTTTTGATCTGGCTTGTGATCTGGCTTTTGATCTGCTTTTGATGTTGATCTGAGTCGCCCCGTTAAACCACGCTGGCCGAACGCAGGCTTTGGAGCGAGGGTAACCCGGCAGGACGCCGGGTTAGCCGCGTTGGGCCAAGGATGGCCCATCGCGGCGGCCCACGCTCCAAAGCCGGAGTGAGGGCACACCGAGCCTAAGCGAGGTGCCGAGTGGTGGGGCGAAGACCTTTTGCTTACTTTTGGGTCTTTCCAAAAGTGAGCCGCTGTAAGAGCGGAACCATAAGTGGCCGTTACTACAACAACGGATATGTACGCCGACTCACCGCTATCGCAGCGGTGCGGCGATCCGACAAGCCAGCTCCCACAGTTAGACCGGGTAGCTTCAGTTGGGTAGTGGTCGACCATGAGGCCGCTTTCGCGAGCAAGCCCGCTCCCACATTGGGGCCTCATTGCTGGCCTCCTGCAGCGCCGGCCTTGGCTTCCTGCTGGTCCTTGCGCCGCTGCAACTGCTCGCGGTCGAACCCTTCGATATACACCTGCGCCGCCCGGCCCACCGGCGCGGCCATTGCTGGCCCGGTCGCGCGGCCCTGGGTCAGGTCCTGCTTACGCTCGACCATCTGCATCAGGTTCAAATTGTTCGCGCAGCCCAACGGCAAGGTCGGTTTGAAGTCTTCATCCAACCCAATCTCATCCTTGGCCGCCGGTTGCTGGCACTGGCTCGGCACGCCATCGGCGCGGTATTCGGGCGAGTAATACGTCGGCGCCAAATGGGTCTTGCAGCCCACCAACACCAAGGGCAACAGCATCAACACACGCAAAACAGTCATGGCAGGCCCCTTAGTCAATTCATGTAGAAACCGAACGCCCCGCCGCTGCGCGGTCCGCTGGCTGCGGCAGTGGTCGGTAAGGCGTCCAGGGGCGTGGCCAGACCGCGACCGCGTACCGGCTCGACCAGGTACGGGGTAATCAGGATCACCAGTTCGGTTTCATTGCGTTGGAAGCGCTTGGAGCGGAACAGGTTGCCGAGGATCGGCAGGTCGCCCAGCAATGGCAGTTTTTCGATGTCCTGGCTGCTCTCGCGCTGGAACAACCCGGCGATGGCGAACGTCTGCCCACTGCCGACTTCCACCCGCGTGTCGGCGCGGCGCACGCTGAAGGACGGCACATGGAAATTGCCGAAGTCCACAGTGCCGCCGCTGACCACGCTGCTGACTTCCGGGCGCACTTGCAGGGCGATACGCCCGTTAGGCAGCAAGGTCGGGTTGAACAACAACGACACACCGAAGGACTTGTATTCGATGCCCACCAGGTCGCGGTTGACCGGCACCGGGATCGCCACTTCGCCACCAGCGAGGAAGCTCGCGGTCTGGCCGGTCATGGCGGTGATATTCGGCTCGGCCAGGATCTGCAAGATGCCATTGGCTTGCAGCGCATCGAGCATGCCGTCGATATTCACATTGCCGGAACCGGTGCCCGCCGTCGCCAAGCCACCGGCCGTCGCTGCCGCCAATGGGCCGCCCGTGATCAGGCCGAAGGAAAACGTGCCGTTATTGAACATCGCGTTCCAGTTCACGCCGTAGTGCAGCAACTCGGAACGCGACACTTCGGCAAAGCGCACCCGTAGGTTCACCTGGGCGGCACCGGCATATTCGGTGGTGTTGATCGCGCTCTGGAAACCTTGGCCCTGAGGGTTGAGCAGCGCGTTGAGGTCGGTGGCCTCGGCCACCGAACCGAGCGTGCCCTTGGCAATCAGGCGGTTGCCGGCGCCGCTGATCTGCGCACCGTTGCCGGGGTGCAGGGTCTGCATCGGCGTGGTCACCGCCTGGCTGTCACTGCTGACCGAAAGCGTCAGGCTGGCCAGTTGTTTGCCGTCGTTGCCCAGGGCTATCAGGCTGGTGTTGCCCGGCGCCTTGCCGAAGATATAGATAGTGCCGGGCGACACCACTTGCAGGTCGGCCACATTGGGTTCGGCCACCAGCACCGAATCCACCGGCGCCACGAAATGCAAAATGCGCCCTTCACCGGACGCCAGGTTGATCGAGCCGCCAGCACCTCGGGCAATGTCCTGGGCCTGACTGGCACACGCAATCAAAGCGAGTAACAACACACAAAAACGCATCATGAGGCAGACGCCAGGGGAGTGACAGAAGCCGCAGCAGGCGCGCGGCGATTGGAAATATCGGTGAGGCTGATGGTCACCAGCGCTTGCAGGTTGTACTCGGTGGCCAATTCGCGGAACGACAGCACCGCCAGTTCCAGCTCGCCGCGCAGTACCAGGCGACGCAAGCTGCGGCGCAGTTCCGGGTGCACCAGCAACACGGCGCTGTTGGCCTCACGGGTGTTCTCGCAAGCCTGACGCAGTTGCGCAAGCAAGGCGCGGCTGACGTCTTCGGGGATCAACTCGCGCTGCGGCTCCTGGCGACGCAAGGACGCACGAAGCTGGTCTTCCAGGCCCGGCGCCAGTACCAGTGCGCCGATCACCCGGTTGCGATCCGCATACTGATGACTGATCTGCCGCGCCAGCGCTGCACGCAAATGCTCAGCCAGGCGCCCGGCATCAGTTTCACGCGCGCCCCACTCCACCATGGCTTCGAGCAAGGCGCGCTGGTTGCGGATCGACACGCCTTCGCCGACCAGCAAGCGCAGGGTTTCGGCCACGCGTTGCAGCGGCACCAGGCGCAGGGCCTCTTTGACCAGTTCGCCGTAAGTGGCTTCGGTGCGCTCGAGCAACAGACGGGTTTCCTGGATGCCGAGGAAGTCCGCGGCATAGCGGCGCAGGCTGCGTTCCAGCACACCGCGCAGCACTTCGTCAGGCAGCAAAAAGCCGATGCCGGCATTGCGCAAGGTGTCTTCGTGCTGACGCTCGATCCAGTGCGCAGGGCGGCCATTGAGCGGCGAATCGGCTTGTACGGTAGCGATATCGAGCAACTGCACATGCACCGGGTCGTCCTGCAACAGCAGGCAGTTGATCGGCAATTCGCCCTCGCTCACCGGCACGCCTTCCAAAGACACGCGAAAACTGCCCGGCGTGGCCTTGGCTTCCATGTAGATGCCTGGCACTGGTACGTCCACGCCAAGCTCGGTGCGAATGTCGTGACACAGCGCTTCGACACGCTGGCGCAGCATCTGGCGCGGCGCGCTTTGGGACAGGCCGCTGCCGAGGGTCAGCAGTACACGGGTGTCGGGCAGCAGGTTGTCATCCTGTTCGACCGGCACCTCGACCACCGGCTCAGGTGCTTGCACCAACGCTTCAAGTTCACCCTGGGGCTGACGGGCCTGCCGGCGATACATCAAAAATGCCGCACTGCCAAAGGCTAAGGACAAACCGATAAATACCCAGGTCGGAAAACCCGGCAGCAGGCTTACGCCGATCATGATCAGCGCCGTCAGGCCCAGCGCACGGTAGCTGGCGCCCAGTTGCTTGATGATCTCGCTGCCCAGGTCGCCGGCCTCGCCGTCGCTGTTGACGCGCGTCACGACGGTGCCCGCCGCGACTGAAATCAACAGCGCCGGGATCTGGGCGATCAGGCCGTCACCCACGGTCAGCAGCGAATAGGTGTGCACCGCCACGCCGAACGGCATGTCGCGTTCGAGCATGCCGATCAGCATGCCGCCCAGCAGGTTGACCGCGAGGATCACCAGCCCTGCGATGGCGTCGCCTTTGACGAACTTCATCGCGCCGTCCATTGCGCCGAACATCTGGCTTTCCCGCTCCAGGCGCGAGCGCCGACGGCGGGCTTCGGCCTGGTCGATATCGCCATTGCGCAGGTCGTTGTCGATGCTCATCTGCTTGCCGGGCATGGCGTCCAGGGTAAAGCGCGCCGCCACTTCCGCGACGCGCTCGGCACCTTTGGTGATAACCACGAACTGCGCCACGGTGATGATCAGGAACACCACCATGCCGACCACCACTTGCCCGGCAATCACGAAGTCACCGAACGCCTTGACGATATGCCCGGCGTCACCGTGCAGCAGAATCAGGCGCGTGGTGGTGATCGACAGCGACAGGCGAAACAAGGTGCTGAGCAGAATCAGCGGCGGCAGCGCAGAGAATTCCACGGAGTGGCCGATGTAGAACGCTACGATCAGGATCAGGATGCTCAGGGCAATATTGAGGCCGATCAGCATGTCCACCAGGTAGGTGGGCAGCGGGATGATCATCATCACAATCGCCATCAGCATAAACGCGACGATGATCACGTCAGTGCGCTGCGCAGCCATGCGCGCCACATTGTTCAGACGATTGAGTACGCTCATGGGTTGGCCCTGCGTGCGGCTAAGTAGCGTTTGAAGCACTGGCGCGCTTCGTCCTTGCGCTCGCCGTACCACAGCGCACGCGCGCGCAGCAGCAACAGGCTGGCGGACTCACCTTCCAGCGCCACCAGGCGGTCGAGGGCGCCGAGTGCCCGCGCGGCATCGCCACTGTCGGTGAACGCCAGCACCAGCGCACGCAACAGCACGCAGTCGTGGGGCGCGACACTCACGGCAATCAGCAACATCACCAGCGCGCGCTGGGACTGACCATTGCGCCGGTACAGCTCGCCAATGCCCTTGAGCAGTTGCACGGCGTCCTCGTTATCGCGGGCCATCAGGCATGCACCTGTGAGCGCTGCTGTTCGAGGTTGCGGCGCATCTCGATCTCTTCGCTGATCAGGTCATGGGCCAGGGCCTTGATCTCGGGCTCAGCGTCCAGGCTCGGCAGGATGTGTTCCATCACATGCTCCAACAGCTCCAGGGAACGCGCGCTGCCGAACAGCAGGGAGTCCACCCCGGCGGCGCTGGTGAGGGCTTCGAGGTCGCTGCGCAGCGAGCGGCGGGTTTGGGTCTTGCGGGTCTTGAGCACCGCTTCGAAGGCGGTGGCCTGGCGTGAATTGACCGGGTGAATCGCTTCGATAGGCGCGCTGCGCACATCACTGGGAATTAACGGGCGGGGTTCGACTTTCATGCCGGGGCCTGTTGATCGTTCCCACGCTCTGCGTGGGCATGCATCCTGTGACGCTCTGCGTCACCTTGCGCAGGGGTCACGCATTGCGCTGATTTCAGGACGCGGAGCGTCCGGGGCGGCATTACCACGCAGAGCGTGGGAACGATCATGTGTATACGTCCCATAGACCGACTCATAAGGTGAAGGTAAAGCGCTCATCGCCACGGGCGAGGATCACTTGGTTGTTCTCGATGCGTTCCAGCACCCAGTTGTCCGCCAGCGCAGCGCCGGGGTACAGGCGCTTGCCGCTGTCATTGATCACGTAGGGGTGGGCGCCGAACCACACGGCCTGGAAGCGCACGCGTGGGCTCGCGGCATCGGCACGCGCGGCAACGCGGGGGTTGAGCACGATCTGCTGGCCGTAGCGCTGGTCGAAGGCTTGTTGCAGGGCCAGCCATTGAGGCTTTTGTGACTGTTCGAAACTGCCCTCGGCGCTGAGCTGGCCGTTGCTGTTGGTGACGCTCACCGCATCCAGGCGGGCGGCTTGCAACTGTTGCTCCAGCCAGGCTTTGGCCTGTTCGCGAGACGGCTGTTTAATCGCCGGCACATCGACCACTGCCGCCACCTGCGCCAACGGCGGGTCACTGCGAAAGGCCAGTGCCCCTGCACAGATAAACAGCAGGCCGAGCGCGACAATCCAAGGCGTTAATCTGCGCGGAGCGCGGGAGGGTTGCTCTGCCTCTTCAGGCAGCGCCAGGCTCACACCGGCGGTGCCGATGCGCAGTTGCAAAGGCAGTCGCGCGCGATGACCATTGCCCCGGGGAATTCGCACAGTGCCGGCGACCAGCACCTCACCGCCCAAGGCTTCGACCGCCACATGGCCGCCCTCAAAACGCAGGCGCAGGTGCAGGCCGGCGATACCGGGGTCGCTGAGCACAAGGTCGGCCGCGAGGTCCGCGCCGATGGTGTAGACAGGCTGATCAAGCACCAGGGAACTGCCCTGGTGCAAACCGGCGGTCACAGTGAGGGTCGGTGCGCCAGTCGCAGCCACCGGCCCCAAAGAAATCAAGGCTGTCATGTGTGGGTTTGCCCCCTTGAAAATGTGCAACGGGGTCAAGAATCAGCAGGTAAACGGGCAGCGCCAGCGCCGCCCGTTTGGCAAATCAGTTCTGCGGACGCTGTTTGGTGGCGTCGAGCTCAGCTTTTTTCGCGGTGCTGATTTCGGTGATCTTGGCCGACTTCTCGATAGCCATGTTGAAGGTCGCTTCCATCTTCGCGATAGCGTCGTCGGCGCCGCCGGCTTTTACTGGTGGGACATCAGCCATGTTCATCTCCTTGCATCGATAGGGAAGTTATTCAGTTGCGCAACAGCAAGCTGAAAGTATGCAAACCCGGTAAATGCCCAAAACGTCAGACAGTGAGCGTTTGAACCGTCGTTGGTTTGCATGGGGGCCATACTACTCACGAACAAAACGCCTTCGTTGTGAAAGCTTGTGAAACGTTTCGGCTACAAGGTGTGAATTGTTTGGCTCAACCCGGCGTTGAAAAAAACTCATGCCGGTTCGCCCGCGGAACTTTTAGCGAAACGTTCAAACAAGGCCAAAGCCCCTTATTACGCGGCGTTGCACGCACACCCCGACATTCTCTTGAACAATAGGCGGCAGGTTTACAGCGTAAAAACGCGCAGTCCGTCACGACGTCGACGTCTTTTTTGTATCGACTTCACATTTTTCGCTAATAGCCTTTTGCCCAACTTCGCAGATATTTCCATTTGTAACAAAAGCGACTTACTCATCGCGTTTCATAGCTCGGCGCGAGCGACCTTAATGCTCGCGGGCAACTAATTTCCTGCGCCTGATTAGTACAGATGCACTAATAGCTAAATAGTCAGTGTGCAGGCCCTGATATATGAAACAACTTCCAGGTGAGCATGTATGCCAGCGATCCCAAGTAGTCGTGACCCTGCGCAAACACCGGGCACAGACGGCTCGCAGAAAAAATTCGAAACCGCGTTGTACACCGCCGTCAACCAGCCGACCTTCGACCCGTCGAAGATCCGCGGCCCGTCGATCCCACTGCCCTATCAAAACGTTCAGGCGCCGGTGAACAACAGCATCACCTACACACCGTTGGGCAGCGACAAGCCAGTCACTCTCAAGCAGAGCGACAACCCGCGTCTCTACGAAACACTGGTCAACCAGTACAACACCCAACAGAACGATGCGAGCTTCGAAAAAAACCTCAGTGACAGTAAAGCGGCCGGCTACACCCATGCCGATGCGAGCACCGTGGCGCCGGGGCTGGGCAACTACACGGCCATCGGCAGCCCGACTGAACTCGGCCCCGGGCTGATCCGCTATGAGACCGCCTCGGGTGACAAGGTGGTGGTCAGCCAGAAAGACACGCCGCAGCTGTTCGATCAGGTCAGTGGCGACTTCACCAAGCTGTCGGCGATCAATGCCAGCGGCGCCGAAGGCTATCGCCTGGCCGGTGCCAACGAGAGCATCGACCCAGCCACCCATATCGGCCCGCCCGAGGAAGTCGGGCCAAGGTTGATCCGCTACCAGACCGCGTCCGGCGACAAAGTGATCGTGTCCCAGGACATCACCCCTGCCCTGTACGACCAAGTGGCCAAGCTTTACGCCGGCACTACTGGAGCGGCAGGCGCCTGCGATACTTCGTGGGTCGACAACTCGTCGTTCGGCGTGTCCGGCGCCAAGGACTGGAACAGCATCACCGGCAACACCAGCGGCACGCCGACCAAAGAAGAACTCGACCTGAACCGCCCGCGCGCCGCCGCACAATTGCTCTCGCAGAACTGGGACGCCTGGGGCCTGCACGGCGCGCCGATCGACTTTGCCAACCCGCCGACCACCTTGCCGCCCCAGGCTCAGGCCGTGCTCAAGTACGTGGCCAGCAGCCCGAACCTGATGGCCGCGCTGGACAGCGGTGGTCGCGGCAAAGCCGACAATGTGATCACCCATTCCGACGTTGACCATTTCATCAGCAACACCAACAGCGATATCGGCGCGGCGGCGAAGTCCTATGGCAGCTTTATGGGCAGCCACCCAGGCGACTTGGCCAAGGCCAACGCCAAGTCCGCCGCCATCGTGATGGCCAACGAAAGCCTGGTCGCCAGTTCCGGCACCGCCATGCGCCCAGGTGACAACCAGCGCAGCAACGACGGCATGATCCGCCCCGATAACCTGCAAGCCCTGGGCAGTGATTCGGCCTTGAGCAACGAGCTGACCGGCGCTGCAGCAATGTGGTCGCGCCCCGGCCTGTTCCACGCCCTGGAAACCGGCGGTGACAACCCCGCCACCGGCAAATCCGACAACATCGGCACCCGCGACAACATCGGCGCGTGGCTGGAGAAACAGGCGCCGAAAACCGACAGTGACACCCTGACCTTCCTCGACGGCGCCGCCACCCGCGATGCCGTCGCCGGTGTGGATACCTCCAAGCTCACCGCCGATATCCTTGCCAACCCGCAGAACTACACCGGCGAACAAAAAGCCGCCGTGATGGTGCAACTGACCGATGCACAAACGCGCCTGCTGGTCAGCGACTACGTCGGCAACGCAGGCTTGATGGACAAGTACACCTCGCCCAACTGGGGCCTGAACCCCAACGAAGACAAGATCAAGGCGCAGCTGCAAAGCGGCATCGAGACCCTGTCGGCAGACCCGGATGTGCAAAGCTTCCTGCAGAACAATCGCGGCCCCGCGCTCAGGGATATCGTTAGCAGCGACCCGAGCATGAAGGTCGCGATGCAGAACTACTTTGAAGGTGGCATCGAGTCGGGCAAGAACCTCAACGACAACCTCAATGCCAAGGACCAGAACGGCAAGCAGATCGACATGGGCATGGGCCTGCAAAACGCCGCCAACGACGCGACGATCGCCAACCTCGCACTGGGGGGCAACGGCCATGTGGACCTGACCAAGGTGGCGGCCAACGCCGGGCAAAGTGACGCGATCCTCAGCTACTACAAGAACCAGCTGGTGACCGGCAAAGCCTTCACCGATGCGGTAGCCGGTGGCCTGGACCCGACCGTGGCGGCCAGCAGTTTCGCCGCCAGCACCGCGTCGGCCCAGGCCTTTCTGGGTGACAAGGCCACGGCGGATGACGCGGCGACCTTGCAGGTCAACTTCAACGAAAACCTCGGCGATGCGTTGCTCGGCGGTGCGACCACCGACACGTTGAACGTCACGCTCGGCGATGGCAACGGCAACTTCGACGACGCCAAAGTCACCGCTGCGATCAACGACGCGCAGCAAAAAGACCCCGAGATGTTCACCACCTCCGACGGCGGCAAGATCGACCCGGCACAGGTGGTGTCGATGCTGCGGTCGGTATGGGACATCGGCCGTCAGGGCAACAAGATTGCCGATGCCTTGCCCAAGGCTATCGAAGGTATGAAATTCGGGGATGTCAGCCCGGCGTTCAAGCAAGGCCTGCTGCACATTGGCAGCGCGGTGTTGATGAGCGGCGTGCTGATGGCGCGTTCGGCCAGCGGCAGCACCACCCCGGTGGCGGATGCCAACCGCGTATCGGCGGGCCTGCAATTTGCCGGGTTGCTGCTCGAAGGCGGGACCAAATACGCCAAGGAAGCCGGCTATGGCGTCACCTGGGTCAACCGCCCGGACGGCGGTACCATTGGCGATTTTCCCGGCAAAGTGCCGGTGGGCAAAGGCCCGCTGTCGGCGCAACAGATCGCCAATATCGGCGCGGCGGGCAAGATCATCGGTTCGGCCGGCGGCATTATCGGCGGCGTGATCGGGATTATCGGCGGGGTCGACTCCTTGAAAAAAGGCGACTACCTCACCGGCAGTTTCTCGGTGGCCACCGGTGTGCTCGGCACAGGTGCGGCCGTCGCCGGCCTGGTGGAAGCCGGTGCCGGTTTGTATGGCGCCACCGAAATCGGTGCAGTGGCCGGCACCATCAGCGGCATCCTTGGCGGCGCCACGGCGATTCTCGGGGGTATCGGCAGCGCGTTCCTGCCGTTCGCCCTGGCCGATGCCCATGGCAAGGCGCAAGACGCGTTCTACGGGCAACTGACACCTGTGCTGCAGCAATACGGCCTCACCGGTGGCCCGACGATGGATGGCGATTATCCGTCTGACCCGATCCCGGCGATCAACACCTGACTCTCCCTGGCAACCCGGCGTAAAAAGGAGCCGCGTCGGGCTGCAATGTCCACGCACAAAGGTTAACTGACATGACGTACTCGACTCGCAGCCACCTCACCGATGACGCCTCTTTCGGCATTCACTTCGGCCCGTTCCAACTGCTGCCCCACCGTTATCTGCTGCTCAAGCATGGGCAACCCGTGAACCTGGGCAACCGCGCCCTGACCTTGCTGATCGCCCTCGCCTCCCGGCCTGGTGAATTGCTGCATAAACACCAATTGCTCGACATCGCCTGGCCCAGGCTGGTGGTGGAGGAATGCAACCTGCGCACACAGATCAAGACCCTGCGCCGCGCGCTGGGCGACAATGACTCGTTCTACATCGCCACCGCAGCGGGCCTGGGTTATCGGTTCGTCGCGCCCACCTGGTTGGAACCCGAGCCGGTGCAGGTGATGAAACCGTCGGTGGATGGTGACGATAAGCGCCAGTGGGTGGCGTGATCTACGCCCCCACACAATCAAACTGTGGGAGCTGGCTTGTGTGCCGAGGGAGCTTGCTCCCGCTGGGGTGCGAAGCGCCCCCAGGATAGCTGCGACTGCTGCGCAGCCGAACGGGAGCAAGCGCCCTCGCCACAGACCCCCACACTGTTTCAGATCTGGGGGATCAGACGAGTGCGCTCACGTCCAAATGCCCATCCTTCACCGGTGGGCACCAGTAGTAGCCACCGGTCAGCGGCGTACTGATCCGATACAACCCATCCACAATCCCGTCTTCCAACCCGCTCATGCGCCGCAGTTGCGCTTCAAACGCATCGAAGGAATGCCCAAACGCCAGGAACATCAACCCCGCTTGGCCGTTCTCGGCCCACGGCATCGAGCGGCGCACCACAAAGGCTTGCGGGGTAAAACTTTCCTGGGCGGTACGCTTGGTGTGAGCGGATTCGGGGGCGTCGTCCAGCTCTTCGTTATCGCCATGGCGGCGGCCGATGATGTGGTCACGCTCCTGGGCGGGCAACGCGGCAAAACCGTCGAGGTCGTGTTGCCATTGCTGGATCGCGGCAAAGCTGGCGCCGCTGTCGGTCAGGGCGGCTTCGACGGCGGCGGCGGCGTGGGGGTTTTCGGTGCCGTCTTCGTAATCGGTCAGATCGAAGCCGGTTTTGTAGCGGAAGCCTTCGGTCATCTGCACCAGCCGGAATGCCGGAGCCAGGGCCTTTTCAAATGCGCGGCTGCGCAGCAGCAGTTCACCGCGATCCACACCGTGCAGCCACACCCACAACGCCTGCTGGGTGGACGGGTTATGGGCGCCTGGGCCAGTAACGGCAGGGAATGCGCGCAGCCCTTCAATGTGCGCGCCGAGCGAAGTTACCAGCGGCTCGCCAACACCGACCACTGCGCCCGCGTCCGCCAACTGCACCAGCGCGTCTAACGCGGCGGGTACGGCTGCCAGTGCATCAACGGCAAAAAACAGATGGCGTGCCTGCAACGGCACCGGTGCGGCAAGAATGCCCGGCTGGTAGTGACTCATGTGAACTCCTTCTGAAAAGCCGCGCAGTTTAACCGGCCAGCGCGGGCTTTTGCTCAAGGTTTTCCAGATCACGCGGTTCCAGGCCCAATTGCGCCTTGAACTGCGCCCAGCCTTTGGGCGTGACCCGCACCGCACGCGAATCCCTGGCGCTGATCAATCAGGCGTGCGCCACGGCCTGCTGTATGGCCTGCTGTTTGTACTCAGCCTGTATTTCTGGGCGTCTCGCCGCTGCGCACCGGCGTGGCGTTCCTGCCACTGACGGTGTTGGTGAGCATCGGCAGCCTGACGGCCGGCGAGTGCGTGCGCGCCTTCGTAACGCGTCTGGCGCTTGCCACACAGCCCTTGGATGGGTGACTCTCTAGTCATGTTTTGCAACTATTCCAGGGGTAGCGACATGACCACCAGTAACCTGCTCGCCCAGCTGTTTCCCACCGCCGCCAGCGAAATTCCCGAGCAATTCCGCCTGGCCGCGCCCATCGAACAGCGTGATTACCTGGTCGACGGCCAGTTGCAGGTGTGGAACGGCCCGCTGGCCAAGGTGCAAAGCCCGGTGCAACTGGGCGATGAGCGCGTACACATCGGCAGCACGCCGCTGCTGGATGCCGACACCGCCCTCACCGCCCTGGACGCCGCCGTGCGCGCCTATGACCGCGGCCAGGGTGAATGGCCGACGATGCGCGTGGCCGAACGTATCCAGCATGTCGAAGCCTTTTTACGACGCATGCGCGAACAGCGCGACGCGGTGGTCAAGCTGCTGATGTGGGAAATCGGCAAGAACCTCAAGGACTCACAGAAAGAATTCGACCGCACCTGCGACTACATCACCGACACCATCAACGCCCTCAAGGAACTCGACCGCCGCAGCAGCCGCTTCGAGCTGGAGCAGGACACCCTTGGCCAGATCCGCCGCGTGCCACTGGGTGTGGCGCTGTGCATGGGGCCTTACAACTACCCGCTCAACGAGACCTTCACCACGCTGATCCCCGCGTTGATCATGGGCAACACCGTGGTGTTCAAGCCGGCCAAGCTCGGCGTGCTGTTGATTCGCCCGCTGCTGGAGGCGTTCCGCGACAGCTTCCCGGCCGGCGTGATCAACGTGATCTACGGCAGCGGCCGCGAAACCGTCAGCGCGCTGATGGCCAGCGGCAAAATCGATATCTTTGCGTTTATCGGCACCAACAAGGCCGCCAGCGACCTGAAAAAACTGCATCCAAAGCCACACCGCCTGCGCGCAGCCTTGGGCCTGGACGCAAAAAACCCCGGCATCGTGCTGCCCGAGGTCGACCTGGACAATGCCGTGAGCGAAGCGGTCACTGGCTCCCTGTCGTTCAACGGCCAACGCTGCACTGCGCTGAAGATCCTGTTCGTGCACGAAGCGGTAGTCGACAGCTTCATCCAGAAATTCAACAGCAAACTGGCGACGCTCAAACCCGGTATGCCCTGGGAAGACGGCGTATCGCTGACGCCGTTGCCGGAAGTCGGCAAGGTCGATTACCTCAACGCGTTGGTGGCCGACGCCGCGCAGCACGGCGCCAAGGTGGTGAACCCCAATGGCGGCGAAAGTCGCGGTTCGTTCTTCTACCCCGCCGTTTTGTACCCGGTGAACCCGCAAATGCGCGTTTACAACGAGGAACAGTTCGGCCCGGTTGTACCGATCGTGCCGTACCGTGACCTGGAGACCGTGATCGAATACGTACTGGACTCGGACTTCGGCCAACAGTTGAGCATCTTCGGCACCAACGCCGTGGAAGTCGGGCGGCTGGTGGACACCTTTGCCAACCAGGTCGGGCGTATCAACATCAACGCCCAGTGCCAGCGCGGGCCGGACACCTTCCCGTTCAACGGGCGCAAGAACTCGGCCGAGGGCACGCTGTCGGTGCATGACGCGCTGCGCGTGTTCTCGATCCGCACGTTGGTGGCGACCAAGTTCCAGGAGAGCAACAAGGCGTTGGTCAGCGATATCTTGCGTAATCGAGATTCGAGTTTCTTGACCACGGATTACATTTTCTGAAGACAGCGCCGCTCCCTGTATAAACAGGTCAGAGTGGGAGCTGGCTTGCCTGCGATAGCATCACTGCGGTCTGACTGAAAGACCGAAGTGCCTGCATCGCGGGCAAGCCCGGCTCCCACACGCGATCCGGTCCACCCTGCATAATGAGGCCACTTTAATACCGATGAACCTGCCCTTCTTCGCCCGGCGCCTGCTGCGCCCTTTGCTCGACCCCTACCGCCGCTACCGCCACGCCAAGCTGATCCACGCCGTGCGCGTGTCCATCGGCCTGCTGGCGACCATCCTGCTCACCACCGGCATCAACCTGCCCCACGGCGAGTGGGCCTCGGTGACCATGCTGATCGTGATCGGCGGCTTGCAGCACCACGGCAATATCGGCAAAAAAGCCGTGGAGCGCGCCTACGGCACCCTGATCGGTGCCAGCGTCGGCCTGCTGCTGGTGGTGCAACAGGCCTATTTCGGCATACCACTGCTGACCTATCTGCTGATGTCGGTGGTGTGCGGGTTCTTTTCCTATCACGCCATCGGCAAAGGCGGTTACATCGCGCTGCTGTCGGCGATCACGGTGTTTATCGTCGCCGGCCACGGCGACAACCCGATCTCGGATGGCTTGTGGCGCACCGTCGATATCCTTATCGGCATCGTGTTGGCACTGGCGTTTTCCTTTGCCCTGCCGCTGTACGCGGTGTATTCGTGGCGCTACAACATGGCCAGCGCACTGCGCGACTGTGCGGCGATTTACAGCCGCATCATCAACGGCCAGTCAGTCACTGACGATGAACACTTCAAGCTGCTCAACCGCCTGAATGCCGCCATACTGCAACTGCGCTCGCTGATGCCTTCGGTGTCCAAGGAAGTGCGTATCTCGATGACCGAGTTGGACATGATTCAACGGCACCTGCGCATGTGCATCAGTACCCTGGAGATTCTTGGCAACACCCGGCCGGACCCGCGTGATGAGCAGGCAATGGTGCGGATGCAAGTGATGTTAAAGGCCGAGCACCGGCAGATTCGCGTGCAATTGGTGGGGATGGCGCGCGCACTGAAATCCGGGTTTACCGAGCGCCTGGAGCGGCCTGCGGTGCACGCAGCGGATGAAGCTGGGTTGGATGCACCGGTGCAAAGTGCATTGGATGGGTATCGGTTGTTGACGTTGCAACTGGTCGGCAATGTGGAGGCGATGCGGCAATTGCTGGCGAAGACGGCAAGTCATTGGAAGATTTGAGTGGTGCAAAAAGGGACAGCCTACGGTTAGGTAGAGCTGTCCCGATTGTTCAGCGAGGCAGGATCATGTCAGGCGAGAAATGTAGGCCGAGTGAACGAAAAAATCGTTACCCCAGCCGCTATTCTGGTAATTGTGAAGGACAACCGCCTTTGTTCCGTTCGTCGAAACGCCAAAGTCTGCGGTAAACATGTACCAGGTATTTTTGGGCGGCACGATCGTACCCGACATCTGTACACCGCCTACGAATATCGCGAGTGAGGGATCCACATTGATCCCGCCCGATGGGGAATAATTAAAGATGTAGAATGAAACCCGATATCTATGGCCTATATAAAAATTTGAATTAGTCGTTACTACTACACCGGCATAATTCGATCGATCCGCATGCGTACGTATGTTCAAGCCTGATGCTTCAATACTGGCTCGATCTGCGTTATTACCTAACGCCCAAGGCCCTACTCCGTACATAAAACTAGTGGTCAGGGCGGCAAATGAATCAGACTTGACATACTGCGCCAACGGGAACACCAACGCTCGGGCTTTGTCCACACCGCCATTGAAGGCAACCCTCACCTCCAATTGAAACGTCGTACCATTAGGCAGTGCCGTCAGCGTGCCACGCAATACGGGCATATTGACAAAACCATTTTTTACTTCATCCACAGTGATGGTATGAGCGGGCACTATTTCCACCGACCTGCCACCACCAATAAGGTCAATCCATAGTGTTTGCCCTGCCTTACACAGTGGGAACGTGACCATGTCCGTTCGTGTATTGCCGGCAAAGGTATTCAAATCGATGGTGGTACCAGCAGCTTGATTATTGATCGTTGCCTTCGGAAGGTTAGCGGGCGCAATCGTAGTAACCGATACTGTCTGCACTTTCGACGGTGTTGTTTTCCCACCCCTCACAAGAAAACACTGTAACTGAATCACACTGTTTACACTATTGTGCACCACTTGAGCCGGCGTCAGATCAAATACCAGCGTACCACCCGCAGTGCCTGGAAGGGTCTTTGAATACTTAGTACCGTCCTGGTGAATCCAATCCAGCGTAACGCTGTCCTTCACGGTTCCATTCGGAATCTTAACCGTAACGCTGGTGCTCTTTTCAAGCGACAACGGATCTACCGTAATCTCCTGCGCGGTGCTTGAAACACCGTTAAGGGTTGGATAAGGCAACTCCATGGGCAGTTTCTGAATAATATAGTTTGCCACTGGAAACGGTGTTGCCGTTTGCAAGCTGGGGATTTTTGGAAAACTCACAAAAAAACTGATGGTAAAAGGACTCCCCTCTTTGAGGGTATCCAAGCCCTCCGGGACCCGCATGGAAACGCCTTTTTGAAGTTCGTTCTCGGTAACCTTTTCGGCGATAACAACTTCCTTTATATACGCCTCGCCGTCCTCCAAGGTACCTTTGCACGTGCACCATTTCACCTCATCTACCAGCATGAAGTCCCACACAGGCACATTGATGCGCGCCCCTTCGGCTACTAGGTCAATCGGCAGCACTGTAGAGTGTTCAAACCCATCGATATGAGGGGTAGGCAGAACCTTGAGAGGTAGCAGCAGAATATTCAACGTCTCAAACGGGTAACTCCTTTTCCCCTTATTCAAAACAGCTGTCACGGTAATATTGTTGCCATCAGGACGTAGACCTTTTGCGATCACATCGTACGGAATATCCACATCGACGAAACCAGTCTTAGGGTCTACAGATGCTCTTCCCTCCATTTGACTGACATCAAACTTGCCAAACAATTTCCAGGAAACCACACCGCCTATCACCGGCGAATGACCGATACGCAGGGTCGCCCCCTGAGTGACCTTGCTCGGTTTGAGCGTTCCATTGACCTTATCAGCCTCAAGAATTTGAAGTGGTTGGAGTACTACTGGCGGACCAACGCTGATCTCATGTTGTTCCGAATACAGGAACGTAGACGGTGAGCCCGGGGTTTCCACGTTATAGTAGGCTTTGAAACTGCTATTGTTATTTGCCTTTAGAAAATCCAGGGGTATACGTATGCCCAATTGCGTGAGGTTGACACCGGCTAGCGCCGCGCTGATAGAAATGGTGCCCGTGATAAAGTTTTGTGATGATGACGCTTCTCCAACAAAAGTATAATTCACCTTTTGCTTCTCGACCGTGCCGGTGTAGGTAATGAATGCCTCAATGTAGGTACCCGATACGTTAGCAAGGTCCACGTTACCATCCAACGCATCTGGAACATGCATTTTTTGCAACTCTGCAATAACGTCTCCAATCTCGACACTCAATGGCTCTGACCTGCGAATAGAGCCCGGGCGACTTTTACCGTCGTCGGTTTGGTAATAAAGGTTAAAAGGCCCTTTTTTATCAAAAACTTGCAATTTCGCCTTGGCAAGCTGTCGTATATCCCCCTGTGGGCCAGCTATCTCTATGAAGGGAACAAGTTGGGAGCCGCCCGTTGATGCATCACTGGCATAAATAATTTCCACATTCTGCTCGTCGTGAGGCGAGTAGTAAGGCATTTCTACAGACGCAGTTGTATCGCGAGGAATAACCCTTCCTCGACACGGAGGAAGTAGCTTAACCGGCGGCATTATTGTCGGCGTGCCCACCGCCCTGATCAAAATACTACCGGATGTACCGAGTTCCACCCCCGCAGGCGTTTTGTACTTGCACGACACCCGGAACTGCCCTCCCGCCAACTTGGCGACAATACTGTTGGGAATAGGGACTTCTATAGTCCTGCGCCCCGTAGCCTTAATTATCGGCAAAAATACCGTTTCCAAGTTACCAAGTTTATCCCTCGTTTCCAGCGCCACATGGACCTCATTCGGTGACTTAAGTACTACATTTTTTATCACTAATGAGACTTCTACGCTGAGAGCAGACTGACTGTGTTCGTCCAGATCAAGTTGTAAGGCAACCTCACCGGCTACCAAAAATATCGGAGCATCCACAAGACTGGTATCAAGTTCACTGATATATTCCAAGGGCATGGAATACGTATATTTTCCTTCAGGTTTGTTTTGCACCACATCTTCAACTGTGAATGCGAACCCCACTGTACCCTTCTTCGACATCTTGAGCAGATCTGCCTCCTCGATAGGGATCCTGATCGGCTGAGTACTTTTTGCCTCTGCGGGACTCACAATGTGGGTCACCGGCCTCCCATCAACGGAAACTGTGATTATGTCGTTCGAACGAATATACAAATACGGTTGAATCAGGCACGTCAGGCCACCGGCAGCAACCTCCGCATTAATGATCGAACCCGGGGCGAAATCTTCGATCCACATAATGAAACCACTGTGCCAGGGCTCCCAAGGCCTGCGATCATACCCCCCCGGAATTGTCAACTTGATGAGCATCGTTTGAATCGGTGAGCGACTTTCATTCCCACTACTGCGCACCACCCGACAGAAGTACGGGACGGCGTCGCCCTCTGCCAGCTTATTGGCTGGAACTTCAAAAATGTGATGGGGAAGACCATCTTTATCGATTTTTTCGATATCCTCAAGCGTGAACTCAGTTGATGCAATCGCCTCCCCCAAATTACCCACGCGCAGGCCGAGATAATTGCTAGCCACCAGGCCGGGCCAATAGGGAACTAAGAATAACCCGTAGGGATATAATGCGCGCCGGCCTGCTCCAATCTTGGACTTTTCAGGGTACTTAGCCTTGTTCGTATCTGTCAGATCGACGGTGAAACTATTAAGAAAAGGGGGGAGGAGGTCTTCTTCATAGGTCGCCATAGTTATCACCTTGCTGGATTAAGGCCGCGCAGGAATAGCGCGACGAGCAAGGTAAATAAGGCGCTTGGAGCAATCGGCAAATCTACTGTCAGAACTGACAGTGGCGACGAGTGGCTGGCGCGTAGGTAAAATCCGACAGACCACGCGACCAGCGTAAATCTGTCTACCCCAGCCATTTTCTTACATTTTTTTCACGATTTATTCACATCCGCAGCCGTAGGGTGAAGCCTCATCCGTTACAAACGCTGCACATCAAAACCCGCCGCCCCAGCGGGTTTTTTTTTGCTTTGGATTTAGGGATTTAACGTGCGGCTTTGGTGGCGGGCGCAGCGGCTTGTTCGCGAATGGCGCGCTGGGTGTCGAGCACCTTGGCCAGTGCGGTTTCCGCTTCGGGGCTTTGCTGCGGTACGCGAATTGCGGCCGAGACCAGGGTGATCAGCTTGGCCATGACCTCGGCATCCGTGGCCGGGCGGCCCAGGCTCATGGAGTTCATCAGCAGGCGCAGTTCAGTGCCGGCCATTACCCCGGAAATCGCCTTGAGGGCGAATTGCAGACGCACGCCCAGCTCATTGCGCGGCAGATCCGGCAGGGCCAGGGCGAAGGCTTCGAAGAAGCGCTGGAACACCGGCTGGTAATGCACCTTGAGGTATTCCTGGATAAACGGCGAGGTGTCGCTGTACACCCGGCCCAGGAAACGGATAAATGATCGCCCTTCCCCGCTGGCCGGGTCACTGCGTTCCAGGCCCATGGCCGGGGCGAACAGCACGCCGAGCAAGGTGTCGCAGTCGAGCGGGCCATCGGCCTCGGCTTCGCAGCGCGCGAGCAGCTCCAGGCGCTGCTCGTTGAGCGGCTCCAGGCGTTGCATCAGCAGGGTTTTCATCAGGGAGTCCTTGTCCCCGAAGTGGTAGTTCACGGCGGCCAGGTTCACCTGGGCGCGCTCGGTAATCTGCCGGAGCAACACGGCGTCATAGCCGTATTTGATGAAAAGAGCCTCTGTCGCATCCAGCAGTCGAGTCTTGGTAACGTTTGGAGCGCTGAGTTTCTTCGCGACCATGAAAGGTTCCACGTGGGAAATATTGTTTTAAAAAATAATTTGATTTTTTATACCGGGGCAGCCCTTCGAAAGCAAGTAGTGACACTGCGCCATGCTACGAAAGGCCTGTATAAACAGGCCTGTCGAGGGTAGCCGAAGGGATTTTCAGGCGCCGCAGCCGAACGACCGGCAAATCGTCACAAGAGGTGAAACCGCTCTACATCCATGGCTGGCGAAGCGCGTTGATCGCGGTTACTATTCAAACAATATTTTAAAAACAAGAAATAAAACCAGTCCGTGGCGCGTATCAGGCAGTTCCCGAACTTGTTACAAGGCTTTGCCGGGGGCGTGGCGATAGCGTCGAGACTGCAGGCGTAGTCATGATGACAGATACCCCCGCGCACCCAGGCTTGATCTCCCTGCAAGGCATCGGCAAGAGCTATCAGCTCGCCGGGCAACACCTGTCGATTCTCAATGACGTGTGCCTGTCCATCGCCCCCGGCGACAGCTGCGGCATTCTCGGCGCCTCAGGCTCCGGCAAAAGTACCCTGCTCAATATTCTTGGCCTGCTGGACTTGCCCGACGGCGGCCAGTACCACTTTGCCGGCCACGATATCTTCAGCGCCACGCCGGATGAGCTGGCGGCGATCCGCAACCAGCAGATCGGCTTTGTGTTCCAGAGTTTCAACCTGCTGCCCCGCCTCAGTGCCCTGGACAACGTCGCCCTGCCCCTCAGTTACCGTGGCGTGTCGCGCCATGAGTCGGTGGAACAGGCGCTGCGCATGCTCGCGCAAGTCGGCCTGGCAGAGCGCGCCCACCACCGCCCGGCCGATCTTTCCGGTGGCCAGCGCCAACGCGTAGCGATCGCCCGCGCGCTGGTCGGCAAGCCGTCGGTGATCCTCGCCGACGAACCCACCGGCAACCTCGACAGCACCACTGCCCAGGAGATCATGGACCTGCTCCTGGCCCTGAACCGCGAGCAGCAGGTGACGCTGATTATCGTCACCCACGATGCACACATCGCCGAGCGCCTGGAGCGCAAGATCCTGGTACGCAATGGCGTGGTGCATGAGGCTGGGCGCCTATGAGCCAGCGGATCGAACAGAGCCTGAGCCAACTGCTGCATGAAGCCTTTGTGAGCCTGCGCACCCTGGGCAAACGTTCGATCCTGGCGTTGCTGGGCATTGTGATCGGCAGCTCATCGGTGGTGGCCCTGATCAATATCGGCCATAACGCGGCGGTGGACGCTGCGATGATTTTCAAGGACATGGGCACCGACACCCTGATCGCCCAGTTCCCGCCCAAAGGCAACAGCAATGCGCCGATGCTCGCCAGCCTCGACCTGGACGCGGTGCGCCAGGCGGTGCCGGGCATTGCTCATATCGGCGCGCTCAGCCTGTTCAGCGGGCCGCTGGTGTTCCAAGGCCGCACGGCCAACGCCAACTTCGTCGGCAGCACCGCGGACATCAAGGACGCCATGCGCCTGGCCCTGCGCGAGGGGCGCTTTCTGTCCGCCTTCGACGCCAACGAAACCTACGGCGTGATCGGCGATCAAGTCGCCCAGGCCTTGGGCACGCCGGGCAACCCGCTGAAGCTGGGCGACCGTGTGCGTATCAACGATTACCTGTTCCTGGTGGTGGGCATCCTGCACAACCAACCCCGCGCGATGCTGATGCCGGTGCAGGCCAACGAATCGCTGTTTATCCCCGCCGAAGGCATGCGGCGCATCTACCCGACGCCGCAGATCGGCAATGTGATCATTCGCGCCGCACCCGGCCAGGACATGGAGCGCATCGCCCGTGAGGCCGCGATTGCCCTGAAAAGCCAGCTCACCGACCACGATGTCGACATTCAGGTGCCCCAGCAAATGATCGATGGCATGACCCGGCAAAGCCGCACGTTCGCCTACTTGCTGCTGGCGCTGGGCGCGATTTCCCTGGTCGGTGGCGGTGTCGGCGTGATGAACGTGATGCTGATGAATGTCTCGGAGCGCCGCCGCGAAATCGGCATCCGCATGGCCCTGGGCGCGCGCCAGCGTGACATCCGTAATCTGTTTTTGCTCGAAGCGGTCACGCTGACGGCAGTGGGCGCGCTGTGTGGTGCAGTGCTGGGCATGACCGCCGCGTGGCTCTACGCCTGGCTGTCAGGCTGGGAATTTGCCCTGGCCGCCGCAGCGCTGCCACTGGGGGTGGGCAGCACCTTGCTGGTGGGCTTGTTCTTTGGCATCTACCCGGCGGTCTCGGCCTCGCGGCTGCAGCCGGTGGAGGCCCTGCGCGATGAATAAATGGCTATGGTTACTCGCCCTGGCAAGCCTGCCAGCCATGGCCGCCGATGTGGTAATCAACCCGTCAGCGCCGAGCACCACCCGCAGTGGTTATGACCGCAGTGTGTCGCTCAATAACCAGGTCACGACGCTGACCCTGGGTGATGCGGTGTACCTGGGCCTGCGCAAAAACCCGGCGATCCGCAGCGCGTACCTGCAACGCGTGGCGCAAAAGTTCGACCTGCGGGTGGCCGAAGACACCTTCAACCCCAAGCTCTCCCTCAACAGTTACTACCGCCAAAGTCGCGGCTCGGCCGACAACGCGCGCAATGCCAACCTGGCACCGAGAGCGACCTTGCTCAGTGAGTACGGCACCCAGTTGAGCATGGCCTGGACCCAACAACTGAACAACGCCGACCGCGCCGGCCGCTACCGCAGCGACGGCCTCGACCTCACGCTGATCCAACCGCTGATGCGCGGCGGCGGCTGGGACGCCACCACCGCGCCGCTGCGCCTGTCGCGCCTGTCGGAGCAGGCCAACCGCCTGAACCTCAAGGCCACCGTGGCGCAGACCATCAGCCAGATCATCGCCACCTACCGCGAACTGCTGCGCGCCCAAGAGCAGTTGAGCATCGTCCAGGACGCACTCAAGCGCTCCAACACCTTGCTGGACGTGAACAAGGCGCTGATCAGCGCGGGGCGCATGGCTGAGTTCGAAATCGTGCAGACCGAAGCCGATATCGCCACCCAGCAATTGGGCGTGGAAGAGGCCCAGAACCAACTCGACACCAGCCGCCTGGCCTTGCTGCGCCTGCTGGCGCTGGACCTGTCGACGCCGATCCGCGCCAGCGAAGCCCTGGAAGCCAAGCCGATGACCATCGACAAACGCCAGGCCTTCAGCCTGGCGCAGACCCAGCAGCCGGAGTACCTCGCCGCCCTGCTCGGCAGCCAACAGGCCGACCTCAACCTGGTGATCGCCAAAGACTCCGGGCGCTGGCAGGTGGACCTGGTGGCAGGCGCCAACCAGCTGCGCGATGCCTACAGCAACAATGACAGCGGCAACAACAATAACCGCACCTGGAACAGCTACGCCGGGGTGCAGGTGCAGATTCCCATCGGCGACATCAGCACCCGCCAGGCCGAGGTGCGCGCGCGGGTCAATGTGGAAGACCAGGAGATCCGTATCACCGATGCGCGCCAGGAACTGGAACGCAGTGTCAACGACGTGGTGCGCGACCTGGGCACGCGTTGGCGCCAATATGAAATTTCCCAGCGCGCCGTCGAGCTGTCGCGGCGCAAGATCGAAATCGAGCGGGAAAAACTCAGTGCCGGGCGCTCCACCAACTTCCAGGTGTTGAGTTACGAAACTGACCTGCGCAACGCCGAAAACGCGCGGCTCAATGCACTGATCGCTTATCTGAACGCCCAGACCCAGCTCGATTTGACCCTGGGCATGACGCTGGAAAGTTGGGAAATCGCCCTCAATGACTACTGATAAAAAATACCTGCTGGGTGCCGTGATCGTCGTGCTGTTGGCGGGCGCAGGCATTGCCCTGCGCAGCCCGGCTACCGATCAGCCGGCCGCAACCGAGCAATGGCTGGCAGTCAAGCCCGACCCGTTGGTGCACCAGATAGGCCTGGTGGGCAAGATCGAACCCGACACCACCATCACCCTCACCGCGCCGTTCGACGGCAATGTGCTGGTCAACCTGGTTGAACAAGGCCAACGCGTCGAGGCCGGCCAGGTACTGTTGCGCATGGACCCCTCCACCCTCGAAGTGCAACTGCGCGACGCGCTTTCCGCCCAGCTCAAGGCCCGACGCACCGTGCAAGAGATGCAAGACTGGGACAGCAGCCCCGCCGTCAGCCGCGCACGCCGCAGCCTGCGCACCGCAGAAATGACCGCCGGCAACACCCAGCGCAAACTCACCGAGAGTGAAAACCTGTTCAAGCGCGGCATCATCCCGCGCAACGAGCTGGACGATCTCAAGCAGCAGACCCAACAGCAACAACTGGACCTGGCCTCGGCCCGCAGCGAGCTGCAGCAGGCGCAAGATCAGGGCAAAGGCGAATACCGACAAATCGCCGAGATGGAGCTGACCAACGCCACGGTGAAATACGACGCCCTGCACAAGCTGCTCGACGGCCAAGAGGTCAAGGCGCCCTTCTCCGGCATCGTCGTGCCGGCGCCGGGCAGCAATAACTCCTCGCCAGGGGGAGCCAATAACAACGCACCGGTGCAGGCCGGCAGCAAGGTCAGCCAGGGGCAGGTGCTGTTCGGGCTGGCCAATATCGAACGGCTGAAAATTGTCGCCAAGGTGTCGGAACTGGACATCAACCAGTTGCATCAGGGCCAGGCCGTGGAAGTGATGGGTGATGGCTTTGACGGCGAGCGCCTGACCGGCTCCGTCAGCGTGGTCAGCGGCCTGGCGATTGCCAGCGATAGCCAGGGCAGCGCGCAGTTTCCGGTCACCTTGTCGATCCCCACGCTCACTGCGCAGCAATTGCAGCGGGTGCGGCTGGGGATGAGTGCGCGGTTGACCATCGTCACCTACAACAATGCGCAGGCGATTGTGGTGCCGAGCCAGGCGATCCAGCCGGACATGAGCGTGGAATATCGGGCCGCGATGGATAAGCCGGTTGAGCGGGTGAAAGTCACCACAGGACAGTCAACCGCCGAAGGTGTCGAGGTGTTTGGGCTCAAGCCGGGGTTTGTAAAAACATCAAAATAGCCGGAGATCCAAAGGTGGGAGCTGGCTTGCCTGCGATGGCGGACTGTCAGTTAGAACAGCTGTGCCTGACCCACCGCTATCGCAGGCAAGCCAGCTCCCACATTCATGCTGAGGTGAGTTTGGCGGCCAGGGCCTTGGCTTGAATCGCCACGTCGGTGACTGCCGTGCTCTCCCACCACATCCCCCGCAAGGGCGGGCCCATGGCAAACAGGCGTTGGCTGACCTGGCCTTGAGCATCCAGCACTGCACCTGATGTATCCGCCGCAATTCCCAACGCCAACGGCCCAGGCTTGATCAACCCACGTTTGAGCAACTGCTGCGGCAGCGGTTTGGCCACTCGCCGCCAGTCGTACTCAATACCGCTGGAGTTAATCAACGCAGCGCCCGACACTTGAGTGACGGCTTGTTCGCCGCGCCGTCGCAGCTTGATCGTCACCCCGTTGTCCGACGCCACCAGCCCCTTGAACGACGCCGCCTGAATCCGCAGCCGTCCTTCTGCATGCAACCGCGCCACCAACTGCGCGCTCAATGGCGGCGAGCGATGGTGATGGCTCTCCCACCACGGCCTTACATGGCGCACGAACTGGCGTTTCTCGCGCTCACTGGCCTGGCTCCACAAGCGGCCGATATGCGCTCGCACCGTGTCCAGCGGCGCTTGCCAATCAATGCCCTGTTCCACCGCCAGTTGGCATTGGCGCCGCACCTCGCGCAGCAACTGTCGAGGGCTGCGCAGGTTGTGGTCGTCGGCCAGGAAGTCCACCCAGCTCGGCGGTTGCCGGCGTACGTGGGGCAGCAGGCCGTGGCGCGAAAATATCTCGATTGGCCCACGATGGCCGGCCTGCTCCAGGGACACCACGGCATCCACCATGGTAAGCCCGGACCCGATGATCAGCACCGTCGACTGCGGCTCGATCTGGCGCATGGCCTTGACGTCCCACGGGTCCACTGCCGCTGCATTCAAGCCGCTGGATTCGGTCTGCGGCGTGCGTGCCGCCGGGAACATGCCAGTGGCCAATACGGCCTGGGCACCGCGCAATTGTTGGCCGTCATCCAGCGTCAGCCGAGTAGAGTCCCCTTCCACTTGCAAGTCGACCACCTCGGCACGAATATGCTCGACCGTGGAAGCCGAGAGCGCCTTGGCCTCAGCCAGACGCTGTTGCGCATACACGCCAAAAATCCCGCGTGGCGGGAACAACTCACTGATGGGTACAGGCTGCTGATTCGACTCCGGCCAGCCCCCAGCGCCGATGTAGTCGGTGAGCCATTGGGTCAAGTCATCGGGGTTGTCCGGGTCGACACTCATGCGCGCCGCATTGCCGTTCAGGGTGTGCCCCAGTTCGACGGCACTGTAGGCCTCGCCACGGCCAAGTTCCTCGCGTGGTTCAATCACCAGGATCTGCCGCTTGCCAGGCTGGCGCAGCAGTTGCACCGCCAGCATGGTGCCGCTCAAGCCGCCGCCGATGATCAGCACATCAGCGTTGCGGATGGATTCAGTCATGCACATTCGCCCTTACTGTTTGCCCAGATAAATATCATGCAAATCACCCCGCGCCAGCAGTTCAGCCGCACTGCCGCTCAAAACCACGCGCCCAGTATCCAGCACATAGCCGTGGGAGGCATAGTTGAGCGCGACATTGATGTTCTGCTCGGCGATCAGGAAGCTCACCTGTTGCTCGCGGTTAAGCTGGGCGATGATTGCGAAAATCTCCTGCACGATCATCGGCGCCAAGCCCATGGAAGGCTCGTCGAGCAAGACTAAAGTCGGCCGAGTCATCAATGCGCGGCCAATGGCGACCATTTGCTGCTCGCCGCCGGAGGTCAGCCCGGCGCGGGTGTGGCGCTTGGTCTTGAGCCGAGGGAACCAGGCGTAGATACGCTCCAGGTCGTGCTCCATGTCTTGGCGGCTCAGGCGCCGCACAAAGCCGCCGCTGCGCAGGTTGTCTTCCACGCTCAGTTGGCCGAACACATGGCGGCCTTCCAATACGTGGACCATGCCCTGGCGCACCCGTTGGCTGGGGTCGATGCCGGCCAGGTCGCGGCCGGCATACTCGATCACGCCACGGCTGACTTCGGCGCGCTCGGCGCGTACCAGCCCCGAAATGGCCTTGAGCGTGGTGCTTTTGCCGGCGCCGTTGGCACCCAGCAACGCCACGATGGCGCCCTTGGGCACGTGCAGCGAGACCCCGGCCACCGCCAGTATGGCGCCGTCGTAGATCACTTCGATGTCATTGACGTTTAACAGTGACGGGCTCGCAGGTTCAGCGGCGGGCTGGCTCATGGCTTATTCATCCCCGGTGCAGGTACGCGGCGTCAGGCCTTTTTCCTTGGCAAACGCGGCGGACTTTTCATCGATCAGCGGGCGCAGCAGCGCACGGTCGGCGGCGATCCAGTCGCTGATCAGCGTCCAGTTGGCGCCGTCCCACTGTTGCACACGCGCCGAGCCGCCGCCTTCGTGGTCGCGGCACGACAGCTTGAGGTTCTGCATCAGGCCCAGATAGCCCATGTCTTTAAGGCGCGCATCATCGATATTCAAGTGTTCCAGGCCCCAACGGCCTTCCTCGCCATTGAGTGGGCGCTTGCCGAACTTGGCCTGGGCAGTGCGAATCGCTTCCACCGCCACGGCGGCATTCACGAGGCCGGAGTTGTAGTAGACGCTGCCGAAGTTTTTCAGGTCCTTGAGGTCGCTGTGGCCCTTGTCGAGGATGTACTGTTTGAGGCGTTTATGGATCTCGAAATCAGCGCCTGCCGGGTAAGGCGTGAGCGCCAGGTAACCTTTGGCGGCGGCACCTGCGGGCAGCACGTCTTCGCTGGAACTGGCCCAGATATCGCCAATGATGTGGTCAACCGGGAAGCCAAAGCGCGCAGCGGTCTTTACCGCCACCGGCGTGGACACGCCCCAGGTGCGCAAAAACACCCAGTCCGGATTGGCCTGGCGCACCTGGCGCCATTGCGCCGACTGCTCGTTGCCCGGGTCGGCCACGGGAATCTGGATATTTTCAAAGCCGTATTTCTCGGCCAGTAACTTCAACGGGCCGAGGGTTTCACGGCCGTAAGCCGAATCGTGATAGACCGTGGCGATCTTCTTGCCCTTGAGTTTGTCGAAGCCGCCTTCGCGCTGGGCAATGTAATTCACCAGTGTGGACGCTTCGCTGTAGAAGGTCAGCATCACCGGGAAGTTATACGGAAACACCGTGCCGTCGGTGGCTTCGGTGCGGCCATAACCGAGGGTAATCAACGGGATCTTGTCGACTTCCGCACGCTCGCTCAGCGCATACGCCGCCGGTGCGCCGTTAGGCTGGTAGACCGCGACCGGCGCGCCATCCAGGCCATTCTTGAAGCGCTCGTAGCACTCGATGCCCTTCTCCGCCGTCCATTCGGTCTCGCATTCCTGCCACACCAGTTTGACGCCGTTGATGCCGCCTTCGACCTCATTGATATAACGCAGGTAGTCGATCATCCCGGCCCACACCTGCACGCCGCTGGAGGCATAGGCGCCGACGCGGTAGGTGGCCAGCGGGATAAATTGCTGGTCGGGCGAGGCGATTGCCTGGGGCACAGCACCGGCCAAAGCTGCCAACGCAAAAGCAGCGCCGACAAGGGAACGTTTCAAGGATGTACGCATAGGAGTTCTCATCAAGGTCAGAAACGCAGCGGCCATTGCCGCAGACGGTCACGCAGGTTGTGCAAGAGGCGAATCAAGCCTTCGGGTTCCTTGATCAGGAACACGATGATCAACACGCCAAAAATGATTTTCTGCAGGTTCTGCAACTGCCCCGCATCCACCGAGCCACCGAACAGCGCCTGCCCGGCATGGCTGAGAAAAATCGGCAGCAAACTGATAAATGCCGCACCGACAAAGTTGCCGGCAATGCTGCCCATGCCGCCGATAATGATGATGAACAGGATCTGGAACGAGCGGTTGATATCAAAACTGCTGGCGCTGGCCGTGCCCAGGTAGGCGAAGGCCCACAACGCGCCGGCAACCCCTAAGTAGAACGAACTGACCGCGAAGGCCAGGCGCTTGTAGCGCACTACCGGGATACCGACCACGGCGGCGGCGGTGTCCATGTCGCGGATTGCCATCCAGTTACGCCCTACCTGGCTGCGCACCAGGTTGATGGCAGTCCAGGTCAACAGCAGCACCGTGACCAACGTCAGCCAGTAGCGGCCCAGCGGCGTATTGAGGTCATGGCCGAACAGCGAAAGCTTCGGCGCGGAAATGGTCCCGGAGGAACCGTAGTTGTAGAACCAGGGGAATTTGACGAACAGCCACTCCAAAAAGAACTGCGCCGCCAGCGTGGTGACCATCAAGTAGAAGCCTTTGATCCGCGAGCTGGGCAAACCAAACAGCAGCCCAACCAGCGCGCTGATCACCCCACCGCCGAGCAGCGCCACCGGCAGGCCCAGCTCGGGCAGACGCAGCAGAAAACCGTAGGTGGCAAACGCGCCAACGGCCATGAAACCCGCCGCGCCCACTGAGGTTTGCCCGGTATAGCCGGTGAGCAGATTCAGGCCCAGACCGGCCAGCGACAGCACCAGAAACGGGATCAGGATCGCGTTGAGCCAATAGTCATGGCCCCACAGCGGCACCCCGATAAAGGCCACTGCCAATAAGCCGGTCAGGCCCCAAGGCAGGCGCCGCTGAATCAGTAATAACGGCGCGGTTTCTTGAACAACGGGTATCGACATGGTTTCAAACTCGCTCGATGGCGCGCTCGCCGAACAGGCCGGCGGGACGGATATACAGGAAGGCCAGGGCCAATACATAAGCGAACCACGGCGTGATGCCGCCGCCGATCAACGGGCCGATATACACCTCGGCGAGGTTCTCCGCCGCGCCGACAATCAGCCCGCCGACAATCGCCCCGCCAATCGAGGTAAAGCCGCCGATGATCAACACCGGCAAGGCCTTGAGCACCACCAGCGAAAGGGAAAACTGCACGCCCTGGCGCGCGCCCCACAGCAACCCCGCCACCAACCCGACAATGCCGGCCACGGCCCAGACGATCTGCCAGATACGGTTGAGGTTGATGCCGATGGACAGCGCCGCCGTGGTGTCATCCGCCACGGCGCGCAACGACACACCGATGCGAGTCTTGTTGAACAGCAACGCCAGCACGGTTACCAGCACCACGGCAGCCGCCGCGGCGATCAAATCAAACTGGCTGAGCATCAGCGGCCCGACAAACAGCGGCACGTCGTCGATGCCCAAGTCCAGCGCACGCACCTGCGAGCCCATCAGCCCTTGGGCCAGGCCTTCGATGATGAACGAAAGGCCCAAGGTGGCCATGAACAGGGTGATCTGCGAGCGGTTCACCAGCGGGCGCAGTACCAGCCGCTCGATGAGCAAGGCGCCGATGATCATCACGATTACCGTCAGCAGCAACGCCAGGGCAAAGGGCACGCCCTGGTCATGCAGGCTGACAAAGGTCAGCGCGGCAAACAGCAGCATCGAGCCCTGGGCGAAATTGAACACGCCGCTGGCCTTGTAGATCAGCACGAAACCGATGGCGACCAGCGAGTACATGGTGCCGGCGAGCAGGCCGCCGAGCAGGGTTTCAAAGAAGAACGTCATCAGTGTGCAACTCCCAGGTACGCCGCGATCACCTCGGGGTCGGCCTGCACCTGCGCAGGTGTGCCGTCGCCGACTTTGCGCCCGTAGTCGAGCACCACCACATGGTCGGACAGGCCCATCACCACGCCGATGTCGTGTTCGATCAACACCACGGTGGTGTCGAGGTCGCGGTTGACGTCGGCGACAAAGCGCGCCATTTCCTGTTTTTCCTCGGCGTTCATCCCGGCCATGGGCTCGTCCAGCAGCAACAGGCTGGGGCCGGCGATCAAGGCACGGCCCAGCTCTACGCGCTTTTGCAAACCGTAAGAGAGGTTGCCCACCAGCACATCGCGGTGCGCTTGCAGTTCGAGGAACTCGAGGATGCCTTGGCCGCGCAGGCGAAAGGCTTCGGCCTCACGGCGGGCGCGGGGCACGCCCAGGGCTTGCTCGATAAAGCTGGTGCGCATATGCCGCGACAGGCCGGTAAGGATGTTGTCGAGCACGCTCATTTTCTTGAACAGTGCGTTGTTCTGAAAAGTACGCCCGATACCTCGACGCGCCGCACCCAAAGGGTCGATGCGGTGGAAGTGTTGTTGCTCAAACACAATCTCACCGGCATCGAAGCGGTACACGCCGTTAAGCACATTGAGCAGCGAACTTTTACCGGCGCCGTTGGGGCCGATCAGCGCACAGATTTCGCCGCGCTGCACCTCAAAGGACAAGGCATTGATGGCCTTGACGCCTTTGAACGACAGCGAGATCTCGCGCACCTGGAGAATGGTCTGGCTCATGCGATGTCCCGTTTGAATTCAGCCAGCCATGCTGGATCGCGGCTGGTTTTTTGCGCGCTGGCTGGCTGCCAGATATAGGTCAACCGTTGGAAGCCCAGCAGCCTGCGTACACGATTTTTCAACAGGCGCCGCAGGCCACTTTGCGGGTGAGCGATGGCCCACTCACACACGCGTCGGCGCCAGGTGCCGTGGGGCGCCAGGCGGCTTTCGATATCGTCGGCCAGGTGCTGTAAACGCTCGGGGGACAGCAGCAGGCCGGTCGGCGCGACCTCACCGCGATCACGTCGGGCCGAGGCCGGGCTTTCCGGAAAAGCCAGGCCGTGGCCGCTGTTCAACCATTGCTCCAGGACTACCGCCAGGCCGCCTTGCCAGTGGGTGCCCTCCTCGCTCCACAACACGGTTTCACCGCTCGGTTGCCACCAGCGCTGCAGGTGTTGCGCCGGGTCTGCCGGGCCGAGCAATTGGGTGAAATCCAACAGATTGGCAGACTGCCAGTGCCGCACCTGCTGCCGCCCCTGGGCATACGAATGGCTGGGGTGAATGCGCCATAGCTGTTGGTACAGGGCTTCTGGCTCCAGGTCATCGGCCAGGGTCAACACCTGCCCGCCGGCAGACTGCGCGGCCAGCGCCAACAGCAGCAGGTCAGGCTCGAACGTGCCGCTTAAGGCCAAGCGTGATTGCGCGCTGAAACCTTGCTGGCGCAAACCATCGGCCAGGCGCTCGACGTCGCGCAACACGTCGATCCAGCGCCAGGCATACCACTGCCCCTGGCGCTTGTGACGCAGGGCGATGTGCAGCGGGGTGAGCTGCGCCCAGTGCTGCAAATGCTCCAGGGCTTCGGGCAGGTTGCCGAGCAGTTCGGCAGGCCATTCCAGCGCCTGCGGACGTTTGAGTTCGTGCACGCTCATAGGGGTAATGCTCCTATTCAAGTAGTGTGCGTGCGGTGGTCCGCTGGCCAGGTCAGGTGGTTCAACAGCGATCAACTGTGGCAAGCCAGCTCCCACATGGACCGAGGTGCTTCAGTTAGATTGCGCTGGCTTTGAGGTCGCGGTGGTCCGCTGGCCTAGTCAGGTGGATCAACACCAATCAACTGTGGGAGCTGGCTTGCCTGCGATGGCGGCGTGTCAGCTGGCTCATTTCTGGCTGACCCACCGCTTTCGCAGGCAAGCCAGCTCCCACATGGACCGAGGTGCTTCAGTTAGATTGCGCTGGCTTTGAGGTCGCGGTAGCCCGCTGGCCTAGTCAGGTGGATCAACACCAATCAACTGTGGGAGCTGGCTTGCCTGCGATGGCGGCGTGTCAGCTGGCTCATCTCTAACTGACCCACCGCTTTCGCAGGCAAGTCAGCTCCCACATTGACCGAGGTGCTTCAGTTAGATTGCGCTGGCTTTGAGGTCGCGGTAGCCCGCTGGCCTAGTCAGGTGGATCAACACCAATCAACTGTGGGAGCTGGCTTGCCTGCGATGGCTGCGTGTCAGCTGGCTCATTTCCAGCTGACCCACCGCTATCGCAGGCAAGCCAGCTCCCACATGGACCGAGGTGCTTCAGTTAGATTGCAGTGGCTTTGAGGTCGCGGTGGTCCGCTGGCCTAGTCAGGTGGATCAACACCAATCAACTGTGGGAGCTGGCTTGCCTGCGATGGCGGCGTGTCAGCTGGCTCATTTCTGGCTGACCCACCGCTTTCGCAGGCAAGCCAGCTCCCACATGGACCGAGGTGCTTCAGTTAGATTGCGCTGGCTTTGAGGTCGCGGTAGCTTGCACCCGGATGGTTTGGGGCCAGCCGCGCACCGTCGCCGAATAACTTTTCGCGCAGGGTGCCCTGGGCGTACTCGGTCTTGTATACGCCGCGCTTTTGCAACTCCGGCACGAGCAGGTCCACGGCGTCGATGAAGGTTTCATGGGTCAGCGCGTAGGCCAGGTTAAAACCATCCACGTCGGTCTCTTCGACCCACTCCTGCAACAGGTCGGCCACGGTTTCCGGGCCGCCCACGAACAACGGGCCAAAGCCGCCGATGCCAACCCAATCGGCCAGTTCATTGGGCGTCCAGACCTTGTTCGGGTCCGCCGTGGAGAAGGCTTCCACCGCCGATTGAATCGCGTTGGTGTGTACATGCTTGAGCGGCTCATCGGGCTTGAACTGGCTGAAGTCGATGCCGGTCCAGCCGGAGATCAGCGCCATTGCGCCCTCGTAGCTGACGTAGGATTTGTATTCGTCAAACTTGGCTTTGGCCTTGGCATCGGTCTCGCCGACGATCACCGTTTGCAAGTTGAAGATCAGGATTTTCTTCGGATCTCGCCCGGCCTCAGCGGCTCGGCGGCGGATGTCGGCGACGGTTTTTTTCAGCAGCACCTTGGACGGTGCGGCCACGAACACGCACTCGGCCTGTTCGGCGGCGAACTGCTTGCCACGGCTGGAGGCCCCGGCCTGGTACAGCACCGGCGTGCGTTGCGGCGACGGTTCGCAGAGGTGAATGCCGGGCACCTGGAAGTGTTTGCCGACGTGGCGGATCTCGTGGATTTTGCTCGGGTCGCTGAAAATGCGACGCTCGCGATCACGCAGCACGGCGCCCTCTTCCCAACTGCCTTCCCAGAGTTTGTAGCAAACCTCCAGGTATTCCTCGGCATAGTCGTAGCGCGCATCGTGTTCGGTCTGGGCTTTCTGGCCGAGGTTCTTGGCGCCGCTTTCCAGGTAGGACGTGACGATGTTCCAGCCGACACGCCCTTTGGTCAGGTGGTCGAGGGTCGAGAGCCTGCGGGCGAACGGATACGGATGTTCAAATGACAAAGAAGCGGTCAGGCCAAACCCCAGGTGTTCGGTGACCAACGCCATCGGCGCAATCAGCGACAGCGGGTCGTTGACCGGCACTTGTGCGGCCTGGCGAATCGCCGCGTCGCCATTGCCGTTGTACACGTCGTAGATGCCCAGCACGTCGGCGATAAACAGGCCGTCAAACTTGCCACGCTCAAGAATTTTGGCGAGGTCCGTCCAGTACTCCAGATCCTTGTACTGCCACGAGCGGTCACGCGGGTGCGCCCACAAGCCGGGAGATTGATGGCCTACGCAGTTCATGTCGAAGGCATTCAAGCGGATTTCACGGGACATCAAAGCACTCCGTTGAGGTGGTAGTTGCCGACGATCTGATATTTGCGCCGCAGTGGGTCGTCGAGAGTCGACGCCAGCGCGGTACGTTGGCCGGTGAGTTCAAATTCGGCATTACTGGCGGCAATCAAGGCTTCGGCAGCGGCGATTTGTGCTTCGGTCAACGCCACCGGGCTTGGGTGGGTTTCAGCGCGTTCAAACAAGGCGGCGGCTACGTCGACGCGGATCTGCAAGTCGCCAAAGCGGCTGATCACGTACGGGTCATCGCTGGCGTGTACAAACCGTCGGGTACTTTCCAGCAGTTGGCGCGCTTGATTCAGGGCGGTCATGAATAAATATCCTCAGTTCCAGGCGTGGCGCGCAGGCTTCACGCCGTTGAGCACGAAGTTGCCGATCAGGTGGTATTTCCAGCGGGCCGGGTCATGCAGGGTGTGGGTGCGTGCGTTGCGCCAGAAGCGGTCGAGGTTGTGCTTGCCGGTGACCGAGCGGGTGCCGGCCAGTTCGAAGAGTTTGCTGCTGGCGAGCAAGGCGGTTTCGGCCGACAGCACTTTGGCCTGGGCGACCACCAGCGAGGCGTTGGCGACTGTGTCTTCGTTGGGCTCGGCCAGGGCCAGGTCGACAGCCTTGCCGGCCCTGGCAAGGATCGCTTCGGTGCCGTGCACGCGCCATTGCAGATCGCCAATGGCCGCGATGGTGAACGGGTCTTGCCAGCCGTGATCCTGCTGGCTGTCGATCCATGGGCGCGCCTGGCGGGCGTGGATTTTCGCCTGTTCGAGGGCGCCCAGGGCGATGCCGGTGTCGACGGCGGCCTGGATAATCTGCGAGATCGGGCCGTTGGCGGTGGGCTGGTCGAAGGCTTGGTGCGCAGGAATGATCGCGCTAAGGGGCACACTGACGCCGTCGAGGGTCACGCCGCCACTGGCGGTGGTGCGCTGGCCGAAGCCGTCCCAGCTATCAATCACGGTTAGGCCCGGCGCATCGCGTTCGACAAAGGCAATAAACGCCTGGCCGTTCTCGTTGTTGCCGACCGTGGGCACGAGGTGGGCAAACAGCGCGCCGGTGCAGTAGAACTTCTCGCCATTGATAGAGGCCGTGTCGCCGTCAAAACGAATCTGAGTGTCGAAGGTGCCGGCGTTTTTGCTCTTGGCTTCAGAAAAGGCATTACCGAAACGATAGCCGGCCAGGACCTTGCCGAAATAGTGACGCTTTTGTTCCTCGCTGGCGGTTTGCAGCAGGATGTCCACCACGCCCAGGTGGTTTTGCGGGATTTGCCCCAGCGACGGGTCGGCGGCGGAGATCAACTTGATCACCTCGGCCACCGTTACATAAGACACCTCGGCGCCGCCGTAGGCCTTGGGAATAGTGATGCCCCAGAGGCCACTGGCCGAGAATTCGTCGAGTTCGGCCACCGGCAGGCGCCGCTCGCGGTCGCGCACGCTGGCGTCAACGGCAAACCGCGCGGCCAAGCGCGTCGCGACTTCAATGGCTTCGGCATCCGAGCGGATGATATGGGCAGGTTGTTGAGGGTGGGCTGACATGGGCCGACTCCAGGCTCCGATGGGTTACCGGAGCAATTGCAGGAGTCATGCCTGAATTTAATCGTCAGCAAAATCAGGCGGTTGCTGGCTTTAAGAGGCTGTTGAACGCGTTTCAAACCAACAAAGTGTGCATCCACTGTTGCCGGGCCAACAGTTAGATCACCACGTTACGCACAAACCGCACGGCAACATCGCCGTCATTGCGATAGCCGTGCACGTTGCGGCTGGCGAACATGTAGAACTCACCGGCCGCCACGTGTTTTTCTTCCTCGCCCACCAGCAAGGTCAGGCAGCCTTCGAACACGAACAGCTGCACGCTCCAGCCGTCCGGGTCGGGGTCGGGGCTGTAGCGATCACCCGGTTCCAGGTGCATCTCCCACAACTCGACTTCACGCCGCGCCGTGGCCTTGGCCAGTAGCACCGCTTTACTGCCGGGGATATCGCCGGCCCAGGCCAGCTCGTTGATGCGGCTGTGATCACCGGCATCCGGGGCCTGGATAAGGTCGCTGAAGGCCACGTCCAAGGCTTCGGCGACGCGGTCCAGCGTGGACAGGCTGACATTCTTCTCGCCCGCCTCGATGGCCACCAGCATGCGCCGGCTGACCCCGGACTTTTCCGAGAGTGCGGTCTGGCTCAGATCCGCAGCATGGCGCAGCCGGCGGACGTTCTGGCTGACGTGTTGCAGGACCGAGGCCCGTTGTGGATTTTCTTTGTGCACTATATTGCTCAATGGGTGGGTGTGCGCAGTATACTGCCCAGCGTGCGGCGCATTGTGCGGTCCGTGCCTTTCCCTTGCAAGACCGAGCCGCCATGACTGCCCCGAACGCCTCCCCACGTTTCAACCGTTTCAGCAAAGCCGAATGCATCCTGGTGGTGATCACCATGATCTGGGGCGGCACGTTTTTGCTCGTGCAACACGCCATGACCGTCAGCGGGCCGATGTTTTTCGTGGGCCTGCGGTTTGCGGCGGCGGCGATTGTGGTGGGGTTCTTTTCGTTGCGCACGTTGCGTGGCCTGACCTTGTTCGAGTTGAAAGCCGGCGCATTCATCGGCACCTCGATCATGTTCGGCTACGGCATGCAGACCATTGGCCTGCAGACCATTCCAAGCAGCCAGTCGGCGTTCATTACAGCGCTTTATGTACCTTGCGTACCGCTGTTGCAGTGGCTGGTGCTGGGGCGTCGCCCAGGCCTGATGCCGAGCATTGGCATCATGTTGGCGTTTACCGGGTTGATGCTGCTTACAGGCCCGACGGGTGCCTCTCTGAACTTCAGCCCCGGTGAAATTGCCACACTGATCTGCGCAATCGCGGTGGCCGCCGAAATTATCCTCATTGGCGCCTATGCCGGGCAGGTGGATGTGCGGCGAGTGACCGTGGTGCAACTGGCCACGGCCTCGTTGCTGTCGTTCCTGATGGTGGTGCCGATGGGCGAGGCGCTGCCGGGCTTCTCCTGGTTGCTGTTGTTCAGTGCAGTGGGCCTGGGTTTGACCAGTGCGGTGATTCAGGTGGCGATGAACTGGGCGCAGCAGAGTGTTTCGCCAACCCGTGCCACGTTGATCTATGCCGGCGAACCGGTATGGGCCGGCGTGATCGGGCGGATTGCCGGGGAGCGTTTTCCGCCGATTGCGATGGTCGGCGCGGCGTTGATTGTGGCGGCGGTGATTGTGAGTGAGATGAAGACACGCAATCAGCGAGAAGCTGAAAAATCAATCGAACTGGAACAGGAAGCCCCCTGACCCGTCAGGTCCGATCGTTCCCACGCTCTGCGTGGGCATGCATCCTGTGACGCTCCGCGTCACCCTTGCGCAAGGCTCACGGCTGCATAAGCAGTTGGGACGCGGAGCGTCCGGGGTGGCATTCCCACGCAGAGCGTGGGAACGATCAGGCCCGAAACAATGCCAAACGGGAGATTTCGGCCTACCTTGTAGGATCCTGCCACATCTTGCCGTTTGGTGATCGAGAAAGCGGCACGTATGATGCATCCCAAACTCCCGCAGATTAGAAGCCTATGTCCCTGATAGTTCTACTGCTTCTGCCTTTTATCGGCAGCTGTCTGGCGGCCTTGCTGCCGCATAATGCACGTAACACCGAATCCCTGTTGGCCGGCCTTGTGGCCCTGGTCGGCACCATTCAAGTCGCTTTGCTCTACCCTCAGATCGCCCACGGTGGCGTGATCTGCGAAGAATTCATGTGGTTGCCCAGCCTCGGGCTCAACTTCGTGCTGCGCATGGACGGGTTTGCCTGGTTGTTCTCGATGCTGGTGCTGGGCATCGGCACACTGGTGGCGCTGTATGCGCGCTATTACATGTCGCCGGATGACCCGGTGCCGCGCTTCTTTGCGTTTTTCCTGGCGTTTATGGGCGCCATGCTCGGGCTGGTGATCTCCGGCAACCTGATCCAGATCGTGTTCTTCTGGGAACTGACCAGCCTCTTCTCGTTCCTGCTGATCGGCTATTGGCACCACCGCGCCGATGCCAGGCGCGGCGCCTATATGGCGCTGATGGTCACCGGCGCCGGCGGCTTGTGCCTGCTGGCGGGTGTGATGCTGCTGGGGCATATCGTCGGCAGCTATGACCTGGACCTGGTGCTGGCGGCGGGCGATCAGATTCGCGCGCATTCGCTGTACCCGGTGATGCTCGCGTTGGTGCTGATCGGCGCCTTGAGCAAGAGCGCGCAGTTCCCTTTCCACTTCTGGCTGCCCCACGCCATGGCGGCACCCACGCCGGTTTCGGCCTACCTGCACTCGGCGACGATGGTGAAGGCCGGCGTGTTCCTGCTGGCCCGCCTGTGGCCGTCGCTGTCCGGCAGCGAAGAATGGTTCTGGATCGTCGGCGGTGCCGGCGCACTCACCCTCCTCCTCGGCGCTTACTGCGCCATGTTTCAGAATGATCTCAAGGGCCTGCTGGCCTATTCCACCATCAGCCACCTCGGGCTGATCACCTTGCTGCTGGGCCTCAACAGCCCGCTGGCCGCCGTCGCTGCGGTGTTCCATATCCTCAACCACGCCACTTTCAAGGCCTCGCTGTTCATGGCCGCCGGCATCATCGACCACGAAAGCGGCACGCGGGATATCCGCAAGCTCAGTGGCCTGGTGCGGCTGATCCCGTTTACTGCGACCCTGGCGATGGTGGCCAGTGCGTCCATGGCCGGCGTGCCGTTGCTCAATGGTTTCCTGTCCAAAGAGATGTTCTTCGCCGAAACGGTATTTATCTCGGCGACAAAGTGGGTAGAAATCGCCCTGCCGGTGATCGCGACCATCGCCGGTACGTTCAGCGTTGCCTATGCCCTGCGCTTTACCGTCGACGTGTTCTTCGGCCCGCCCGCGACCGACCTGCCCCACACGCCCCACGAGCCACCGCGCTGGATGCGCGCGCCGGTCGAGCTGCTGGTGTTTACCTGCCTGCTGGTGGGCATCTTCCCGGCCCAGGTGGTCGGTTCGATCCTCGCCGCCGCCGCACTGCCGGTGGTCGGCGGGGTACTGCCCGAATACAGCCTGGCCATCTGGCACGGCTGGAACGCGCCGATGATCATGAGCCTGGTGGCCATGTCCGGCGGCATCGTGCTGTACCTGCTGCTGCGCAAACAGCTCAAACGTGGCCGTTTCAAATACCCGCCGATCATCAGTTACTTCAACGGCAAGCGCATGTTCGAGCGCAGCCTGGTGGTGATGATGCGCGGCGTGCGCCGTATCGAAAAACGCATCAGCACCAAACGCCTGCAAACCCAATTGTTCCTGCTGGTGCTGGCGGCGGTGGTTGCCGGGTTGATCCCGATGCTCAACAGCGGCCTCAGTTGGGGCGACCGGCCGAAGATCCCCGGCTCCATCGTGTTCGTGACCCTGTGGTTGCTGGCCATCGCCTGTGCGCTGGGCGCCGCCTGGCAAGCCAAGTACCACCGGCTGGCAGCCCTGACCATGGTCAGTGTGTGCGGCATGGTCACCTGCGTGACCTTCGTGTGGTTCTCGGCGCCGGACCTGGCCCTGACGCAACTGGTGGTCGAAGTGGTCACCACCGTGCTGATTTTGCTGGGCCTGCGTTGGTTGCCACGACGGATCGAAGAAGTCTCGCCACTGCCGAGCTCGTTGCGCAAGGCGCGCATCCGTCGCCTGCGCGACTTCCTGTTGTCCACCGTGGTCGGTGGCGGCATGGCGCTGCTCTCCTACGCAATGCTGACCCGCCAGACGCCCAACGATATCTCCTCGTTTTACCTGAGCCGCGCGCTGCCCGAAGGCGGCGGCAGCAATGTGGTGAACGTGATGCTGGTGGACTTCCGCGGCTTTGATACCTTGGGCGAAATCACCGTGCTCGGCGCCGTGGCGCTGACCGTCTACGCCCTGCTGCGCCGCTTCCGCCCGTCCAAGGAAAGCATGGAGTTGCCGCCACAACAGCGCCAATTGGCGCCGGACGTGGCCACCGACCTGGTCAACCCGCGCCAGGCCAGCGATACCGCCCTGGGCTTTATGATGGTGCCGGCGGTACTGGTGCGCCTGCTGCTGCCGATTGCGCTGGTGGTGTCGTTCTACCTGTTCATGCGCGGCCACAACCAGCCGGGCGGCGGTTTCGTCGCAGGGTTGGTGATGTCGGTGGCGTTTATCCTGCAATACATGGTCGCCGGCACCCAATGGGTCGAAGCGCAGATGAGCCTGAGGCCGATGCGCTGGATGGGCTTCGGCCTGCTTTCGGCCACCTTGACCGGGCTCGGCGCGCTGTTCGTCGGTTACCCGTTCCTCACCACCCACACCTGGCACTTCAGCCTGCCGCTGCTGGGCGATATCCACATTGCCAGCGCGTTGTTCTTCGACGTTGGCGTGTACGCCATGGTCGTCGGCTCCACGCTGTTGATGCTCACCGCCCTCGGTCACCAGTCGGTGCGAGCGCATAAACCGAGCAACCAGCCCAAGGCCGTTGCCGCAACCGAAGGAGCCGCCTGATGGAAGAAGTCATCGCAATTGCCATTGGAGTGCTGGCGGCCTCCGGCGTCTGGTTGATCCTGCGCCCACGAACGTTCCAGGTCGTCATGGGCCTGTGCCTGCTGTCGTATGGAGTCAACCTGTTCATTTTCAGCATGGGCAGCCTGTTCATCGGTAAAGAGCCGATCATCAAGGACGGCGTGCCGCAAGACCTGCTCAACTACACCGATCCGCTGCCCCAGGCCCTGGTACTCACGGCCATCGTGATCAGCTTCGCCATGACGGCCTTGTTTCTGGTGGTGCTGCTGGCCTCCCGTGGGCTGACCGGCACTGACCATGTGGACGGTCGGGAGCCAAAGGAATGACGTGGATGAATCAAATGATCGTCGCGCCGATCCTGCTGCCGTTGCTGACCGCCGCGCTGATGCTGATGCTCGGCGAAAAACGCCGCCCGTTGAAAGCCAGGATCAACCTGTTCTCCAGCATCATCGGCCTGGGTGTCGCCATCCTGCTGCTGTACTGGACGCAACAAGGCGGCCCCGGCTCGATTGGCGTGTACCTGCCGGGCAACTGGCAGGTGCCCTTCGGCATTGTGCTGGTGGTGGACCAACTGTCGGCGATGATGCTGGTGCTCACCGGCATTATCGGTGTGAGCGCGCTGCTGTTCGCCATGGCCCGTTGGGATCGCGCCGGCACCAGTTTCCACGCGCTGTTCCAGATCCAGCTGATGGGTTTGTACGGTGCATTCCTGACGGCGGACCTGTTCAACCTGTTCGTGTTCTTCGAGGTGCTGCTGGCGGCGTCCTATGGCTTGATGCTGCACGGCTCTGGCCGCGCGCGGGTGTCGTCGGGGCTGCATTACATTGCGATCAACCTGTTGGCGTCGTCGCTTTTCCTGATTGGCGCGGCGATGATCTACGGGGTCACCGGCACGCTGAACTTTGCTGACCTGGCGCTGAAAATCCCGCTGGTACCGCAAGCCGATCGCGGCCTGTTGCATGCTGGCGCGGCGATCCTCGCCACTGCATTCCTGGCCAAGGCCGGCATGTGGCCACTGAACTTCTGGCTGGCACCCGCCTACTCCTCGGCCAGCGCACCGGTGGCGGCGATGTTTGCGATCATGACCAAGGTCGGCGTGTACACCGTGCTGCGTCTGTGGACCTTGCTGTTCTCCGGGCAAGCCGGTGCATCGGCGCTGTTTGGCGGCGACTGGCTGGTGTACGGCGGCATGGCGACCATAGTCTGCGCGGCGCTGGCCATGGTGGCTGCGCAGCGCCTGGAGCGGATGGCCAGCCTGAGCATCCTGGTGTCGGCCGGGATCCTGCTGTCGTCGGTGGGCTTTGCCCAGCCAAGCCTGACCGCCGGGGCGCTGTTCTATCTGGTCAGCTCGACCCTGGCGCTGAGCGCGCTGTTCCTGCTGGCCGAGCTGATCGAGCGTTCGCGCTCGGCCAATGATCTGCCGCTGGATGAAGAAATCGACGCGCTGCCCAAGGCCATGGAGTCGTTGCACCCACGCCCCGGCGTCAACCTGGATGACGAGCAGAAAGCCGTGGTCGGCCAGGTGATCCCCTGGACCATGGCCTTCCTGGGCTTGAGCTTTATCGCCTGCGCACTGCTGATTATCGGCATGCCGCCGTTGTCCGGGTTTATCGGCAAGCTCAGCCTGTTGAGCGCGCTGGTCAACCCAATGGGCCTGGGTAACGCAGTGGATGAGCCGATCCGCCCGGCGGCCTGGGGCTTGGTGGCGCTGTTGATCTTGTCGGGCCTGGCTTCGCTGATCGCCTTCGCCCGCCTGGGTATCCAGCGCTTCTGGACGCCGGAGGAGCGCCCATCGCCGCTGCTGCGCCGCTACGAATGTGTGCCGATCTTCTTCCTGCTCGGCCTGAGCATTCTCCTGACCTTCAAGGCCGAACCGTTGATGCGCTACACCCAGGCCACTGCCGACAGCCTGAATAACCCGGAGCATTACGTGATGGCGGTGATGGCCACGCGCCCGGTGCTGAGCCCTGAGTCCAGAGCCGCCGCCCTGGAGGTGCAGCCATGAAGCGCCTGTTCCCTGCCCCATGGCTATCGCTGGCATTGTGGGTGCTGTGGCTGGTGTTGAACCTGTCGGTCAGCCCCGGCAACCTGTTGCTGGGCGCGGTGCTGGGCTTTCTCGCGCCGCTGCTGATGGCGCCGCTGCGCCCGCTGCCGGTGCGTATTCGTCGCCCCGGCATCATCATTCGCTTGTTCTTCGTGGTGGGTCGCGACGTGATCGTGTCCAACCTGCACGTGGCCTGGGGCGTACTGACGTGCGGATCCCGCCCGCCGCGTTCACGTTTTATCAAAATCCCGCTCGACCTGCGTGACCCCAACGGCCTGGCCGTCCTGTCGATGATCACCAGCGTGACGCCTGGCACAGTGTGGTCGGAACTGGCCCTGGACCGCAGCATCCTGCTGCTGCACGTGTTCGACCTGGACGATGAAGCACCGTTTATCGAGCACTTCAAACGCGCCTACGAACGGCCCCTGATGGAGATCTTCGAATGAGCCCCCTGCTCTCCAATGCAATCCTGGTCAGCCTGTTCCTGTTCTCGCTGGCGATGGTGCTGACGCTGGTGCGCCTGTTCAAAGGCCCGTCCGCGCAAGACCGGGTTCTGGCGCTGGACTACCTGTACATCCTGGCGATGCTGATGATGCTGGTGCTCGGCATTCGTTATGCCAGTGACACCTACTTTGAAGCGGCGCTGCTGATTGCGCTGTTTGGCTTTGTCGGGTCGTTCGCCCTGGCGAAATTCCTGCTGCGTGGCGAGGTGATTGAATGATGCCGTTATGGGTTGAAGTGATCGTGGCCATGTTGCTGGTGCTCAGCAGCCTGTTTGCGCTGATTGGCGCGATCGGGTTGTTGCGCATGAAGGACTTCTTCCAGCGCATGCACCCACCGGCACTGGCCTCCACACTGGGCGCGTGGTGCGTGGCGCTGGCGTCGATTATCTACTTTTCGGTGCTCAAGTCCGGGCCGGTGCTGCATGGCTGGTTGATTCCGATTTTGTTGGCGATCACGGTGCCTGTTACCACACTGCTGTTGGCGCGCACGGCGCTGTTTCGCAAGCGCATGGCCGGTGATGATGTGCCTGCCGAGGTCAGCAGCCGCCGCTGATTGATCTGTGGGAGCTGGCTTGCCTGCGATAGCGGTGTATCAGTCAATGTTGCTGTGACTGATAGGCCCCCATCGCAGGCAAGCCAGCTCCCACATTGGTTTTTGCGTCAGGCGAACGAGCGGATGTGCGTCGCCAACGCTGCCAGTTCCCCATCATCGGCCCGCACAAAATCGTGGGATGAGATGTAACCCTCATACGCCGCAAAAAACTTGTCGACTTTGGAGCTGATGGGCTTGAACGCGCTGTCCTGCCCCGTGCCGTGCATGGGAAACAGCTTCGCATGCAGATGGTCCACGCCGTAGCCTTCGAGCATCATCCCCGTGCGCGCCACATCGGGAAACGCCCGATCAATCAGCAGTGCGGTTTTCTTGGTCGCCACAATCAGCGCGGACAACACCGCATCCGACTGCGCGAACGCGTAGCTGCCGTAATGCTGTTTGGGGATCACCACGCTGAAACCAGGCGTATTGGGGAAGATCGACAGGAACGCCATATGCTGGTCGTCTTCCCAGAGGATATGGGCCGGGGACGTCTTGCGGACAATGCTGCAGAAAATACAATCCATTCAATTCACCGTCAGTTTCAGTGTGCGAGCCGAGCCTCCAAAGGTAAGGCAAAAATGTCGCGCCCTAGTTAAAGATTAAATAATCCATAAATAGCTTGGCGCATTGGAATTGGCCTGATACGGTTTAGTGGATTTATTAATCCACTAAAAACAGGCACACCCATGACCGCTCATCTCGCACGTTTTACTGACAAAGTCGCCCTGGTAACCGGCGGCTCCCGTGGCATCGGCGAAGCCATCGTACGGCGCCTGGCGGCTGAAGGCGCGGCAGTGGCCTTCACCTATTCCGCGTCGGCTGACAAGGCGCAGGCACTGGCCGGCCAGATTCAAAGCCAAGGCGGCACAGCCCTGGCCATTCAGGCGGACAGCGCCGATGTGGTGGCGATTGCCCGAGCCGTGACCACTACCGTTGCGCATTTCGGCACGCTGAATATCCTGGTTAACAATGCCGGGATCTTGCAGCTCGGCAGCGTGGACGAATTCAGCCTGGAAGACTTCGACCGCATGTTCGCCGTGAATGTACGCGCGACATTCGCCGCCGCGAAAGCCGCGTCAGCAGTGATGCGCAGTGGTGACAGGATCATCAGCGTGGGCAGCGTCGTAGCGCAGCGCTCAGCCTTTCCGGGCTCCAGCGTCTATAGCATGACGAAGGCGGCGATCGCCGGTATGATCCGCGGCCTGGCGATTGATTTTGCCCCGCGCGGCATCACCGTCAATAACGTCCAGCCCGGCCCGACCAGCACTGACATGAACCCGGCAGACGCGCCGCATGCCGACCTGATCAAAAGCCTGGTGCCCTTGGGCCGTACAGGCACGGCTGACGAAATCGCCGGCATGGTCGCCTACCTCGCGTCTGAAGAAGCTGCCTTTGTGACCGGCGCCAGCCTGAGCATCGACGGTGGCTACCTGGCCTGACCCTTCACTTTCCAGAGGTACCCCATGGCAAGACCCCGAGCCTTCGACCGCGACCAGGTGCTGCAACACGCCATCCGCGTATTTTGCGACAAGGGTTTTGCCGCCGCCTCAACCGAAGAACTGATGCAGGCCATGGGGCTGAGCCGCCAGAGCATGTACAACACCTTTGGCGACAAACGCCAGTTGTACCTGCAGGCCATGGCCGAGTATCAGCGCACGGGCGTCGACGACCTGATCGAGCGTCTGGGCCAAGGCCCGACACCGCTGCAAGGCCTGCACGACACCCTGAACTCCTTCGCCACCCGCGCCCTTCGCGAAGGCACGGCCGGGTGCATGGGCGTCAATGCGATCTGTGAGTTTGGCCAGGAAGATGAGGAAATCAATCAGCTCACCGCACACAGCGCCGAGCGTTTGCGCCGTGCATTTGAGCAGACCCTGAGATGTGCGCAGGAACAGGGTGAACTCGTTCCCGGCACCGATTTGCCGGCCGCCTGCGACTTTCTGATGGCCACCCTTAGCGGCATGAAGATTGCCGGTAAGGGCGGCGCTAGCGTCGAGCAGTTGGCTAACATCGCAGGGTTTGCAGTTCGCGCACTGGGCGCCAAGGCGTAATTACAGGATCGGCGCGCCGAAGCGGTTCAAGCGCGGCATCCAATGATCGAGGATTTGCGCAGATGCCAGCACATGATGCGCGTGCCCGATCAACAAGCGGCGTGGCACAAAGCCGATGTAGCGCGAGTCATCGCTGTTGTCGCGGTTGTCACCCAGCATGAAATAACTGTCGGCAGGCACCGTGACCGGGCCGAAATTTCGCAATGCCCGAACCGTGGGCATGAACTGAATGCTGCGCTGACTGTTGCTCGCATGCTCGATCAGCTTGATACCCGGCACTGTCTGGCCTGGCACGATCGGTTCGCTGATGTCCTGCCCATCACTGTAGGTAGCCGGCGTGCCGTTGACCCACAGCACTTCATCTTTCATTTCCAGGGTATCGCCGGGAATGCCGACGATGCGTTTGATCAAGCGCATGCCGTCCTTGGGTGACGAGAAGGTCACCACATCACCGCGTTTAGGGTCATCCAGCTTGGCCAGGGATATATCCGTGAGCGGCAGCTTGAGGTCATACGCCACACGGTTGACCAGCACCACATCACCCTCCAGCAACGTCGGGCGCATCGACCCGGACGGGATGGGGTTCCAGTCGGCCAGGGAGGTGCGGAACACGCCGAAGCACAGCCAGAAAAGGATGACGTAACGGTAGCGGCTTAACCAACTTCGCATACAGCCTCGCACTAAAAAAAGCGGCGCAGACAGCCGCCGGCAAACCCAGGGTAACATTTGGCAATACTCGCTTATTACACCGGAGGATTAAATTAACATTAGCGTTACGGCCTGCATTGATCGTCCCCACGCTCTGCGTGGGAATGCATCCCTTGACGCTCCGCGTCACCTTGCACAGGGCTTGAGGTGTTTGCCAAAAGCAGGACGCAGAGCGTCCAGGGCGGCGTTCCCACGCAGAGCGTGGGAACGAGCCACGCTTGCACAATAAAAAACGCCCCGAACCAGTCGGGGCGTTTTTTATTCAGGATTTACCGATCAAGCCTGATCAGCCAACCGCCACGTCGTGCCGCCCTTCCCGTCTTCCAACACCACACCCATCGCGGTCAGTTGGTCACGGATACGGTCGGACTCCGCCCAGTCTTTGCCTGCACGGGCAGCCAGGCGCGCTTGAATCAACGCGTCTACTTCAGCGGCATTTACACGCCCTTCGGCGCCGGCTTGCAGGAAGTCATCGGCTTCCATCTGCAGTACGCCCAACACGCTGGCCAGCTCTTTCAAGCGCGCAGCAAGCCCTGCGGCTGCATCAAGATCACTCTCACGCAGACGGTTGATCTCGCGCACCATCTCGAACAGCACCGCGCAGGCTTCCGGCGTGCCGAAGTCGTCGTTCATGACCTCGGTAAAGCGTGCCACGAAGGCTTCGCCGCCGGCCGGCGCCACGGCCGGCAGGCCTTTCAACGCATGGTAGAAACGCTCCAGGGCGCCTTTGGCGTCCTTGAGGTTGTCTTCCGAGTAGTTGATGGCGCTGCGGTAGTGGCTCGACACCAGCAGGTAGCGCACCACTTCCGGGTGGTACTTTTCCAGCACATCGCGGATGGTGAAGAAGTTGTTCAAGGACTTGGACATCTTCTCGCCATTGATGCGGATCATGCCGCAGTGCATCCAGGCGTTGGCGTAGGTCTTGCCGGTGGCGGCTTCGCTTTGGGCGATTTCGTTTTCATGGTGCGGGAACTCAAGGTCGCTGCCGCCGCCATGAATGTCGAAGGTCTCGCCCAGGCAGCAGGTGGACATCACCGAGCATTCGATGTGCCAGCCCGGACGGCCCGCGCCCCATGGCGACTCCCAGCTCGGCTCGCCGGGCTTGGTGCCTTTCCACAGCACGAAGTCCAGTGGATCCTGCTTGGCTTCGTCGACTTCGATACGTGCACCGATGCGCAGGTCTTCGATTTTCTTGCGCGACAACTTGCCATAACCCATGAACTTGGCGACGCGGTAGTACACGTCGCCATTGCCTGGGGCGTAGGCGTAACCCTTGTCGATCAGGGTCTGGATCATGCTCAACATGCCCGGAATGTGATCCGTGGCGCGCGGCTCCATGTCCGGTTTGAGGATGTTCAGACGCGCTTCATCCTCATGCATCGCGGTGATCATGCGCTCGGTCAGCACATCGAACGGTTCGCCGTTCTCGCGCGCCCGGTTGATGATCTTGTCTTCGATGTCGGTGATGTTGCGCACATAGGTCAAGTCATAGCCGCTGAAACGCAACCAACGGGTCACCAGGTCGAAGGCAACCATGCTGCGGCCGTGGCCGATGTGGCAGTAGTCGTACACGGTCATGCCGCACACGTACATGCGCACCTTGTTGCCGTCCAGCGGCTTGAAGACTTCTTTGGTCTTGCTGAGTGTGTTGTAGATCGTTAGCACAACGGCTTCCTTAGAGAATCACTGGCCCCACGAATCACGCAAGGTCACGGTACGGTTGAAGACCGGATGACCAGGTTTGGAGTCCTTGATATCCGCGCAGAAGTAACCTTCGCGCTCGAACTGGAAACGGTCTTCCGGCTGTGCGTCGCCAAGCGATGGCTCGGCACGACAACCCGTGAGAACTTGCAGGGAGTCAGGGTTGATGTTGTCCAGGAAGCTGGCGCTGTCTTCAGCCTTCTCAGGGTTCGGCGAACGGAACAGACGATCGTACAGGCGCACTTCGCACTCGATGCTGGCAGCAGCCGGCACCCAGTGAACGACACCTTTGACCTTGCGGCCTTCAGGGTTCTTGCCCAGGGTTTCCGGGTCGTAGGAGCAACGCAGTTCGACGATGTTGCCATCGGCGTCCTTGATCGCTTCGTCGGCTCGGATCACGTAGCTGCCGCGCAGGCGCACTTCGCCGTTAGGCTCCAGGCGCTTGTAGCCTTTCGGCGGCTCTTCCATGAAGTCATCACGGTCGATGTAGATTTCACGCGCGAACGGCAGCTTGCGCACGCCGAGTTCTTCTTTTTGCGGGTGACGCGGCAGTTCGAGGTGGTCGACCTTGTCTTCCGGATAGTTGGTGATCACGACTTTCAACGGGCGCAATACGCACATGGCGCGCGGCGCGTTGGCGTCCAGGTCCTGACGGATGCTGAACTCGAGCATGCCGTAATCGACCACGCCGTCGGAGCGGTTGGTGCCGACCATGTCGCAGAAGCTGCGGATCGACGCCGGGGTGTAGCCGCGACGGCGGAAACCCGACAGGGTGGACATGCGCGGGTCATCCCAGCCATGCACGTGCTTTTCGTCCACCAACTGCTTGAGCTTGCGCTTGCTGGTGATGGTGTAGTTCAGGTTCAGGCGGCTGAACTCGTACTGACGCGGGTGCGCCGGAACCGGCAGGCTGTCGAGGAACCACTCATACAGCGGGCGATGGCTTTCGAACTCCAGGGTGCAGATGGAGTGGGTGATGCCTTCGATGGCGTCCGACTGACCGTGGGTGAAGTCGTAGTTCGGGTAGATGCACCACTTGTCACCGGTCTGGTGGTGATGGGCGTGGCGGATGCGGTACATGATCGGGTCGCGCAGGTTCATGTTCGGCGAGGCCATGTCGATCTTGGCACGCAGCACACGGGCGCCGTCCGGGAACTCACCGGCGCGCATGCGGTTGAACCAGTCGAGGTTCTCTTCTACCGAACGGTCACGGAACGGGCTGTTCTTGCCCGGCTCGGTCAGCGTGCCACGGTATTCCTTGGCCTGCTCCGGGGTCAGGTCGTCGACGTAGGCCTTGCCGGCCTTGATCAGCTCGACGGCCCAGTCGAACAACTGGTCGAAATACTTGGACGCATAGCGCACTTCACCGGACCATTCGAAGCCCAGCCACTTGATGTCGCTTTCGATGGCGTCGATGTATTCCTGGTCTTCCTTGGCCGGGTTGGTGTCGTCGAAACGCAGGTGCGTGACGCCACCGAACTCCTGGGCCAGGCCGAAGTTCACACAGATCGACTTGGCGTGACCGATGTGCAGGTAGCCGTTGGGCTCTGGCGGGAAGCGGGTGACGATCTGCGTGTGCTTGCCCGAATCCAGGTCCGCCTGGATGATCGGGCGCAGGAAATTGACCGGGACGGCAGGTCCGGCCTTGGAATTCGAGGTAGGGTCGACAGTGGGCTTGCTCATAGGATCCTTGAACAGACAGGTTCGTGGCCGGTTGGGGCCAGATAAAACAAAGGCGATATCATAGCCGATGCTGTCAAGTACCTAACAGAGCAGCACCGAAAACTGCTGCATTTAATGCACCGGCGGTAAAAAACCACCTCGAAATTCCTGCCGGGCACGCTAAACTGCGCGCCTTGGCACACATTTAGCCAAACCGGTAGCGGCGCCTTGGCGTCCAAACCCACGAATTCCCTGAAAAGAGTAGTGAACATGACTCAAGTCAAACTGACCACCAACCACGGTGACATCGTCATCGAGCTGAACGCCGAGAAAGCGCCGATCACCGTCGCCAACTTCATCGAGTACGTGAACGCCGGCCACTACGAAAACACCGTTTTCCACCGTGTCATCGGCAACTTCATGATCCAGGGCGGCGGTTTCGAGCCAGGCATGAAAGAAAAGAAAGACAAGCGTCCAAGCATCCAGAACGAAGCGGACAACGGCCTTTCCAACGACAAGTACACCGTCGCCATGGCCCGTACCATGGAGCCGCATTCGGCCTCCGCGCAGTTCTTCATCAACGTCGCCGACAACGCCTTCCTCAACCACAGCGGCAAGAACGTGCAGGGCTGGGGCTACGCGGTATTCGGTAAAGTCACCGAAGGCCAGGACGTGGTCGACAAGATCAAAGGCGTGTCCACCACCTCCAAGGCCGGTCACCAGGACGTTCCAGCAGAAGACGTGATCGTCCAGAAAGCCGAGATCGTTGGGTGATATTGCTGATTTCAGACTTGCATCTGGAAGAGGAGCGCCCGGATATCACCCGGGCGTTTCTGGATCTGCTCCACGGCCGCGCCCGTGGCGCCCAGGCGTTGTACATTCTGGGGGACTTCTTTGAAGCCTGGATTGGCGACGATGGGATGACCGCCTTCCAGCGTTCCATCTGCGAGGCTTTACGCGAGCTGAGCAACAGCGGCACCCCGATTTTTATCATGCATGGCAACCGCGATTTCCTGATCGGCAAGGCGTTCTGCAAAGCCGCAGGCGCTACCTTGCTCAAGGACCCGAGTGTCGTGCAGTTACATGGCGAGCCCGTGCTGTTGATGCACGGCGACAGCCTCTGCACCCGCGACGTCGGCTATATGAAGCTGCGGCGCATTCTGCGCAACCCGATTGTTTTGTTCATTCTGCGGCACTTGCCGTTGCGCACCCGCCACAAGCTGGCGCGCAAGCTGCGCAGCGAGAGCCGTGCGCAAACGCGCATGAAGGCCAACGATATTGTCGATGTGACGCCCGAGGAAGTGCCACGGGTGATGCAGCAGTTCGGCGTGCGCACCCTGGTCCACGGCCATACGCACCGCCCCGCCATTCATAAACTGCAGATTGGTGACCAGGCGGCCAAGCGTATTGTGCTGGGGGATTGGGACAAGCAGGGTTGGGCGTTGCAGGTGGATGAGCAAGGGTTTGCGCTGGCGGCGTTTGACTTCGTCAACCCACAGTTGGCGTTGCCCGGCGCATAACCCTGAGACACAGAACGCTGGCTTGTGTGGGGTTTGGCTTGTGTTGGAGCTGGCTTGTGTGGGAGCTGGCTTGCCTGCGATGCAAGCACCTCGGTACATCAGGCATACCCAGGTGATGCTATCGCAGGCAAGCCAGCTCCCACATTGACTGAGTCCAGTCGGTCAGTGCCCCGATGCCTCCGGCCCGGCCTTCGCACCAAACGGCGGCTTGGCCAGCCACACCAGCAACATCAAGCCCATGAACATCCACCCCAGCAACGTGAAGTAATCCACGGTGGACATCATGTACGCCTGGCTGGTGAGGATCTGGTCCAACTGCGCATAGGCCTTGTGCCCTGCCCCGCCTAGCGCCTGCAATGCATCGCGGGTGGCGGAGTCGTAGGTGGTCATGTTCTCGCTCATGTACGCGTGGTGCTGATCGGCGCGGCGAATCCAGATCCAGGTGGTCAGCGAGGCCGCAAAGCTACCGCCCAGGGTCCGCAGGAAGGTCGCAAGACCCGCGCCGTCGGCGATTTGCGCCGGCGGCAAGTCGGACATCAGGATGCTCAAGGTCGGCATAAAGAACAACGCCACGCCGATCCCCATGAACAACTGCACCAAAGCGATATGGGTGAAATCCACCTGATTGGTAAAGCCTGCGCGCATAAAGCAGCTCAAGCCAATCGCCAGGAACGCCAGGCCCGCCAGCAAGCGCAAATCGAACTTGTGCGCATACTTGCCCACAAAGGGTGACATCAGCACCGGCAAAATACCGATCGGCGCGACCGCCAGGCCGGCCCAGGTGGCGGTGTAGCCCATCTGGGTTTGCAGCCATTGCGGCAGAATCAGGTTGATCCCGAAGAAGCCCGCATAGCCCAAAATCAACACGATGGTGCCGATACGGAAGTTGCGGTAGGCAAACAACCGCAGGTTGACCACCGGGTGCTTGTCGGTCAGCTCCCAGATGATGAACACCGCCAGGGCAATCACCGAAATCGCCGCACCGATGATGATGAAGTTGGATTCGAACCAGTCCAGGTCATTGCCCTTGTCGAGGATGATCTGCAAAGCGCCGACACCGACGATCAAGCTCAGCAGCCCGACATAATCCATCGGCTGGTAACTGGTGACCACCGGGCGTTTCTTCAATTGCGAACGCACCACCATCACCGCAAAGATGCCGATGGGCACGTTGATAAAGAAGATCCACGGCCAGCTGTAGCTGTCGGTGATCCAGCCGCCGAGGATGGGGCCGGCAATCGGCGCCACCACCGTAACCATCGCCAGTAACGCCAGGGCCATGCCGCGCCTGGCCGGTGGGTAAACCGCGATCAGCAACGTCTGGGTCATTGGGTACAACGGCCCGGCGACCAGGCCTTGCAGCACCCGAAAGCCAATCAGCTCGGGCATCGAGGTGGAAATACCACAGAGGAACGACGCCAATACAAACAGGATGGTCGCCCACAAAAACAGCTTCACCTCGCCAAACCGGCGACTCAGCCAGCCGGTGAGCGGCAAGGCAATGGCGTTGCTCACCGCAAACGAGGTGATCACCCAGGTTCCCTGCTCCGAACTCACGCCCAGGTTGCCGGAAATGGTCGGCAACGCCACGTTGGCGATGGTGGTGTCGAGCACCTGCATAAAGGTCGCCAGCGACAGGCCAATAGTGGCCATCAGCAAGCTTGGCGGCGTAAAGGACGCGGGGGCGTTAGCGCTCATCAGCGTTGCACAGCCTTGGGTGCGGCGAGGCTGTTGTCATGGATCAACTGCGTGATCATGGCATCGGCTTCGGCCAGTTGGCGGTCATACACGTTGGTGGTGAACGAGGCCTTTTGCGGTGCCTGTTGCGCCAGCACCGGGCCGCTTTGGTCGTGCAGGTCGACGTTGACCACAGTGCTCAAGCCCACCCGCAGCGGGTTCTTGGCCAACTCGTCGGCGTTGATGTGGATGCGCACTGGCACCCGTTGCACGATCTTGATCCAGTTACCGGTGGCATTCTGCGCAGGCAGCAGGGCAAACGCGCTGCCGGTGCCGGCGCCGAGGCTGTCGACGGTGCCGCTGAATTTCACGTCACTGCCATAGATGTCCGCTTCGATGTCCACCGGCTGGCCAATGCGCATATCGCGCAGCTGGGTTTCCTTGAAGTTGGCGTCGATCCACAACTGGTCCAGCGGGATCACCGCCATCAACGCGGTGCCGGGTTGCACGCGCTGGCCCAGTTGCACGGTGCGCTTGGCCACGTAGCCGGTGACCGGTGCGATCAAGGTGCTGCGCGCGTTGGTCAGGTAGGCCTGACGCAGTTGCGCGGCGGCGGCTTGCACATCCGGGTGGGACGAAATCACCGTGTCATCCACCAAGGCATTGGTGGTTTTCAGTTGCTGCTCAAGGTTGGTCAGGGCGTTCTTGGCGGCGGTCAGGTTGTCACGGGCATGGGACAGTTCCTCCTGGGAGATCGCACCGCCCTGGGCCAGCGTCTTACGGCGGTTGAAGTTGTCCTGGGCGGTTTGCACGTCAGCTTTCTGTGCGTTGACCTGGGCTTTCATGCCATCGACATTGCTGTACAAACCACGCACCTGGCGCACGGTGCGGGCCAGGTTGGCCTGGGCACTTTGCAGGCCGACGGCGGCGTCATTCGGGTCGAAGTTGATCAGAACCTGGCCTTCGTGGACCAGGTCGCCGTCGTCGGCGCCGATGCTGACCACGGTGCCGGTGACCAGCGGGGTGATTTCCACCACGTTGCCGTTCACATAGGCGTCGTCGGTGCTTTCATTGAAGCGCCCGTAGAACTCATACCAGCCCCACACGCCGACCACGCCAAGAATGACGATCAGCGCCAGGCCGATCAGCATGACTTTGCGTTTGCGCGGGTTGTTATCGGGCTTTTCAGTTGCGTTGCTGTTTTCGACAGTGGCCATGACAAATACCTCAAATTATTCCGTACGGATGGCAGGGCTGGTCGTGGTCGCGGCCACGTTATCGGCGTTGAATCCGCCACCCAGGGCTTGCATCAATTGAATCGACAGGTCGATCTGCGCCGCATTCAAGGTCGCCAGCTGGCGCTGGGCCTGCAGCAATTGCTGCTCGATGCTGAGCACATCCAGGTAGTTACCGATGCCGGAGCTGTAACGCTGTACGCCGGTGTCGTAAGACTGCTGGGCGATGTCCGCAGCGTGTTGCTGCGCCTGGATCTGCCGCCCGGTTTCGCGCAGTTGCATCAGGGTGTTGCCGATATCGCCCAAGGCTTGCACCAGGGTTTTGTTGTACTGGGCCACGGCCAGGTCGTAATCGGCGTCGCGAGCATCGAGGTCGGCACGCAAGCGGCCACCGTCAAAGATCGGCAACGAGATCGTCGGCGCAATGCTGAAGAACCGGCTGGCCGAGCCAAACATCGCATCACCGAGCAACGACTCGGCCCCGGCGCTCGCACTGAGGTTGAGGTTGGGGTAGAAGCGGGTTTTGCTCGCGGCCACGTTTTTACTCGCGGCCTCCACGCGCCAGCGTGCGGCGATCAGGTCCGGGCGACGGCCCAGCAATTCGGCCGGCAAGACTGAAGGCACAGCGACGGCACTGGGTTTCAACACGTTCGGGCGGGTCAGCTCGCCGCCACGGTCCGGGCCTTTGCCGAGCAATACCGCCAGGGCGATCTTGGCGCTTTGCAGTTGTTTTTCAGCGTCGATCAACTGCGACTGGGAGCTGGCTTCCAGGCTTTCGGTCTGTTGGTACTGGTATTCGCTGTCGATGCCGGAGCTGAGGCGGCGTTTGCTCAGGTCGAGCATCTGGCGGGTGCGCTTGAGGTCGTCATTGGCCAGGTCACGCACGATATGCGCTTGGCCCAAATCGCTGTAAGCCTTGGCGACGTTGGCGGCCAGGGTCAGGCGTGCGGCTTGCTGGTCGACTTCGGCTGCACGCGCCTGGCCCAACGCGGCTTCCCAGGCAGCGCGCTGGCCACCCCAAAGGTCGAAGTTGTAGTTGAAGCTGGCGCCGATGTTACGCACCGTGGCATAGGCATCGCCCTGCCCGCGCGGGTCCTGGTCCTTGGCCAGGCGCGAACGGCTCACACCGGCGCTGGCATCCAGGGTTGGCATGCGCGCCGCATCGGCGGCATAAGCGGCGGCTTCGGCCTGGTGCGCACGGGCGCTGGCCACTTGCATATCAGGGCTGTTTTGCAGGGCTTCGTGAATCAGACCGTCGAGTTGCGGGTCGCCGAGGCTTTTCCACCAGTCGGCGGTGGGCCAGGCGGCCGTGGACAGGGTCACGCCGCTCAAGGATTTGCCGGTTTGCAACGTGTTGGCGTCGAGACGTTGGCCCTGGGTGTCGAGGCCGCTGAAGTTGGCACAACCGGCCATGCTCATCGCCACCAACACCAGGCTGAGTGCACGCGTTTTCATTGATTACCTACCCGCTGGAGGACGATGGCGTCACCGGCAGCTACCAGAATTTTCTTGAGGATTCTTTCCAGGGTTTCCAACTCACCAGGCTCGAGGGCACCGGCCAGTTCATTCATCGACTGCGCGCCGATATGCGGCAACATGTCGGCCAGGCGCTGGCCGTCTTCGGTGAGCACTAACTGCACCTGGCGCCGGTCCTGCTCGGAGCGCTTGCGCGCCAGCAGGCCCTTTTGCTCCAGACGGTCGAGCATGCGGGTCATGGAGCCGCTGTCGAGGGACAGGTGGCGGCACAGCTCCGCCGGGGTATCGACGTCGAACTGGGCAATGATGATCAACACCTTGAACTGCGCGGCGGTGACGCCGTGGGGTTCCATATGGGTGTCGATAATGCGGTCCTTGAGCAGCGCCGCCCGGCCCAGCAACAGGCCGAGGTGGCAGTTGCGAAAGCTGTCAGGGGTGTAGTGGGTCATCGAAAGTCACCTTATTACTGCCTAGGCAGTGAATGTATGACAAGATGTTACTGCTTAGGCAGCGAATGTCAAATGGAATTATTAGCTTGCTTGGTAATTTCGCGAGAGGTGGGCTTGAAACACAAATAACTGTGGGAGCTGGGTTGCCTGCGATAGCGGTTTGGCCGGGGGGTGTTTGGTCGGGTACATATCCATTGCTGCGGTAACGGCGGCCTATGGTTTCGCTCTTACAGCGACTCACTTTTCGAAGGACCGAAAAGTAAGCAAAAGGTCCTCGCCCCAACACTCGGTGCCTCGCTGTGGCTCGGCATGCCCGCAATCCGACAGTGATTTGGGGGGCCGCCGCGATGGGCCATCCTTGGCCCAGCGCGGCTAAACCGGCATCCCTGCCGGTTTACCCCCCAAATCACTGTCGAATTGCGGCCATCGTGTTTAACGGGGCGATTTCAGATCAAGATCAAGATCAAAAGCACAGATCAAAAGACCGCTGACTTCGTCATCGAAAAGGATGCAAGGGCCGGAGCAACAGCAACAGCAACAGCAACAGCAACAGCAACAGCAACAGCAACAGCAACAGCAACAGCAACAGCAGAGCCATACTCGGTCAAAGGTGGGAGCTGGCTTGCCTGCGATAGCATCAACTCGGTGTGCCTGATGTACCGAGGTGTCTGCATCGCAGGCAAGCCAGCTCCCACAGAAAAGCAGCTCTTCAGTGTATGCAAATCCGCTTTCGCTTTTGATCTAACCACTCAGGTCGGCTTTCAGGCCGCCGTGCTCTGCTTTTGATCTTGCTTTTGATCTGAGGCGCCCCGTTAACCACGATGGCCGAACGCAGGCTTGAATCCGTGGGTAACCCGGCAGGACGCCGGG